>JAHBWH010000053.1 GCA_019637115.1 Myxococcales bacterium | reverse complement strand
CCTCGTCGTCGCGCAGGCCGACGTCGGCTGGTCGCCGCTCTTCTTGGTCGCCAGCGCGGTCGTGACGGATCTCGGCGGCCCGCTCTCGCACGCTTCGATCGTGCTGCGCGAGTACGGCGTCCCCGCGGTCGTCAACGTGAAGCACGGCATGGCGACCTTGAGGACGGGGGATCGCGTGCGGCTCGACGGAGACCGCGGCGAGGTGCACCTGGTCGAGGCGGTCGCCGAGGCGTCGGCGGCCCCCACGCTCGTCGGTCACGGATGAGGCGCGTCGCGATGGAGCCGAGCGCGATCCGCATCGCGCACCGCGACGCGCACCTGTTGGTCGTCGAGAAGCCGAGCGGGCTGGCCACGACCACGCCGGGCGACGAGCTCGCGCTCACGCAGCTCGTCGCGACGCTCGACCCGGAGGCGCCGCGGCTGCACGCGACCTCGCGCCTCGACGCCGAAGTCACTGGCCTCGTCACCTTCGCCCGCACACGCGAGGCGAACGACGCGCTCCTGGCCGCGCGCCGCGACGGGACGTACCGGCGACTCTACCTCGCGCTCGTCGCGCAGGCGCCAGCGCCGGCCGAGGGGCGGTGGGAGGCCGCGCTCGCGATCGACCCGCAGGACAAGCGGCGCCGCGTGGTCGTCACCGATCCGGCGGCGCTGCCGCCCGAGCGTCGCGCCCGGTCGGCGGCGACCCGCTACGCGCTGCGCGCGAGCGCCCCCGCGGGCGCGCTGCTCGCGCTTCATCCCGAGACTGGCCGCACCCACCAGCTCCGCGTGCACGCGGCCCACGCGGGCGCGCCGCTCTTCGGTGACGTGATCTACGGCGGGCCCCGGCGTCTCGTCCGTGACGACGGCCGCGTCGTGACCGCGCGGAGGGTGATGCTGCACTGCGCGACGCTCGTGCTCCCCGACGTCGCTCGGCCAGGCGCCACGCTCGAGGTGACCTCCGCCGTCCCCGAGGACTTCGCGAGCGCGTGGTGGGGGCTTGGTGGGGAGCCGGACGCGCTCGACACGCCGTGAGCCGTCGGCGGTGAGCGCCTTCGGTAGGAGCCGGCGGGTGAGCGTCTTCTCCGTCGGTGGTGAGCGTCTTCGCCGTCGGTGGTGAGCGGCTTCGCCGTCGGTGGTGAGCGTCTTCTCCGTCGGTGGTGAGCGCGTCACCGTCGGCGGTGAGCGTCTTTCGCCGTCGGTGGTGAGCGGCTTCGCCGTTGGCGGTGGTCTTCGCGCAGCTGTCTGCGCCTTCACTCGAAGGCGCGCGGGATCTCTTCGGCGAAGAGGCGCGTGAGCACCTCTTGTGCGTGCTCGGGGCCGGTCGAGAGCCGCTCCACGTTGCGCTGGTAGACGAAGCAGCGGCGGAGCTGGCTGCCGTCGGCGAGCGGGAGGTCGTCGAGGAGGAGCGGCGCGCGGGGATCGATGCCCTCGCTGACGACCTCCGCGCCCGGGACCTCGTCGACGAGCACGAGCGCGCCGTCGAGCTTGTCGCCGAGGCCGCCCTCGAGCGAGCGGATGGCGGCGAGCACGCGCCGCTCGAAGCGGGGAATGGGCTCGGACCACGGGGGCCGCCCGGTCTCGAGCTCGAGGTCGCGCGCTTGGAGGAACGCCGCGACCGCGCCACGGAGATCGCCCCGGTTCTCGCGCACGAGGCCGAGGTAATAGTGCACGTCGGGGTCCATCGATCCCGAGCCCGCAGCCTGCTCGATGCGGATCGACGCGCCCTCGATGTCGCCCGTCTCGTAGAGGGCGCGGCCGACGAGGAAGTCGAGCGAGGGGTTCTCGAAGGGACCCTCCGGCAGATCGCGCACGAGCTCTTCGGCCTCTTCGCGACGGCCCGCCGCGAGGAGCGCGTCGATCTGCAGGAGCAGCGCGTCGGCGCGCTCGTCGTGGGTGTGCGCGACGTCGGTGGCGTCGCTCGCCATCGCGAGCGCCTCTTGGATCTGGTCGAGCTGCAGGTAGGCCTCGGCGGCGTTGAGCATCGCCTCGAAGAAGCTCGCGTCGAGCTCGATGGCCTCGCGGTAGTGGGCTATCGCGGGCTCGAGGTGGCCAGCAGCGGCGAGCACGTAGCCCATGAGGTTGTGGGCCTCGGGAGACGCCTCGTCGATCTCGAGGGACTTCTGCGCCGCGTCGAGCGCGCCATCGAAGTCGCCCTCCGAGACGAGGTCCCACGCGCGGTCGAGGTGGGCGTTGAGGGGATCGAGGTCTCGGGGTTCTCTGGCCATGGTCGGTGGGCGGCGGGGGCGCCGGCCGCCAAAGCTACGTCCCTGCGGCCCAGGGTCAACCCGGGGGCGTGAGCGTCTTGGGACAGCGTCTTGGGACAGCGTCTCGGGACAGCGTCTTGGGACAGCGTCTTGGGACAGCGTCTTGGGACAGCGTCTTGGGACAGCGTCTTGGGACAGCGTCTTGGGACAGCGTCTTGGGACAGCGTCTCGGGACTGGGGCCGTCGGCCGAGCCCACGGTGCGGTAAGCCCCGCCCGCGTCGAGCGCGCCCGAGTGCGACCGAGTCAGCGCGCCGCGAGGCGGAGGTCGGGGGCCTCGTCGAGGAGCGCCTCGACCAGGCCGAGATCGTCGAGGGGCGCGTAAGCGTCGCGCTTCGCGACGGCGTCGCGCCACCACGACCAGACCGGGCCGCGATCGCGGCAGGCGTCGAAGGGCGCGGCGGCTTCGTCGAGGTCGCAGGCGATCCTGACGTGGAAGTGGTCGTCGTGGGGGGCGCCGCGCGAGGGCTGCTGCAGGATCCACGCGGCCCGAAAGAGCGCCTCGGGGTCGGGCTCGTGCGCGGCCGCCCAGGCGAGGAGCCGCGCCTTCACGCCGTGCGAGCAGAAGATCCACTGCACCTCGACCTCGCGGTCGAGCAACATCGTGCGGACGAGGTGCCAGTTGCGGGCGTCGTCGAAGCGGAGGATCTCGCCGCTCTGCTCTCGAAGCTCCGGCGGCACGACCCCGACGCCGTGGCGATCGTAGGCGACGAAGCCCCGGCCGGGCACGGCACGTCCGGCCGGGTCGGTCGCGTAGAAGATGAGGTCGACGTCGCGCCCGTTGCGGTGGCTCCGGTGGCGGCTGTGTCGGCCTCCCTGCGGGGCCGAGAGATCGCCGACGCGGAGCGGTGCGCCGCCTGGGAAGGCGCGCGCGACCTCCGCGGCGGACCGCTCGATGAGCGAGACCATCGCGGGGGTCCCGAAGCGGGTGCTCTCGCCGGGCCGCGCGCGGATGTAGCCCTCGCCGCGATCCGCGATCGGGACGCCGTTCTCGAGCCAGCCGTCCGCCGTGTCGCCGTGCGAGACGGTGGTCTGCGTCGGCGCGCGCGACGCGCACGCGGCGAGGACGAGGGGGACGGCGATCGCGACGAGGCGCACGGGTGGATCGTAGCGCGAGCGCCGCGTCGCCCCCAAATGTCCGGCGCGTGTCCGATTCCGAGTCCGATTTCCGAGTCCGATTCCGAGTCCGATTCCGAGTCCGATTCCGAGTCCGAGTCCGATTCCGAGTCCGATTCCGAGTCCGAGTCCGATTCCGAGTCCGAGTCCGATTCCGAGTCCGAGTCCGAGTCCGATTCCGAGTCCGATTCCGAGTCCGAGTCCGAGTCCGAGTCCGATTCCGAGTCCGATTCCGAGTCCGAGTCCGAGTCCGAGTCCGAGTCCGAGTCCGTCCGAGTCCGTCCGAGTCCGGTTCGGTGTTCCAACCCGACGGAACGACGAAGGCCCGAGCGCTGGCTCGGGCCTCCGTCGATGCTGCCGTGGGCTCAGGCCTCCGCGGCGAGGACGCGCGTCGCGGGGACGCCGATCGCGGTCGCGAGGCGCGTGAGCGTCTCGAGCGAGGGCGTGTGGCGCCCCGCCTCGACGCGGGCGATGTTGGGGCGGTGGATGCCCGTGCGCCGAGCGAGCTCGGCCTGCGTGAGGCCCGCCTCGAGCCGGAGCGCGCGCAGACGCGCGCCCAGGCGGGCGCCGTCGATGGGCATGCTCGCGCCGTTGGTGTGCGTCGCGCCGAAGCTCTCGACGTGCAGCACGAGCTCGGCGCCGCTCTGCAGCTCGAGCGTCGCGTGCGTCGCGTCGTCCGCCAGCGCGATCGCGACGACCTCGCTGCCGTCGTCTTCGGCGCCGAGCGGCCGCTTGACCAGGGTCGAGTGCCCGTCGCCGAGGATCGCGAGGATCTCGTCGTCGCTCGGCGCGACCGTCACGAACTCGAAGCGCTTGGCGCGATCGGCGTCCAGGCGGCGCGCGAGGTTGCGCGCGACGCGGTCGACGTCGCTCGGGGAGCGCGCGACGCACCCTGCGCAGATCTCTTCGACGATCGGCTCGATCTCGCCCTCGACGTACACGACGGCGACGCCGCCGGCCGCGCGGACGTACCCGACGCCGCTGAGGAGATCGTCCTCGTCGAGGCCATCCGCCGCCGCATCGAAGACGACGACGGTCCCCTGAACGGGGAAGCGGCCGAGGGACGCCGGCTCACGAAGGCTCATCGCGAAGTCGTGGCGCTGGAGCGCGTCGCGCCACACCGGCGCAAAAGTGGGTCGATCCGTGACGAGCGTGACGGTGACGGACATCGTTCCTCCCGAAATCGTCGAGGTGGTGGGCCAGCGTGGACGGCAACGCTCCCTCGACGTGGCCGCGACGATGACGAGGCTGGCCGACGAGCGCAATCGCGGAGGCCCGAGAAGCGACGCGCGGCCTCGCGGGGGCCTCGAGGGTGTGTCGACCGTGAGCCGCCGATTCCCTCGTGGGCTCAAGGGGATGCGCGCCAAAGCGACGCCCGGTGGCCTCGTTGGCCGCAGCTCGGTTCGGGCGATCTCGGGGGGTCTCGAGGCGATCCGTCGCCCCGCTCGAGCCCCCTCCGAACGCCTCTTTTCGAGGTCGCCGCGTCACGGACTCGGATCCCGTTTGACACCCCCGAGGGCGGTTGCTACCCATCGGCGCGATCGGCGGCCCCCAGGTGGTGCGGCGACCGCGCGATGGCGGAATGGCCCGCGTTTGGCGAGGAATCGCCCTCAGCGGGGGAAGGCAGCGAGGAGACTCATGGTGTTCAAGTCGACCTGCGTGTTCTCCGGCAGCGCCAACCTCCCCCTCGCCGAGTCGATCGCGAGCTACCTCGAGCTCCCGCTCGGCCGTGTCAAGAACGCGCGCTTCTCGGACGGCGAGGTGTTCACGGAGATCCTCGAGAACGTCCGGGGCGTGGACGTCTACATCATCCAGCCCACCTGCGCGCCGGTGAACGATCACCTGATGGAGCTGCTCGTCATGACCGACGCGCTCAAGCGCGCCTCGGCGGGCTCCATCACCGCGGTCATGCCGTACTACGGCTACGCGCGACAGGATCGAAAGGCGGCCCCTCGCACGCCGATCACCGCGAAGCTCGTGGCCGATCTGCTCACGGCCTCCGGCATCAACCGCGTCGTCGCGATGGACCTGCACGCGGGCCAGATCCAGGGGTTCTTCAACGTCCCCTTCGATCACCTCTACGCGATGCCCGTCTTTCTCGAGCATATGCGGCCGCGTTTCTCGGGCGACCCCGCGCCCGTCTTCGTGTCTCCGGACGCGGGCGGCGTGGAGCGGACGCGCGCCTACGCCAAGCGGGTCGGGGCCGAGCTCGCGATCATCGACAAGCGGCGGCCGAAGGCGAACATCTCCGAGATCATGCACATCATCGGTGACGTGAAGGACCGCGACTGCGTGCTCCTCGACGACATCATCGACACGGCGGGCACGATCACCAACGCCGCGCGTGCGCTGCAGGAGAAGGGGGCGAGGCGCATCTTCGCCGCCGCGACCCACGCCGTGCTCTCGGGGCCGGCGATCGAGCGGATCGTGGCGTCGCCGCTCGAGGAGGTCATCGTGACCGACTCGATCCCGCTCACGGCCGAAGCGAAGGCCTCGGGCAAGTTCTGCGTGCTGTCGGTCGCGAAGCTGCTCGGTGAGGCGATCAAGCGCATTCACCACAGCGACTCGGTCAGCTCGCTCTTCGTCTGAGGGCGATCGGCGGTCGAGCTCGCTTCCCCGAGCGGGCTCTGAGAGCGTTCGGCGTCCGAGCCCGCTTCCGCGAGCGGGCTCTGAGGGCGCTCCGCGGCCGAGCCCGCTTCCGCGAGGCGGGCGTCAGAGCAGGTCGCCGCTGCGGCCGTGGCCGTGCGAGCCGCACGAGTGTGTGTGCCGCGGCCGAACGCCACGCACGGTGAACGACCAGCCGAGCTGGAAGACCAGCGCCATCTCGACGCCTTGCCGCTCCATCGCGGGGAGCTGCGCGGGCTGGTGGTGATGGATCGGGAGGGTGACGCGCAGCGCGATCCCGGCGGGGCCGAGCGTGAGGGTCTTGGCGATCTGCAGCGAGGTCGCCGCGGCGTAGTCGCCGACGGTGCGGTGCGCGAGCCCGATCTGCGTACCGAAGACGCCGTACCCGCCGGAGAGCCCGCCCGCGACCCGCCACGCGCCGTCGAGCTGCCCGAGCCCTTCGGCGAACACGCCCCAGCGCCAGCCGGAGGCGTTCGGGTAGCGCAAGAGCTCGAGCCCGCCGCCGAAACCGTGCGTGCGGTCCTCCTTGATGAAGCCCCAGAGGAAGCTCGGCCGGAGCACGAGCGCGCCGTCGGCGGGGTCGAGCGCCGCTGCTGCCCCCACTGCCGCCACGGGGGCCGCGGCCTGGGGCTCCTGAGCGAGCGCGCTTCCGGGCATCGAGAGCGCCGACATCGAGAGCACCGCGACCAGCGCCAGCATCATCGTCCTCATGACCTCTCCTCCACGTGCCGAGTGGCGTGTCCCGTCGAGCGGGGCGTCCCGCCGAGCAGGGTATGGGGTCGAACGCGAGGATGCCAAGGCGAGGATCAGCGCGGCATCGAGCGGAGGAGGTTGCCGATGTTCGCCCGCTCCCACGCCTCGCAGCGCGCGTGGTCGGGATAGGCGGCCTCGCGGCGCCGGAACTCGGGCGTGTGGAAGTACGCGCGGCCGTTGTCCATCACCGCGGGGAGCGCGTGGTGGAGCATCTCGTGGTGGACCACCGTCGCGACGACGAAGCCGGGCACCCACGCCTGGTCGAGGATGGGGTGGATGCGGATGAGGCGCTCGGACGGCGAGTAGGTGCCGAGCTGCAGCCCGCGTTGGCCCCGCTTGCGCCGGGTCAGCCGGCCCCAGGTGATCTGGACCCCCTCGAAGCTCTCGACGAAGCGGGGCTCGAGCGCCTCGAAGATCTCGCGCAGGTCGTGGTGGGCGCCGCGCGTGCGCAGCACCGTCCGCCGGACCTTCGGCTTGGTGATGAGCTCGCGTCGCGAGGCGATGAAGGTGTCGAGGATCGCCGCGTCCTCCTTGCGTCGGTCCTTGAGGTAGCGCCCAAGCGCGTCGACCACCGGCGCGGGGGCGAGCAGGAACATCTCGTGGACGCGCACGACGAGCGCGTCGGCCTCTCGTCGCGCCGAGACCATCATCCGCCGGTTCTGCGTGACGACCACGTCGACGGGCGCGCCGACGACGCGCTCGATCGAGAGCGCGAGGTGCGTGGTCGCGATGACGCGCGGGCTCGAGGACGTGGGGGAGCGACGCTTGGCCCGAGCGGGGTCGGGCAGCCCGAGCGTGGCCGCGAGCGTGCTCGCATAGGGCGCGAAGGCGGCCGCAGGCGCCGCGGGGCGGTTCTTCGCCAGTGGGGAGCTCGGGGGCGCTGGCCGACGGCACGCGGGGGCGCGCACGCGTCGGGTCGCGGCGGCGCGTCGGGTCGCGGCGCGTCGGATCAGGCCATCGGGTCAGGGCGCGTCAGGTCGCGGCGACGCCGTCGGCAGCGCGGTCTGGTCGGGCGCGTCGGGTCGCGGCACACGCATCAGGTCGGAGCGCACGTCGGTCGGGCGCGTCAGGTCCGGGGCGCGTCGGGTCGCGGCGACGCCGTCGGCGGCGCGTCTGGCCGAGGCGCCGAAGCCTCGCCCGCTCCGAGGGCCTCGGCGGCCTCGCGCGGCCCGAAGTCGAAGCCGAGCTGCACCTTCATCGCCTCCTGGGGGTAGAGGGTGCCGGGATCTGCGTCAAGCCTTCCGTCGAAGCGGAACCCGTCGGGGAACGACGGCGCGCCATCGGGGAGGTCGCGGCTCCGCCGAGGAGCTCCGCAGCTCCGCCGAGCAGAGGGCCCTCGCCCGGCCCCCGGGAGAAGGCGCTCAGCGTCCAAGGGCGCCGCCGGTTGCCCGCCCGTTGGGCAAGGGCCAGCCTCCGCGCCATGGAGGACCTCTTCGACCGACAGGCTCAGGCGTCGGCGCCGCTCGCCGAGCGGATGCGACCGCAGCGGCTCGGCGAGATCGTCGGGCAGTCGCACCTGCTCGGGCCCGGCAAGCTGCTCGCGCGGCTCGTCAAGGCGGACCGCATGCCGTCGATCGTGCTCTGGGGGCCGCCCGGGACCGGGAAGACGACGCTCGCGCGCGTGCTCGCCCAGGAGACCTCGGCGACGTTCGAGCCTTTCAGCGCCGTGCTCGGTGGGGTGCCGGAGCTCCGCAAGCTCCTGGCCGCAGCCAAGGACCGGCGCCGCCGCGGAGGACGGACGATCCTCTTCGTCGACGAGATCCACCGCTTCAACAAGGCACAGCAGGACGCGCTCCTGCCGCACGTCGAGGACGGCACCGTCACGCTCGTCGGCGCCACCACCGAGAACCCGAGCTTCGCGGTGAACGCGGCCCTGCTCAGCCGCGCCCGCGTCTTTCGGCTGGAGAGCCTCACGCCCGACGAGGTCGAGCGCTTGCTGCGCCGCGCGCTCAAGGATGCGAAGGGGCTACCCGAGGCCAAGGTCGACGACGAGGCGATTCGCGCGCTGGCGCACGCGTCCGGTGGCGACGCGCGACGCGCCCTGACGGTGCTCGAGGCGCTCGCCGCCGACGGACGCCCCGTGGACGTCGACGCCGTCGCGCAGGCCTTCGAGTCCAAGACGTTGCTCTACGACAAGGACGGCGAGCAGCACTACGACGTCGTCAGCGCCTTCATCAAGTCGATGCGCGGGAGCGACCCCGACGCGTCGCTCTACTGGATGATGCGGATGCTCGAGGCCGGAGAGGACCCTCGCTTCCTCTTGCGGCGGATGATCATCTTCGCGAGCGAGGACGTGGGCAACGCCGATCCTCGCGCGCTGCAGGTCGCGGTCGCGGCGGACGCGGCGTTCCACCGGCTCGGGATGCCCGAGGCGATGCACACGCTCGCGCAATGCTGCACCTACCTCGCGGTGGCGCCGAAATCGAACGCGACCTACGTCGCCTTCGTCGCCGCGCGCAAGGACGTCGAGGCCCACGGCGCGCTGCCGGTGCCCATGCCGCTGCGCAACGCGCCGACGGCGCTGATGAAGGCGGACGGGCACGGCGTGGGTTACCGCTACCCGCACGACGAAGGCGGCTTCGCGAGGGGCGCCGTCTACCTCCCCGACGCGCTCGTGGGCCGGCGCTACTACGTGCCGACTCGGAACGGCCTGGAGGCGCAGATCGGCGCGCGCCTCGCGAGGCTGAGGGGGGAGCCGGGGGAGCCGGGGGAGCCAGGGGAGCCCAACGAGTCGGGCTCGTGACGCGACGCCACGCGACGGCGGCGACGGGCGGCGCCGTCTTCCGGCTCTCGGACTCGGACTCGGACTCGGACTCGGACTCGGACTCGGACTCGGACTCAGACTCGGACTCGGACTCGGACTCGGACTCGGACTCGGCGGACGCGAGGCGTCACGGGCGGTTGCGGAGCCTGTTGTGGTGGCGTGTGGGACGAGCGTTGCGAGTAAAATAATACAACTGTGCTATCTCCAATGACACGCCGGAGCGAGTACCCTCGGGGCAGTCTGGAACGACAGACGTTGCGGGTCGGCGAGGTTGGGCGGGCGGAGGCGGCCGGCCCACGGGCGACGGGCCCCGCGGGAGCCGTTGGGAGGATTATGCGGGAGATCGGAGAGGTCTTCGAAGAGGTGGGTCGGCACGCCGACGGCATCGTCCAGACCGATGGTCACGGCCGGATCGTGGCCCAAGCGGGTCAGCTCCCCGCGACGGAGGTCGACGCCATGCGGATCGATCTCCTCGTGCGCAGCGTCGATCGTCTGGGCGCGGGCTGGCGCTGCGGCGAGTGCAACGTCGTGATGATCATGTTCCAAGGCCGCGTCCTCCTCGTGGCCGTGCTGCCAGACGGCGGGCACCTCACGGTCATCGCCAAGCCGGAAGTGCCTCCCGGCATCTTGCTGAGCTTCATGCGCCGCGTGGTGGATGGCAGCGCGACGGCGACGGGTGCGCTCCAATGAGCGACGACGCCAAAGCGAAGGCGACGACGCTCTTCGGTCGGGTGATCCACTCGGCCGACGAGTGGAAGGCGATCGAAGACGAGGCGACGCAGACGAAGAGCGCGCTCGCCGAGCGGGAGCGCGAGCTCGCCGAGCGGGAGCGCGCGCTCGCCGAGCTCCAAGGAGAGCGCGACACGCTCGCGCGCCTCCTCGCCGACCTCGAGAAGTCGCTCGAGCAGGAGCGGAGCCGGGGCGAGAAGGCGCGCTCGCGCGCCGAGCAGGTCGAGGCGGAGCTCGGCGCCCTGCGGGCGACGTGGGACGACCAGAAGGGCGCGGCCGTCGCCGCGCGCGAGGCCGAGCTCGAGCGGAAGTGGCAGCAAGAGGCGAAGAACGCCGCGGCGGCGCGCGAGAAGGCGCAGAGCGCGCTGGACCGCGCCGCGCAGCGAGCGCTCGACGCCGAGGCGCGGGCTCGGGCGCTGGCCGTCGAGCTCGAGGACGCCGCGAAGGCCCACGCAGCGAAGGTCGAGCAGGTGATCCAGTCGAGCGAAGCGAAGCTCGAGCAGCTCGCGAAGGAGAACGCCGCCGAGCTCGACGCGCTCGCGATGGAGCGTTCGGAGAAGGCCGCGGTCGTCGCCGCGAAGAGCGCCGAGCTCGAGGCCGCCCTCGCCGAGCTGGACGCGCTCCGTGCGCGGCTGGCGGCCGCGGTCGAGGACGCCGCGCAGGCGACGCGGCGTCACAACGTCGCGCAAGAGGCGCTCCAGGTTCGGCTCCGGATGAGCGAGGCGGAGGCGTCGCGCGCCGCGGCGGAGGCCGAAGCGGGGCGCGAGCGCGTGCGCGCGGGGGCGGCGCTCGCGTGCCGAGTCGTCCGCGACCTGGCGTCGACGCTCGAGGCCGTGCACGGCGACGGCGGGGCCGCGCTCGTGTGGCGCTGGAGCGTCGCTGCGCGCGCGGACGACCTCGCTGGGCTGATCGAGGCGCTGGGTGTGGGGACCGGCGCGAGCTTCGAGCGCGAGGCGGGCGGCGGCGTGCTGGTCTTTCGGCCGACCGATGGAGAGGTCCCCGCGTGGTTGGTCACGCTGGTCGAGGCGGTCTTCGCCGTGGAGCTGGGGGGCGCGCGCGCGGTCCAGTCGCGCGGCGCGTCGGGAGAGGTCGTGATCCGTGTCGGCGTCGAGGAGCCTCGCTTGGCGCTCGAGGCGTCGGACGCGAGTCCTCTGCCGGGTTGAACGGGGTTATCCCGCTCCTTTGTGGACTTGGAGTCGGACAGGGAGTCGGACTCGGACACGGAGTCGGACACGCGCACGTGGACGTGGACGCGCACGCGCACGCGCACGTGGACCTGGACGCGCACGTGGACGTCGTGGACGACGCGAGCGTGGACGTGGCGTCGGCGGCCCGGCGTCGTAGGCTGCGGGGGTGGCCTTCACGCTCGTGTCGTCTCGGGTTCTCTTCGAGGAGTCGTCGATCCCTTGCGTCGCGCCGGGCTGGGTGCGCGTCGAGGGGCCTCGGATCGCCGCGGTGGGCCGGGGGCCGGCGCCGAGCGACGCGCCGAAGCCGATCGAGCTTCGTGACCGGCTGATCGCCCCCGCGCTGGTGAACGCGCACACCCACTGCGCGCTCTCGACGCTGCGCGGTCGCGTCGGCGGCGCCACGGCGGGGAACGTGGTCGAGGATCTCTTCTATCGCGTGGAGCACGCGCTCACGCCCGAGGACGTCCGGGCATTCGCGCGCATGGGGGCGTGGGAGTCGCTGCTCTCGGGGGTGGGCCTCGTCTGGGACCACTACTTCTTCGGCGCCGCGCTCGCCGCGGGGATCTCCGACACCGGCCTCGCGGCGGTGATCGCCCCGACGGTCCAGGACCTCGCCGGACCGAGCGTCGATCCCCGCGCGCCGAGGGGAGCGACGCCGCGCTGGGAGCAGGAGCTCGAGGCGACGGAGACGCTCGCGCTCGCGGGGATGCCGCGCGTCTACGCGGCGCTCGGCCCCCACGCCACCGACACGGTCTCGCCGACGCTCTGGCGCGAGGTCGGCGCGATGGCCGAGCGCCTAGGGTTGCCGGTGCATGCCCACCTGGCGCAGTCGCTCGAGGAGGTCGAGCGGGCGCGCGAGGTGCACGGCACCACCCCCTTCGGGCTGCTCGAGCGCGTCGGCTTGCTCGAGCACGCGCGCGGCGTGTTCGCGCACGCCCTCTTCGTCGATGACGCCGAGCTCGCGCGCCTCGGGCCCGCGCACGCCCTCGTCGCGTGCCCCTACGCGCAGCTCCTCTTCGGTTTCCCCGCGCGCGTCGACCATTGGGAAGCGGCCGGCGTGAGCTGGGTGGTCGCGACGGATTGCGCGGCGAGCAACGACTCGATGCAGCTCCGCAAGGAGCTGCGCCTCGTCGCCGGGATGCGCACGCTCCCCGCGAGCTTCGGCGACGCGTACGAGCGCTTCCTCGCGGGCCGCGGCGACGCGGCGTCCGTGCAGCGCGCGCGCGACGCGAGCTACGCGCGCTTCGAGGCGGCGGCCGCCCCCGCCGAGCTCTACTCGAGGATCACGAGCGTTCCGGGCGCGCTCCACCCCCACGTGCGCGCGGGCGTGCTCGCGCCCGGCGCGCTCGCGAACGTGGTCGTCTACGACGTCGACCATCCCACCTTCTGGCCCGCGGCGGACGTGGTCGGCGCGCTCGTGACGAGCGACGTCGACGCCGCGATCCACGCGATGTGGGTCGCGGGTCAGCCGATCGGCGAGGCCGGTGACTTCCACCGCTCGATCGTCCGCGACGAACGCTACCGCGCGCACCGCGAGGAGGCGGACGCGCGCCTCGCGGAGCTGCTCGCGCGCACGGGCGTGCAGGCGTAGGCCCGGCCTCCGCCCGCGCTCCAGGCGCTCGCGTTCCCGAGGGACTTCTCGTGGACGCTCCGGGCCCGCGACGGACTCGTCCGCCTCGTCGTCGAGCGGCGCCCCGCGTCTCGGCGTCAGAGCGCTTCGAGGGCGGCGATGAGGCGCTCGAGGCGCTCGCGCTCCACGGGGCGGCGGGTGCGCGCGAGCTCGGCGCGCGTCGGCTCGAGCGCCTCGCGCGCGTAGATTCGGACGACCGCCCGCGAGGCTTCTTCTTCGAGGTTCTCGCTGCGGACCATCTCGAGCATGCTCGCGAGCATCGCGGGCTCGCCGCGGCAGCTCGGGTCGAGCTCGAGGACGTCGTAATAATAGGGCAAGGCGTGCGAGAGCCAGCGCTGCAGCACGTACGCGCGCGCGAGCACGAGCTTCGGCCGGCAGTCGTTCGGATGTTGGGACGCGATCTGCCGGACGCTCCCCATGTAGCGGCGGTTCAGGCGGCGCCCTTGATCGACCTGCGCCTTGAGCGAGAAGAGCTCGGGCGGGAGCTCTCCCGCGCCGGACTGCCAAGGGTCGCGGGCCGGCGGCAGCTCGACCGTCTGGCGCACCTCCATGAGCGGGGTGTCGGGCGGCAAGGGCGGCAGCAGCCGCTGGATCGCGTGGACGTCGGGCGGCGGCTCGGTCTCCTCCTCCTCGTCGCCGCCGAGCGCGCTCGCGACGACGAGGACGAAGACCAGCGCGACGAGCCCAATGAACACGCCCGCGAGGGCACGGGGCGGGAGGACCTGGAGGCGCGACGGCAGCCGGCGGTGCAAAGCCTCGAGGCGCTCGTCGAGCTTGAGCTGCGTCGCGACACCCCGGAGCTTCTCGGGGACCTGCACCGACAGCGACTGCATCGTCTGACGCAGCGCGTCCGTCGCGCTCTCGCGCTCCGGAGGGTGCGCGACCGTCTCGAGCGCCTGGAGCATCTCGGCGCCGTCCGCGAAGCGCCGCGCGGGGTCCTTCTCGAGCGCCCGCGCGACGATGGCCTCGAGCGCGGCGGGCGCGTCGGGCCGGAGGCTGCGCAGCTTCGGCGGCGCCTGCGCCAGGTGCGCGCGCAGCATCGCCCCCGGATCGGTGGTGACGAAGGGCAGCTCGCCGGTGACGAGCTCGAAGAGCATCACCCCAGCGGCGTAGACGTCGGTGCGCGCGTCGCAGTGGCCCGCGGACGCTTGCTCCGGCGCCATGTACGCCGGCGTGCCGACGATCGTGCCCGCGCGCGTGAGCTTCGGGCTGGCGGGCGCCGCGGGGGCGTCGTCGATGAACTTCGCGAGCCCGAAGTCGAGGACCTCGACGTGGTCGGTGCCGTCGGGCAGCTCTTGGAGCAGCGCGTTCGCCGGCTTGAGGTCGCGGTGGATGATGCCCAGCGCGTGCGCGTGCGCGAGGCTGCGCAGCACCTGCGTCATCAGGCCGACGGCGCGCTCGATGGGCAGGGTCTGCTTCGCGGACTCGATGAGCGCGTCGAGGTCACGGCCCTCCACGAGCTCCATCACGAGGTAGGGCATGCCCTCGGCGACGCCGTAGTCGGTGATGGTGACGATGTGGGGGTGCCGGAGCGCCGAGAGCGTCTTGGCCTCGCGCTCGAAGCGCAGGCGGATGTCCTCGGCGTCGCGGAAGCCCTCGTGCAGCACCTTGAGCGCGACCGGCCGATCGAGCTTGAGGTGAGTGGCGCGGTAGACGCGGCCGATGCCGCCTTCCCCGAGGAGGGAGTCGACGCGGTAGCGGTCCTCGAGCACGCGGCCGACGAGCGGGTCGTCGACGGGAACCGACTCGCTCACGGGGGGCTCGATCGCGCGGGGTGTGGCGGGGGACGCCATGAGCGCCGCATGGTAGCGCGAGGCGGCGGGGGGAGCCTCCCCCTTCGGGCGGACGGCACGAGAAACACTCCGTCCCGTTCGAGCCTCGTCGGGGAGCGGGGGGCCGGCCGCGTGGGTCGACGCTGGGACCGAGTGTTCCTCGGATCGTCGAAGAGCCCCCCTCCGTGGGGAGAGCGCTGGAACCGCGCGCCGTGGCCGACATCGGCGAGACGCCTCTGCCCAGGGAAAACCCGAGGGAGCCCTCCAACCCGAGGTCCGTCGGGGAAGGGGTTCTTCGACGGACCGTGGGGTCGCCTCATCAATGGTGTGGCGAAGTGCCTCAGGGGGTGAAGCGGAAGCGCGCCGTGGCCGCCGCGACCACCTCGTCCTCGGTGAACGCCACGCGGCTGACCTGGTTGCGGCGCCAGCGCTCCATCTCGTCTCGGTGGTGCGGGCTGTCGGGGTCCTCGCTGTTGCCGCCCGGGAGCGCGTTCCACGCCTGGGGGCCATCGGGCCGCATCTCGACCACGAGGCGCTGCTGCGGTCCGGAGCCGTAGTCGCGCTGGAAGAAGTTGAACATGCCGAAGTTCGCCGAGTCGACGACGTCTCGATCGCCCTGGCGGGGGAAGCCGTGGGGGAACATCGGGTCGCCGGGCACGGGGATCGAGATCGGGTCGCTTCCGAAGATGCCGACCGGGACGAGGGCGTCGAGGCGGAGCGTGTGGATCTGGCCCCAGCGCCAGGTGCTCATGTCCGGGCTCGAGAAGGTCTCCTCGAGCGTGACCAGCGCAGCCGCGACGGCGCGCAGCACCCGATCGCCGCGGCTCTCGACCGGGTCGGTGCCGAGGTCGTCCCAGAGCACGGAGTCGCCGAGGTCGGCGTCCCAGGTCACGAGCGTCTCGGGGCGGGTCGCGAGCAAGATCATCGTCGTGGCCGCGAGGTTCGAGCGGCGCGGGTTGCCGTTGAGCTCGCCGTCGTGGAAGTAGTCGAACTCGTCGTCGAAGGTGAGCCGCATGAGGTGGCCCATCGTCGCGTTGAAGATCGAGGTGGCGACGCTGTCGGCGATCGCGTCCGCGCTCGGCGAGCCCTCGACGGCGGCGGGCGTGTCGAAGCTCGTCCAGGCCACGAGCCGGTCGCGCGCCATCTCGACGCGCTCGAGCGCATCCTCGAGCTCGACGACGGCGGCGCTCAGATCCTCATGCGTGCCGGGGGTCGCGCGCTCCTCGAAGGCGCGGGTGAGCTCGGCCAGGATCATCGGCGTCAGGATGCGGCCGAAGGGCGAGACCGCGTCGTTCTGCAGGGCGGACATGTCCTCGGGCGTGACGGCGTCGCCCGCGACGAGGGCCTCGAGGCGCTCGGTGATGCGGGCGAGGCGGTTGCCGCGGTCGAAGTCGCAGCCGATGTAGAAGTCGTCCGCGGTCGAGCTCGGGTCGACGCCGTTGAGGACGTCGCCGTCCGCGGTGACACCGACCGGGTCGGCGTTCGCGGTCGCGACGAAGCCGCGCGCGGGGTTGCGCTGGTGGGGGATGTAGCGCTCGTCGAGGTAGCTCCCCGTCCACTCCATGCCGCCGGTCCCGTCGAGCACGTAGCAGGGGAGGGCGCCGTCGGTCGTCGTCGGATCGTACGTGAGCGCGCCGGCCTGGCGGACGGGGATGCGGACCGAGCTGGTGTAGTAGATGTTGCCGTCGCGGTCGGCGACGGTGAGCGTCTGCCCGCCGACCTCGAAGCGACGGAAGGCGTCGCGGGCGTCGTCGACGTTGCGCGCGGTGTAGAGGTCGAGGAAGGCGCCGGCCTCGTTCGTGGGCTCGTTGCCGGTCCACTTCACGCTCAGCGCCTGATCCTTCCCGACCTCGCAGGGCGGCGGGTCGCTCGCCTCGCAGGCGCGGCGGGTGCCCGGGATGATGAGGCCGTGGTGCGGCACGCGCTCGAAGACGACGCGCGTCTCGACGCCGAGGTCGTTGCGGATGATCTCGACGTCCTCTCCGATCGCGACCTGCGCCCCGTCGAGCTCGACCGTGCCGCGGCCCTCGCCCGGGGTGATGATCTCGAGGTAGACGTCGGCGACGTCGTAGCCGCTCGTCGTCAGGCCCCAGGCGATCGACTCGTTGAAGCCCAAGATGTTCACGGGGGTGCCCGCGATCATCTGGCCCGAGACGTCGACGTCGCCGCCGCGGCGCCGGGTGTTGACGTGCGCCATCCAGAAGAGCGAGGGGCTCGTGAGCGAGAGGTGTGGGTCGTTGGCCATCATCGCCGCGCCGCTGGCCGTGTGCTCGCCGCTCACCGCCCAGCTGTTCGAGCCGCGGAAGCTGTCGCCGAAGAGCAGCTCGAAGCGGGCCTCGACGCGCTCGAAGAAGGTCTGCGCCGCGGCGAGCACGTCGGGCTTGATGAGCGGCGTGCTCGTGCGCGGACGCAGGCGCGGTGGGTTCAGGGCGCGGGTGCCGCTGTCGGTACCGACGTTGGGGAAGCCGTCCTGGTTGAAGACCTCGCGCGCCGGGCGGAAGGGGAAGAGGTCGTGGTAGGCGCCCGCGAGGCGCGCGACGCGCGGATCGTCGGCGTCGCCCGTCACGTGCGTGCGCCAGTCGCTGAGGTTGCGCGTCCGGCTCAGGTCGCTGTTCGCGTCGTAGCTGAGCGACGCGGCCTGCAGGCGGGCGATGGCGAGCGTGTCGAGCGGCGTCCAATCGGAGAGGTTCTCGACGGGGATCGCGCTGACGAGGCCGCGCGGCATGACGGCGCGGCCGTCGCGCAGGTCCTGGATGTGCAAGTTGACCCCGTCGGCGTGCGCCTGCACGAGCGCGCGCTCGTCAGCGGAGAGCGTCTCCCAAATCGCTTCGGCGTTGCGGCGGTGGCCCTGGAAGCGCGAGTCGGCGTCGACCTGCACGAGCGAGGGCTCGAAGCTGCCCGCGAACTCGGCGAGGCGGCCGGTGGCCTGGCGACGGATGAAGTCCATCTGGCCCATGCGGTCGCGCGCCTGCAGGTAGCCCTGCACGCGGATGACGTCGAGCAGCTCGGCGCCGTAGATGTGCCACATCCCGCGCTCGTCGAGGACGGCGTCGACGTGGCTCGTCAGGCCCCCGAAGGCGCGCTCGCTCGTGAGCGGGATCATCTCGATCGGCCCCTCAGGACCGGCGTCGGTCCCGGCGTCGCCGCCGTCGGCGCCGGCGTCGAGCGTCGGCGTCGTGTCGTCGTCTCCACAGGCCATGCCGAGCACGACCAGGATCCCAAGCAGTCTTCGAAGCAGCATTCCAAACCCCTTGGCCCAAAAAACCTCGGCCCAAACCCGCGCCCCAAAGCCCGCGGGTGCAGCGTGTGGCACCCCTGCCGACCCGCCGAGGCCACTTCATCGCACGGCGCGGGGGCCGAGCGCTACCTTCACCTGAGCCGGGCAACGCCAGCGTTCGTCGCGAATTGCCGTCACGCCGTGCCGCCGCCAGACCGAGCTCCACCGCCTTCGGCGGACCGTCGGCGCTTCGTTGACGCCTGCTGCGAGCGCGGGGAGGATCCCTCCATGATGAATGCGACGCCGCGAGCCATCGTCGGAAGGTCCATGAGGTCCTGGATCCGAGGGGCCGCGCTGGCCGCGAGCCTCGGCGCGCTCGTCGCGCCGCACGCGCGCGCCGACGAGCCGCCGCTCCCGCCGTGCATCCGGGTCTCCAAGGAGGCGCCCTTCCAGGGCTACGGCTACACGCACGTCGTCGTCGTCCGCAGCACGTGCGATCGATCCGCGCGCTGCGACGTCGCCACCGACGTCGACCCGAGCCCGCAGCGTGTCCGCGTCGCGCCCGGCGCGACCGAGCGCGTGGTGACGCGGCGCGGGTCGCCGGCGAGCGAGTTCCAGACCCGCGTGAGCTGCACGCTCGAGGGCCGCTGAGTACAGCGGCTGGCAGCCCATGAAGACGTGAAGCCGGCTTTTCGAGGCCCCGGCGCGAGCGTAGAGTGCGCCCCTTCGGAGGAATCATGACCGTCGACCGTCACAAGTTCTTCGCCCTCGTGCTCGGGCTCGGCCTCGGGCGGGTCGGCACGGGGTGCATCATCGTCGAGCACCCGGAGGACGAGCACGGCGTCCAGACGACCGGCGGCGAGGCCGTGCAGGTGGGCGCGCAGACCGGCGGTGAGCCGGAGTGCACCAACTGGGACGCGACGGGCGAGTGCGTCGCCTACGCCGACTTCGGGAGCCCCGCGGACGAGTGCACGAGCTGGGATCCGAGCGGCGAGTGCGTCGGCTGGGGCGGGGACTCGGGCTACATCCCCGCGGACGAGTGCACGGGCTGGGATCCGAGCGGCGAGTGCGTCGCGTGGGGCGGCGGCGCGATGTACGCGCCGACCCAGGAGTGCGTGCAATGGGATCCGAGCGGCGAGTGCATCGGTTGGAACCCGGTGTACGAGTGAGGGCGCGAGTGACCCCGAACGGATGACGCAGCGCTCGGACCGATGACGATCCCCCCCGACGAGCTCGCGCGCCGCTTCGCGGCCGCGCACGCCCGGACCCGCACCTGCGCGGTGACCGGCACGAACGGCAAGACGACGACGACCTCGCTCGTGGCGAGCATCGTCGCCGCGAGCGGCGCGCCCTCCGCGCTCCTCACGACGATCGGCGCGTGGGTGGCGGGCGAGCGGGTCGAGGCGCCGACGGCGCCGCTCGAGTTCCTCGCGACCGCGGAGCGGACGGCGGCGCTGACGTGGCCGAGCGGGGACAAGCCGGTGCTCGCGCTCGAGACCACGTCGAAGGCGCTCGCCGGCGGGCTCGCGAGCCGCTGGCGGCCCGACGTCGCAGTCTTCACGAACCTCACGCGCGACCACCTCGATCTGCACGGCTCGCCCGAGGCCTATCTCGCCGCGAAGGCGCGCCTCTTCCTCGCGCTCCCGAGCGGCGGCGTCGCGGTCCTCAACGCCGACGACCCGTCGAGCGCGCTGCTCGACGAGGTCATCCCGAAGGGCGTACAGCGACGCTGGTATGGCCGCGGGGGGCAGCTCGAGGCGGCGGCGATCGAGGTGAGCCGCGACGGGACGCTCGTCCGCCTCGCGCCGACGGAGACCTCCGCGCGCTTCGGGGGCGACGAGCCCGTCCTCCGGCTCGCGCTGCGCGGCCGGGTGCACGCGGCGAACGCGCTCGCGGCGGCGCTCGCCGGGCTCGCGCTCGGCCTCTCGCCCGAGGTGGTCCGCGCGGGCGTCGAGGGCTTCCCAGGGGTGCGCGGACGCTTCGAGCTCGTCGCGCGCGAGCCCTTCGTGGTCGTCGACTACGCGCACACCCCCGACGCGCTCGAGGGCACGCTCGGCGCGGCACGGGAGATTGCGGGCTCGGCGCGGGTCTTCGTCGTCTTCGGCTGCGGCGGCGCGCGGGACCAAGGCAAGCGCCCGATGATGGGCGCGGTCGCCCATCGCCTCGCGGACGAGGTCGTGCTGACGACCGACAACCCGCGCCACGAGGACCCGCGCGCGATCGCCGACGCGGTGCGCGCGGGCGCGGAGGGGGAGGGCGCGCGCTGGCACGTCGAGCTCGACCGTCGCGCGGCCATCGCGCACGCGCTCGCGCAGGCGGGCGCGACCGACGTGGTCGTCGTGGCCGGCAAGGGCCACGAGACGACGCAGACGTCGCGCGGCGAGACCCGCGCGTTCGACGACGCGGCGGTCGTCCGCGCGCTGCTCGGCGAGCCCTGAGTACAGCTCCACGGCGCGTCGCCAGCGGGAGCGAGCCGCTCGCGCGTGCTCCTCGCTGCGGGCGCGCGCGGCGCCATCCGTGCGGCGCCATCCGTGCGGCGCCATCCGTGCGGCGCCATCCGTGCGGCGCCATCCGCGCATCGCCATCCGGCGGCGCCATCCGTGCGGCGCCATCCGTGCGGCGCCATCCGCGCGTCGCCATCCGTGCGGCGCCATCCGTGCGGCGCCATCCGTGCGGCGCCATCCGCGCGTCGCCATCCGCGCGTCGCCAACCGCGCGTCGCCATCCGCGCGTCGCCATCCGCGCGTCGCCCGTCGTCGATGATGGGCAGCGGCGGCAAGCGCGCCGTCGCGAGGCGCCGCTACTCGCAGGGCGAGCCCGGCTCGGCCGGGGCGGGGACCGCGGGCGCGCCGTCGATCGCGCTCCGGAGGAAGCACCCCCACTGATGCCGGACGCCGGGGATCTGCATGAAGATGTCGTGCGGATCGCTGAAGCCGTCACCCGCGGATTGGACGACGACGCCGGTGTAGGCCGCGCCGGCCTCGCTCTGCACGTTGTCGCTGACGGGGTAGGGCACGAAGCCCTCGAGGTCGGCCCACGCGAGGCTCTCCTGCATGCTCGCCCAGACGGGATCGCCCGCCTGGCGGTGTCCGTATGCCAGCGCCATCGCGTCGAAGAGGACGGGAGGGAAGTAGCTGTCGCCGCGGCCGACGGGCTGGTAGATGGGGCGCGGGTCGGCGCCCGCGAGCGGTCGCCGCGAGACGCGGGGCATGAAGACCATCGGGTCGGCGGGCTCCCAGCCGAGGCCGAGCAGGTGCATCGCTGGGTGAAGGTGGGAGAGCCGCTCGCTGCGCGTGCGCAGCACGCTCGCGAGCAGGCCGCGCACGCCGGGGATCAGCTCGGTCTCGAGGATCATGTAGCTCCAGAAGCCGCCCGCGCCGGTGGGGGCGAGGGCGCGGACGCGCGGCTCGATCGCGCCGAGCATGTTGAGGTACATCGCGCCCATCGACTGGCCGAGCCCGACGGTGGCGCCGGGGTCGAAGAAGAGCTCCGTCTCACCCGCGGGGGGCGTGGGGCCCTCGCAGGCGCCGAGCATCGCCGGGGTGATGCGGAGGCGCTCGATGGCGTCGAGGAGCAGCGCCGACTCGATCACGCCCTGCGCGAAGGTGTGAGGGAAGGCGGCGAGGTTGTTGAGGTTCAGGTAGGCCGTCGCGCTCGCCCCCGGAAGGCGGTCGGGGCTGAGCGGGAGCGCCTGCGCCACGGCGCCGAAGCCGTGCGCGGCGATGACGTGCGCCGGTCCCTCGCCGACCGCTGGCGTGCCGCCGCGGGCGAAGGGCCCGCGGTCGACGACCTGCGAGGCGCGGCCGCCCGAGCCGTGGAGGTAGAGGAAGAGCGGGTAGCCGCCCTCGGGCATGGGGCCCTTCGGCACGGTGACGGTGACGCGCGCGCTCTCGCGCCGCTGGACGATGGGCAGCCCGTCGCCTCCGAGCTCGAAGCGGCCCTCCGTGTCGAAGGGCGGCTCGCCGCGCTGGAACTGAGGCATCGACACCGTGCCGAGGAGCTCGCAGTAGCGCTCGTGGCTCGCGCCGTCGCGGGGGTCGAGCGCGAGGTCCTCGAGGTCGACCTGCTCTCGGGCGCGCAGCGCCGTGACGAGCTCGGCGAGGTCTTGGACTACGTCCCCCGTCGTGAAGACGGTCGCGTGCGCTACGTCGGCGGGCGCGACGCCGAGCGTCGCGAGCGTCTCCCGCAGCGGCGCGTAGAGCGCGGCGGCCCGCGCGCCCCACGGGCGCGCCGGTGTCTCGCCCGCGAGCAATGCCTGGAGCGTCTCGTCGGTCTCGACGGGGCCGCCATCCCACCCGCCAGCGTCCGCGCGCACCACGAAAGCGTAGCGGCGGCCAGGGTGCAGGACCCATCCCGGTACCGACGCGACGGCCACGAGGGCGTGGCCCGTGTAGAGGTCGGTCTCGAGGGTGAGCGCGATGGTGGGGACGAGGGCGCCGCGATCGGGTGACGCTGGATCGACGTCGACCAGCCAGAAGGGCGAGCTCGGCGTGGGTGCGAGCACGTCGGAGGTCGCGCGGGGCGCGAGCGGCGCCGTGAAGCGGAAGAAGGCGACGGGCGTGACGGACCACGCGGGGCGCTCCGCAGAGACACGCGCGAGGTCACCGACGATCGTGACCATCGTCATCGGGAAGCCCGTGAGGTCGGGGGTGCCTCGGTCGCTCAGGCGCAGATCGGAGGGGAAGGGGAAGGCGAAGAAGTCGTCGTCGAGGCCGTCGAGGTCGAAGACGGCGCGCGCGGGACCGCTGGGCCCCGCGTCGCTGGCGTCCGCCGAGGCGTCGTCGACCGCCGCGTCCGTGGGGGGCGCGTCGTCGTCGCCGCCGCAGGCGAGCGCGAAGAGGGAGCCGATGAGCGCGGACGTGGAGAGTGGACGAGACATGCTGCGCAGCATAGGCGAACGCGAGCGGCGTTCGCGATCGGTGCGCGCGCGCCGGGTGCGCTCCCGTGTGCATGGTCACGTCCGCGCTTCGGTTGGAGTGCTGGCGTCAGATCCGAGATCCGAGCGCGCGCAACGTGCGCAAGCGCGTGCACGCATGTGCATGCGTTCGCATGGTCACGCCCGCGGCTTCGGGTTGGGGCGCAGCGTCGATCAGAGCGCGCGCAGCAGGAGCGCCCGGCTCAGCGTGACGATCGCGTCGCGCGCGCCGGGGCGGTCCGTCTGCAGCAGGAACGAGGCGAGGGTCGACAGGAGCGTGTTGCCCTCTTGCGGCACGAAGGCCCAGCCGCGCACCGCGTCCGACGTCACGAGGAGGTCGTGCGAGACGACCACGGCGTGGGCGTAGAGGCGGCCCTGCGCGCCGTAGCGCCGGCCGAGCTCGAACACGCGCGCGGCGTCGAGCTTCTTCGTGGTCGCGAGGTAGGTGGCGCGCGTCACCGCGGCCTCGAGCGCGTCCGCGTCCGGCATCGGGTCGAGGCGGAGCGAGAAGCGGACGGTGTGCAAGAGCTGGCTCGGGGTGGTCACGTCCGAGCTCGTCACCGCGGGGCGGAGGCCGACGGTCGCGAAGACGTGGCGTAGATCCGTCGCGTGGTGCGTGCCAACGCCCACCTCGCGGTGGCGCGCGACGACCGTCCCCGAGACGAGCCGCTCGTGCGAGCCGAGATCCTCTGCGCGGCGGGCGACCACGAAGTCGGCGTCGACCAGCGCGTCGAGGTGGGGCCCCGCGAACGCGCGGAGCAGGCTGGAGAGCGCGTGGGTGTTGCACGACGCGACGTGCACGAAGCGCGCGCCCGCGATCGCTTCGTCGTTGACGCCGAGCACGTAAGGGACGCCGAAGCCGAGCTCCGTGCCCTGCGCGCTCACCCCTCGCAGCCGAGGGAGCGCCTCGTAGAGGTCTCGGTCCGCGCGGGGCATGCCCGCGGCGCGGCAGTCGAAGACGTAGTCGACCTCGTCGAGCGGCGCGGGCGCGCGCTCGCGCCGGTGCACCACGGCGCCGCGCGCCTCGAGGAAGGCGAGGTCCGCCTCGAGCCAGGGCGAGGCGAGCTGCTTCTCGACGTGCACGACGTCGACGCCGAGCAGGTCGCGGTGGGCGAGGCAGAGGTTGGCGAGCGTGGTGCCCACGTTGCCGAGGCCGCGGACGAGGATCTTCATCGCGCCACCTGCGCGAGCACGTCGAGGCGTCGAACGAGGCGCGCCCAAGCGTCGTTTGCGCGTGGCCGGGCGCGCCGCGCGTTCTCTTCGGCGCGCGAGAGGCCTCGCGCGTCGTCTTCGGCGTGCGAGGGGCGCGGCGCGTTCTCTTCGGCGCGCGAGCGCCGCCCAGAGGGGCGACGTCGACGCGAGAGGCTGAGCAGGCGACGGGCGCGGCGCTTGCCGAGCGCGAGCGCGAGCGCGGAGCCGAGGAGCAGCGAGAGGTCGTGGCCGGCGCTCGCGCGCGCCACGTAGGCGCGGTCGAAGCGCCAGCTCACGCGGGCGTCGCATGGGCCGTCGTGGAGCTGCGCGGGGCCCGTGATCCCCGGTCGGACCGACCAGCGTGGGTCGTAGCGTGGCGCGTCCCAGCCGAGCCGGCGGACGTCTTCCGGGGTGAGCGGGCGCGGGCCGACGAGGCTCATCTCGCCGCGCAGCACGTGGACGAGCTGAGGCAGCTCGTCGAGGCCGGTGGCGCGGAGCCAGCGCCCGACCCGCGTGACCCTGCCGTCCCGGAAGGTGCGGAGCTTGAGGACGGTCAAGGGGGCGCGTCCCTGGCCGACGCGTGTCTGTCGGAAGAGCACCGGGCGTCCGTCGAGCGCGAGGAGCGCGCCGACGGCGCCGAGCGCGGCGGGGGCGAGCGCGACGGTCGCGAGGCCGCCGAGGGTGAGATCGAGCAGGCGTTTGGCGTCGGGGGGCATGGGGCTCTTCGGCTCGTGGGCGAGCGGGTCTGCGGTCAACGACGGCGGAGCAGGTAGTGGGCGTAGGCGGTCCGCTGGTCGAGGTGCGACCAGCTCCGGGCGCGGGGGCCGTCCGCCCAGGAGGGCACGCCCGAGGGCGCGTCCGCGAGGTGCGCGTCGTCGACGTAGACGCGCCCCTCGCCAGCGCGGCGGACGGCGAGCACCTCGAAGCCCGCACCCTCGAAGAGCGCGCGGAGCTCGGTCGGCGAGAGGCGGTTGTGGTGCAAGAGCGGGTGCCCGAAGAGCGAGCCATAGACCGCGTCGCTCCACGCGAGGTGGGCGTGGGTCGGCCAGCGCGGGTCGACGTGGCAGAGGTGATCGCGGTGATCGACGACGTGCGACGCGAGCGCGCCCGGCCGGAGGATGCGGCGCTGCTCGGCGAGGAAGCCGCGCAGGGTCGCGACGGGGTAGTGCTCGAGGGCGTTGCCGCTGTGGACGAGGTCGATCGAGGCGTCGTCGAGCGGGACGGCGGTGGGCGCCACGGCATTGAAGATCGTGCCGCCCGTGGCATCCACCAGGCAGCGGGCGCCACGCTCGGCGCCGAGTGCGGCGAGCGCCTCGCGTCGGGCTCGCCGTCGGGCATCGTCGCCGAGAGGCATCGCGAGCGCGGCCTCGACCGAGGCGCGGACGTAGCGGTCGAGCACGCGGACGTGGGCGCCGTTCGTGAGCGTCGCGCCCCGCCCGCTCAGGAGGTAGGCCGCGAGCGCGCTGAAGGGCGTCCAGCCGGCCTCGTGCACCCAGACCCGCGCGCCCTCCATCGGCTGCCCGTGAGCGGCGACGAGCTCGGCGTAGCGTGGCCAGACGCCCGCGAGCTTCTTCGGGTGGAAGGCCTGCGAGCCGAGCAGACCGCAGGTCAGCGCGTGGTAGGCGCGCGGGCCTCGCGGGAGCTGCCCGATGAGCCAGAGGGTGGTCGCGTGGGAGAGGGCGCGGAGCACGGAGAGCCTCGGGAGCGTACCTCGCTTCGGAGGTGCTCCGTGCATCAGGAGCACTGGGCGTGCCGGGGGGCGCGCGCGCGCGAGACGCGTGAGGCCCGTGGGCCTGTGGACACGTCGGGCGTGGGTGAGGGGCCGCGCGGGGCGTCGGGTGGCGATCGCGTCCGGCTGGCGGGCCGCGTTCGGCCGGCCGGTCGGGCTCGGCGGCCGCCGCGTTCGTTTCCCGCGGCCGCGTGGTATGCAGGAGGCGACGCGCGGCGAGGACGAGCCTCGCACGCCCGTCGACCCCAAGGAGTGGACCCCGAGGGCCTCGAGCGGGCCCCTGAAAGCGAGAGAGAGCATGCGCGAGATCACGATCATCCTGGCTGCGGTCGCGATGGCTTGTGGCGGCGGCTCGGCGCCGACGCCCTCCGACGACGACACCTCGGGCGACGAGGTCGGGTCCGTCGGCCACTCGGCGCCCATCGACGACGAGGAAGAGGAGGAGCTGATCGAGGACGACGCGCCGACGGGGCCGGGGGAGCTCCAGGTCACGCTGCGCCTCGGCAACGAGGACGCGCAGGGTCGCGTGCAGGTCGTCGACGACGCCGGGGAGGTCGTCGCGGAGGGCGCGTCGGGGCAGACCTTCACGGTGCCGTCGGGGAGCTATCGCGTCGTCGGCGAGCTCGCGCGCGGCGCGCTCCGGGGCGCCGAGGCGCGGGAAGAGTCGGCGTACGTCGAGGCGGGCGGCCGCGCGCGCGTGACGGTGAGCTGGGCCGTGGCTCGCGTCCGGATCGACGTTCGGCGGCGCGGGCAGGCGATCAACCGCTGGCGCCTGGTCGTCACGCGCGAGGGGACGAGCGACGAGGTGGTGCTCGAGCCCTCGAACGAACACCACGTCGTGATGCCCGGCCGCTACTCGGGCGTGCTGACGGCCGGCGCGAACCGCGTCGAGGTGAGCGGGATCATCTTCCAGGGAGGCGCGACGATGAACGTGCCCATCAACATCGACTGACCTCGGTCGTCACGTGCGGGCGCCACCGGGCGCCGCGGAGGTCCCGTCGGCGGCGCTTTCGCGCTTGGACCGTCACGATCGCGGCCTCGTCGGGCGTAAGCGACACGGCGACCGCGTCGGACGTTCACGGCGCCCCAGGCCTCAGCGCACGGGCGGGGGACGGTCCTCGAGAAGGCGAGCTCGTCGGTTCGTCGAGCTCGGTGTACCCGTGGGGGACGTCGTCGAAGAGGTGAAGTGGGAGCGGCCCTCATCCGCAGAGGACGGGGGCCTCCGGCTCGCTCGCCTTCTGGTTCCACTCGAGCATGCCGCCGCGCACCGAGACGACGCGCCGGAAGCCGAGCTTCTCCATCGAGAGCGCCGCGCGGCCCGAGCGCCCGCCCGAGCGGCAGACGATGGCGATCGCTTGTTCGCGGTCCCAGGCCTGGACCCGCTCCTCCACCGTGCCGAGCGGGATGAGCTCCGCGTTCGGGATGTGGCCGAGGGGGCCGTGGAACTCGTCCTCCTCGCGCACGTCCACCACGCGGAGCTCGGCGAGGTGATCGCGCGTCCACGCGACCGTGACCTCGGGCACGCCGTCGGCGCGGCGCTCGATGGGTGCCCACGCTCGCTCGGGGAGCGGATCGGCCGCCTGCGGCACGCCGCAGAGCAGGTTCGCCGGGACGGCCTCCGCGATCTTCTTGGGCTGTGGGAGCTTCAGCGCGCCCATGATGGCGACGAACTCGGCCTTGGTCTTGCCGCCCCCGAGGCGCGGGTTGTGGCGCTTCTCTTCGGCGACCGTGCTGACGGTGCGCCCCTTGTAGTCGTGACCCGGGTAGATGAAGGTCTCGTCGGGCAGCGAGAAGATCTTCTCGTGCACGGACTCGTAGAGCGTCTCGGCGTCGCCCTGCTGGAAGTCGGTCCGGCCGCAGCCTCGGATGAGCAGTGCGTCACCCGTGAAGACCTTGGCAGGCGCGTCGCTCCCAGCCTCGGTGACCACGTACGTCACGCAGCCGTTCGTGTGTCCCGGCGTCTTGCGCGCCTCGATCTGGATGGCGCCGACCTCCAGCCGTTGGCCGTCCGCGACCATGATGTCGGCGCATTGCGCGCCAGCGTCCTCGCTCATGACGGACTTCGTGCCGAAGCGTTGCCGGAGCACCCCCGACCCAGCGATGTGGTCGGCGTGCACGTGGGTCTCGAGCGTGAGCTCGAGTCGAAGATCGAGCTCGGCGAGGATCTGCGCGTCGCGCTCGACCTGATCGCGCACCGGGTCGACGAGGATGGCGCTTCGGGTCTTCTCGTCCCCGAGCAGGTAGGTGTAGGTGGAGGATTCGGGGTCGAAGAGCTGTCGGAAGATCATGGTGGGTCCTCGCGTGAGGGAGACGGGTGGGTTCGACGTGGACGGCGAGGGCCGCGCTCATTCGGCGGCTTCGCGCGCGTCCTTCAGGTCCTTGACGACGATCTCGCCGAGGTCGTCGGTGGGCTTGAAGAGGTTCAGGGGTAGCGCGAGGTAGCGCTTGCCGTTGCCGTGGGGGTCGGGCAGGCGCCCGGCGTCGACGTTGACCTGCACGCTCTGGAAGATGAGGCGCGGCGGGGCGAGCGTCGCGTCGCGAGCCTCGCGCATCTTCACGAACTCGTCCTTCTTCGTCGAGCCCTTGAGCTGCGGGTTGTTCGCCTTGGACTTGCCGATCGTGGTCTCCCACTTCACCTCGCGGCCGCCGGGCTGGTAGTCGTGGCCGACGAAGACGCGCGTCGCGTCCGGGAAGGCGTAGAGCTTCTGGATCGAGTCGTAGAGATCGCTCGCGCTGCCGGCCGGGAAGTCGCAGCGGCCGGTGCCGTAGTCGTCCATGAAGAGCGCGTCTCCGGTGAAGAGCGCGTCCTCGATCTTGTAGGTGACGCACGCCGGCGTGTGGCCGGGAGTCGCGATCACCTCGATGTCGAGCGAGCCAGCTTTCAACGTCTCACCGTCTTGGACGAGATGCTCGAACTGGCTCCCGTCGGTCGGGAACTGCTCGAGGAGATCGAAGATCCCCTTGAAGGTCTTCTGGACGATCTGGATGTGCTCGCCGATGACGACGCCCGCGCCGAGCTTCGCCTTCAGGTATTGCGAGCCGCTGAGGTGGTCGGCGTGCGCGTGCGTCTCGAGCACCCAGTGAACCTTCAGCCCCTCCTCGATGACGAAGGTCTCGAGCTCGCGGAGCGACTTGGTCGAGGTCTGCGACGCGAGGGGGTCGTAGTCGAGCACGGGGTCGATGACGATGGCGTCCTTGGTGGCCTCGTCCCAGACGACGTAGGTGAGGGTGTAGGTCGGCTCGTCGTAGAAGGCGCGGATCTGCATGGGGTTCTCCTGGGGGTGAGAGCTCGTCGTGAGCTCGGATGTCGTCGGGGTGTAGTGCAGGCCACGTGCCACCCAGCGGACCAAAGGATTTTCGCGAGTTGCGCGTGTGCGTGAAACGTTGCGCGACGATGTACCGGAGCCGCTGAAACGTCGTGCCACGGCTCCGCTCGACCTGAGCCCTCGACCTGTAGCGATTTCGCGCAAACCCTGCGCGGGCGCCGCCTGGCACGCCCCGTGCTCCTCCTGCTGCTCATCGGTCCGAGGCGCTGCTTCACGGGCAACGTCTCCTCCGGCCTACCCCTCGAACCCACCCCACCCCACGAAGATTACACCATGGAGAACTTCACCCCTCTCACCTCTCTGCTGGGCGGCCTGCTCATCGGGCTGGCCTCGGCCGCGATGCTCGTCCTGAACGGCCGGATCGCGGGCATCAGCGGCATCACCGGCGGGGTCCTCCGCGCGGGCGCCGGCGACACCCTCTGGCGCGTGCTCTTCGTCGCAGGGCTGCTCACCGGCGGCGTCGTCTATGGGCTGCTCTCGCCCGAGTCGTTCGCCGTCACGATCGATCGCAGCGTCCCTGCGCTGCTCGCAGCGGGCGTCCTCGTCGGCTTCGGCACCCAGATGGGCAACGGCTGCACGAGCGGCCACGGCATCTGCGGTCTGAGCCGGTTCTCGGGGCGATCATTGGTCGCCGTACTCACCTTCATGGCCACCGCCGCGGCGATGGTCTTCGCCGTGACCACCTTCTTCGGCGGCACGATCTGACCTCGGAACTGGAGACGTCGACATGACCCCCAAAGCCCATCTCTCCGCCTTCGGGACCGGGTTGCTCTTCGCGACCGGCCTCGCCCTCAGCGGCATGACCCTCCCCGCGAAGGTCATCGGATTCTTCGACTTCTCTCGCGGACTCGAGAGCTGGGACCCGAGCCTCGCCTTCGTCATGGGCGGCGGCATGCTCGTGTACCTGCCCGTGTATCGCTTCGTGAAGGGCCGCGCGCGGCCCCTCCTCGAGGACCGCTTCCGCCTGCCGACCCGCCGCGACATCGACTTCCGACTCGTCGCGGGTGCGGCGCTCTTCGGCCTCGGCTGGGGGCTCGGTGGCTTCTGCCCGGGGCCGGCGCTGACCAGCGTCGGCGCGATGTCGAGCAAGGCGCTCATCATGGTCGCCGGCATGTTCGGCGGGATGTTCCTCTTCCAGCAGCTCGACAACCTGCGATCGCGCCAGCGTGAGCGCGCCTCGAGCAACGCGGAGAAGGCGGCATGACCTCCGGCGGCACGACGGCGGAGTCGACCTCGGCGGTCGACCTCGGCCGGCCACAACCTCCGCCGAAGGGCGCACGTCGTTTCCTGCCCTTCCTCACGTGGCTGCCAGGCTACGACCGCCGGAACCTCGGCGGCGACGTCTCGGCCGGCCTGACCACCGCCGTGATGCTCATCCCGCAGGGCATGGCGTACGCGATGCTCGCAGGGCTCCCGCCCATCATCGGCCTCTACGCCTCGGTCGTGCCGCTCGCGGTCTACGCGCTGCTCGGCACCTCGCGCCAGCTCGCCGTCGGCCCCGTCGCGATGGTCTCTCTGCTCACCTTGCAGGGTGTCGCGACCATCGCCGAGCCTGGCACCGAGAGCTTCATCGCCTACGCGATCGGCCTCTCCCTCGTCGTCGGCGTGCTGCAGATGGGGATGGGCTTCTTCAAGCTCGGATTCCTCGTGAACTTCCTCTCGCACCCGGTGATCAGCGGGTTCACGAGCGCCGCGGCGCTCATCATCGGGGCGAGCCAGCTCGGCCATGTCCTCGGTGTGGAGCTGCCGGGCGGGAGCCTCTTCACGAAGGTCGGCGCGGCCGTCTCGTCGGTCTCGCAGTGGCACGTCGCGACGGTCGCCCTCGGCGCTGGCTCGATCGTCCTGCTCGAGGGAATGAAGCGCTGGAAGAAGGGCTTCCCGCGCGCGCTCGCGGTCGTCGTGCTCGGCAGCCTCGCGGTCTTCGGGCTCGGGTTGCAGGACGCGGGCGTCAAGATCGTCGGCGACGTGCCGGCGGGCTTCCCCTCGCCCTCGCTGCCGACGCTCGACGCGGCGGCGTTGAAGGCGCTGCTTCCGACCGCGATCACCATCGCCCTCGTCGGCTTCATGGAGTCGATCAGCGTCGCCAAGGCCTTCGCCCGCATGAACCGCTACGAGGTCGACCCGAGCCAGGAGCTCGTCGGCCTCGGCGCGGCCAACGTGGCCGGCTCGTTCTTTGGCGCCTACCCGGTCACGGGTGGCTTCTCGCGCACGGCGGTCAACGCACAGGCTGGCGCGAAGACGGGGCTCGCGAGCCTCATCACGGCGGCCGTCGTGGGGCTGACGCTGCTCTTCTTGACGCCGCTCTTCTACTACCTGCCGCGTGCGGTCCTCGCCGCGATCATCCTGACGGCGGTCGCCGGGCTCGTGGACGTCCACGAGGTCAAGCACCTCTGGAAGGTGAAGCGGACCGACCTCGCGCTGCTGGTCACGACCTTCGTGGCGACGCTCACCCTCGGGATCGAGGAGGGCATCCTCGTCGGCGTCGGGGCCTCGCTCGTCGCCTTCGTGGTCCGGACGACGCGGCCGCACGTGGCGATCCTCGGTCGCCTGCCGGGCACCGAGGAGTATCGCAACGTCGCGAACTACCCCGACGCCCAGCGCACGCCTGGCGTGCTCGCGCTGCGGATCGACGCGCAGTTCTACTTCGGCAACGTCACCTTCTTGAAGGAGACGCTGAAGAAGGAGGAGCTCGCGATGGAGGAGCGCCTGCGCCGCGTAGTGCTCGACGCGACGAGCATCAACCAGCTCGACTCGTCGGCCGAGGCAGCGCTCGCCGAGCTCTGGCACGCCTACCGCGAGCGCGGCATCGACCTCGTGCTGGCGGGGGTGAAGGGACCGGTGCGCGAGGTGATGGAGCGCAGCGGGCTGTGGCAGAAGCTCGGCTCGGCGGGGCACACCCTGCGCGTGCACGACGCGGTCGTGGGCGCGCCTCCGACGGGCGAGGTGGAGCGCCCGAGGGCCGCTTCGCGGCCCGAGGAAGAGGGCGAACGTCGGGTGGCGGTGGTCGGTCGAGCGGCCGCGGCGAGCTGACGCAAGTCGTGGACGCGAGTCGTGGACGTGGACGTGGACGCGCACGTGGACGCGCACGTGGACGTGGACGCGTACGTGGACGTCGTGGGCGTCGTGGGCGTGGGCGTCGTGGCCGTGTCCACGTCCCCCGTCACTCTCGGACGGCGCCGTGCGGGGTGCCCTCGTGGTAGCCGCTTGGGGTCTGGACGCCGACGACGGCGCGCTCGCGCAGCTCGGGGAGTGTCTTCGCGCCGACGTAGGTCATCGCGCTCTGCACACCGGTGAGCACGTCGACGAGGATCGCGCCCACGCTCTGCGCGCCCTCGCGCAAGTAGATGCGGCTCGTGCTGATGCCCTCGCGGAAGTAGCTCTTCTTCGCGCGCGTGAACGCGTCCTCGCCTTCGGTGCGATCGCCGACGGCGCGCGCGCTCGCCATGCCGTAGTTCTCTTTGTAGAGGCGACCTTGCGCGTCCTCGCGGATGTCCCCGGGGCTCTCGTAGGTGCCCGCGAGCATCGTCCCGATCATCACGCGCGACGCGCCCGCCGCGAGGTAGAGCGAGACGTCGCGCGGGTGCTTGACGCCGCCATCGGCCCAGACGTGCTTGCCCCGCGCGTGCGCCTCGCGCGCGCAGTGCAGCACGCTCGTGAAGCTCGGGCGGCCCACGCCGGTCTGCATGCGGGTCGTGCACATCGCGCCCGGGCCGACGTTGACCTTCACGACGTCCGCGCCCGCGTCGAGGAGCGCGGCGGTGCCCTCGGGGGTGCAGACGTTGCCTGCGACGAGCGGAACGCGGCCTCCGACGAGCGCGCGCACCTCGGCGACCGCCTCGAGCATGCGCCGCTGGTGCCCGTGCGCGGTGTCGATCACCAGACCGCCCACGCCCATCTCGACGAGCGCGGCCGCACGCTCGGCCGTGCCCTGCGAGATGCCGATGGCCGCCGCCACCGCGAGCTCGCCGCGCGCGTCGAGCGAGGGCGCCATGATCGCCATGCGCACGACGTCGCCCTGGCCGAGCACGCCGAGCAGGCGACCGTCCGCGCCGACGACCGGCGCGACCTTCACGCGCGCGCCGTGCATCACGTCGAACGCGGCGCGGTCGTCCATGTCGTGGCGGACGACGACCAGCTCACGCGACATCACACGCTCGATGGGGGTGTATTGGTCGCGATCGCGCAGGTCGTGGCTCGTCGCGATCCCGAGCGGCCGCTGCTCCGCGTCGACGACCACGACCATGTCATGGGCGCGCTTGCGGATGATGCCCGCGACGTCGCGCAAGGTGGCCTCGGGAGACACGGTGAGCGCGGTGTCGAAGCGCGCGTGCGCGGCGTGCAGGTGCCGGACGATCCGTTGCACGGTCTCGATCGCCATGTCTTGCGGAAGCACGCCGAGGCCGCCATAGCGCGCCATGGTCTCGGCCATGCGTTTGCCGGTCACCGCGTTCATGTTCGCGGAGACGACGGGGTGTGAGCCGATCGGGAAGTCGTCGGGCCGTAGATCGACCTCGAGGCGCGACCCGCCGTCGAAGTACCCAGGCACGAGGAAGACGTCGTCGAGCGCGAGCTCGAGCTCGGCGTCGCGGGCGTGGAGAAATCGCATGAGGCGATAGTAGTACCCCCGACCCGACGCGGGGCGGGCGATCGGGCCCCTCGCGGGCCCCTCTCGACTCCTCTCGACTCCTCGCGACTCCTCGCGACTCCTCGCGACGGCCTCGCGACCCGGCCTCGCGACCCGGCCTCGCGACCCGGCCTCGCGACCCGGCCTCGCGACCCGGCCTCGCGACTGCCTCGCGACCCGGCCTCGCGACCCGGCCTCGCGACTGCCTCGCGACCGCCTCGGAACTCCTCGCGACCGCCTCGCGACCGTCTCGCGAGTCGCGACCCCCCCCTCGCGACCCCGCGCGCGACCTGGCATCCTCGTCCTGGTATGCGGTGGATGGCTGGTCTCATGGGTGTGCTCGCCCTGGGTTGTGGGGGGGACGACGACGTGCGCCCGGACGCCGGCGCGGAGGACGCGGGCCAGGACGGGGCGGCGCTCGACGCCGCGAGCTCCCTCGTCTGGCCGGGCGAGCTCCCGCCGACCGCCACGCTCGGGGAGCGCCGAGGGCGCTCGATCGCGCGGACCATCGTGCACGTCCACTCGCCGCTCTCGCACGACGCCTGCGACGGGGAGGGCTGGGTCGACGGCGAGCTCGCCGACGCGCCATGCCTCGCCAGCTTCCGCGCCTCGCTCTGCCGGCTCCACGTCGACGCGGCGATGATCACCGACCACTCGCCCCACGTGAACGAGGTGCCCTTCGCCGACGCCCTGTGGATCGTCGGCGACGACGAGCCCGTCGTCGACGCTGAGGGGCGGACCCATGCCAGCCGCATGGCGTGCGAGGGCTCGTCGCATCGGACGCTGCTCACGGTCGGCAGCGAGAACCGCCTCATGCCGATTGGGCTGCGGCGTCACCCCGGTGAGACGACGACGACCGTGCGCGAGCTCGGCGAGCTCTACGACGCGTCGAGCCCCGAGGCGATCAGGGCGTTTCGCGAGGCCGGGGCGGCCATCTGGGTGGCGCATACCGAGCAGCAGAGTGTCGACGACCTGCGGCGGTGGGGCGTCGACGGGCTCGAGCTCTACAACCTCCACGCCGACGTCGATCCTCGCATCCGCGACCAGCACCTCGGGCTGAGCGACGGCAGCTACCTCGGGCGGCTGCTCGACTTCTCGATGTCGCGCCTGAACCTCGCGCCGGATCTCGCCGTGTTGTCCTTCCTCAGCCGCCACGACGTCTCGCTCGCCAAGTGGGACACGCTGCTCGCCGAGGGACGGCGCGTCAGCGCGACCGGTGGCTGCGACGCCCACGAGAACACCTTCCCGACCATGCTCGCCGACGGTGAGCGCGCTGACAGCTACCGGCGGATGATGTCGTGGATCACGAACCATCTCCTCGTCGACGAGGTCGGCCCCGAGGGGGTCGCGGACGCGCTCGCGCGGGGGCGCCTCTACGTGGTGCACGAGGTCTTCGGCACGCCGGTGGGCTTCGACTTCGTCGCCGAGCACGAGGGCGTGTCGGCGGAGATGGGCGAGGACGTCCCGCTCGGCGCCACGCTGCGGGTCGCGAGGCCGACCTTGCCCGCGGGCTTCCCCTCGGATCCGGCGCCGACCGTCGAGATCGTGCTGCTCCGCGCCGCCGACGGAGGCGGCGAGGAGGTCGCGCGCGTGTCCACGGGTGACCTCTCGTACGTCGCCGACGTGCCGGGCGCGTATCGCGTCGAGGTCCGCATGGTGCCCGAGCACACGCGGCCCTACCTCGGCACCCGCGCCGACATGCTGATCCGCGAGGTGGTCTGGGTGTACTCGAGCCCCATCTTCGTCGACCTGCCGCCACCAGAAGACACGGAGCCGGGTGAAGAGGAGCCGGGCGTGGGCGAGGACGACTCGCTCGAGCCAATGAGCGCTCGTCGGGCCTCTCCTCGCTGGCTCGCGCGCACGCGCCTCGCCGAGCGGGCGATGGGGCGGGCGTCCTTCGACACGTGGGGGGCGGCGCGATGACGATGGGTCTCGATGACGCGCGTGCGTCCCTCTGCACTAGCGTCCCCGAGGGCCGGCGTCGTCGTTCGTCACGCCGACGCCGAGCGGCCCTCGTCGCGCTCGGCCTGGGTCTCCTCGCGACGAGCGCCGCGGCCCACATCCGCCTCGACTTCCCGTCGCCCAGGACGAGCAGCCAGAAGTTCGGCCCATGTGGGGTCACCGGGAGCGAGCGCGGCGGCGACGTCACCGTCTTCCGCGCGGGCGAGACGATCACCGTGCGGTGGACGGAGACCATCGACCACCCCTCGCACTACCGGATCGCCTTCGACCCCGACGGCCACGACGGCTTCGTCGACCCGCCGGAGATGATGGACGCCTACTCGAACGACCTCGTCCTGCTCGATCTGATCGCGGACCGCACGGGCGGCGGGGCGTACGAGGCGGAGATCACGCTGCCCGACGTCGCCTGCGATCGCTGCACGCTGCAGCTCATCCAGGTGATGTACGACAAGCCGCCCTACACCGTGCCGGGCAATGACATCTACTACCAATGCGCCGATCTCGTGCTCGTGCGCGACGAGGTCGACGCGGGCGTGACCGACGGAGGCGTCGTGGGCGCGGACGGTGGCGTCGCGGACGCGGACGCGGGCGCGCGCGACGCGGGTCCTCCGCCCGACGCGGGAGACGACGACCACGATCACGGGGCGACGGGCGGGTGCGCGTGCCGCGCGACGCCGAACGCGGCGGCGAGCGTGCCGTGGTCGATCGCGCTGGGAGCGCTCCTTGTTCGACGTGCGCGCAAACGGTGAGGCCTGGTCGTTCGCGGTGCGCGTGATGCCGCGCGCGTCGCGCGAGCGAGTGCTCGGGCTGCACGGCGGCGCGCTCAAGGTCGCGCTGACGGCGCCGCCGGTGGAGGGAGCGGCCAACGACGCGCTCGTGACGCTGATCGCGAAAGCGCTCGGTCTGCCGCGCGGAGCCGTCCGCATCGTCCGCGGCGAGAAGAGCCGCGACAAGCTCGTCGAGGTCACGGGGGCAGACGAGGCCGCGATCCGCGCGCTCGTCGCGGGTTGAGAACGCCGCCTCGCCAACGGACCGGTCACGACCTCTCTTGGGAGCTGACCGCGCTGGTCGGGGGCACACGCACCCTCGTGGCCGGCGCGCTCGACATGGGCATCCTCGACGTCACCCATCCCGAGGCGGCCATCCCCCACCCACGGTCCGCCCATCGCCTGCGGTGAGGGAAGGGAGTGGAACGGAGCAGGTCGACCCCGCGCGATCCCCGGAGTGCGCGTCGCTGCTCAGTGGCAGCCGAACAAGGCGTAGCGGGGTCGGCCGGGGGTGGGGGTCGTCACGAGCGTCGTCCCCGAGGCCAGGCGAGCTCCGCTCGACATCCTCAGTTGGTCGGTGGAGCGGGCCATGACATGCTCGCTCTCGAGCGTCCCAGTCGGGTCATGGACGAGCAGGCGCGTGACCTGCTGGTCGCCATCGGGCGCCACATGGGTCAATAGCCAGCGCGAGCCGCTCCAGACGACGTCCGAAGGTCGACACGTCGGCACGGCGAAGTACAGGCAGAACCCCCAGAGCTCTGGGAGCAACCGGGTCGAGACGAGCGACCCGTCGTCGCCTCGGCGCACCTGGAAGTTGAGCCGGGCGTCGTCCGCGGTGCCTTGTGCGTAGACGAGGCCGAGGGTTCCGTCGTCGGCGAGCGCCAAGGTCGGAAACCAGCGCTGCATGGCGGCGTCGACGACGATCGCCCCCCCGACGACGTTGCCGTTTGGGCGAACCTTCTGCAGACGCAGGCCCGAAGCGTTCGTGTAGGCCACCCACCAATCGGACGAGCCCGGGCGCGACGCGAGCGCGACGATGCCGAACGCGCCGGTCGTGAGGTTGCTCGGGGCCTGCGCGACGAGCTCCGGCGTCATCGCGCGGAGGCGGAGCACGCCGTCGTCGAGGACGTAGGCGACCAGGATGTTGGTCCCCGTGGCGGTGATCGCGCCCCCGCGGATCTGACTCCCCGTCGCGATATCCGTCGTCGTACGAACCGCGAAGTCCGGGCCGATGCGCCGCGCCTCGAGGATCGAGCCGTCGTCGTTGGGAACCATCAGGACGTACCCGTCGTCGCCGACTCGGGCCACGTCGACCAGCAAGGTCGCGGCCTCGAGGGTCAACGAGACGGTGTAAACCTCGGTCTCGGCGCCAGACGGAGCCCCTTCCGGGGTGAACCGCTGCGCCAGCATGATCCCGCCGCTGTAGAGGGTGAAGACGACGGGAGCGTCACCACCGAAGGTCCAGGTGCGCACGGCGGCGGTCGAGCTGCCGTACTCCACCGACGGGACGAAGCTCTGCAGGCCTTCGTCGATCAGGCCGTCACAGTCGTCGTCGGCGTACGAGCAGCTCTCTGCCGGCGGGTCGCAGGAGTCCAACGTGCAGCTCGCGCTGCACTGGCCGCTGCCCATGCTGCCGCAGCTCGTCGTGCATGCGGCGTCCGTCGACCCCTGCGGGCACTCGAAGGTCTCGTCGATGCGATCATCGCAGTCGTCGTCGATTCCGTTGCAGAGCTCGGTGGCGTCCGGGTTCACGTCTCCCCGAGTGTCGTCGCAGTCGTCGGCGTTCGAGGCGTAGCCCTCGGGCGGCGGGCACTCGCTGACGAAGTCGTTCGGGTCGCCGAAACCGTCGCCGTCCGCGTCGCGATACGAGCGACAGCCCACGTCCTCGGTCGGCGCGTCGGTCGACGCGTCGGCGCCGCCGTCCACCTCGCCCGAGAGGGCACATCGGTCACCGTCGATCTCGTACCCCGGGGGGCACGTCGGACTCCGGCACGCGAGGAGGGCCGGGAGCGCCAAGAGGAGGATGCAACGAGTCACAACACGCCTCCAATCTCGAGCCGCACGGCGTGCGGCGAGGCTTCCATCGACGCTCGGAGCCGCGAGCCGGTGGCCTTGCGGAGCAAGTACGTGAGCGGGACCGCGAGCAACGGCAGCGCGTGGCCGAGCAGGAGCGCTCCGAGGGCTCCCGAAGGCTCTCGGCGCGTGCAGAGCTGATCGACGCACTCGGATTGCGATGCGAGGGCGACGACGCCACCCGCCGCGAGCCCGAGCCCCGCGGCACCGATGACGTAGCTCCACCACGGCACGTCACCTCGGTCGGGGAGCCACAAGGGCATGCCCAACGTCGCGATGAGGCCCGCGCCCAGCCCGGTGAAGTAGACTCGCGTCTCGGCGGCGTCCATCGCGGATTGCCGGTCGAGGAAGCCCGACGTGGTGGGACCATCGCCCCGAAAGTCACTCACCGAGCCACGCATCGAGCCATAGAAGCCCCACGCGACGCCCAGCCCGACGAGCCCCGCTCCGCTCAAGACCGCTCCCGTGATCGTGGCCGTCCGTCGGTCCGTCGGCGCAACCGGGGCGTCGACATCCTCCGACTCCGACGGCGTGTCCGATTCGGCAGAGGTCTCCCCGCGCGCGAGGCTCTCGCGGAGGATCTCGATCCGAGCCCGAACCTGCGACGCGTTCTCCGCGTTGGGGTGCTCGGTCAGATATTGCTCGAACGCCTCGAGGGCGCGCGCGTCGCGACGCAAGCGCTCGGCCGTCACGCCGATGTTGTAGAGAAGCAGCGTCCGCCCGCTCAGCTCGTAGGCCTCCTCGAACCGGCTCAGCGCAGTGTCGAAGTGGCCCGCGTCGAACGCGGCGCGCCCCGCATGGAAGAGCGCCTGCGCTTCGTCCTCGCGTGACTCGCCTTGCGCCACGGCGCTGGTCGACCACAGCAACGCCGCCACCGTCATCCAACCCCACCTGCGATTCATGCGTCAGGAGTACCCGATCGCGCCTCGCGCGTCATGAGCATTGGTTCGAGGCGCTCTGGAGCGCCTGGGCGGGCGGAGGAGCGCGGAGATTGCCTCCGCGCGCTTCCGGCGAGCAGGTGCCACGGGCTCGCGAATGCCCAGTCCTTCGCTGACACGGTGCAGCCGCGGCGCCGAAGATCACGCGGACGCGATCACTCAACGCCGCAGGACGTCGGCGTACTCGGGCGTCCGGTCGAAGACCGACTTCGCGAAGGGGCAGAGGGGCAAGATGGTCACGCCGCGCTCGCGCGCATACGCGACCGCCGCGGCCACGAGCTTCGCGCCCGCGCCCTTCCCGCGCAGCCGATCGTCGACGTGGGTGTGGTCGATGATGAAGAACTCATCTCCCGCCCACGAGTAGGTCATCTCCGCGAGTCGCTCGCCTTCGTCCTCGACCGTGAACGCGCCCTTCGGCGTGCCGACCCGATGCATGACCTCGATGTCCATCAGCCGAAGATGCGACACGGCGCGACGCCGCGCCATCAGGACCCGGTCGTTCAACCGCGCACCCACGGGAGCACGACGAACACCTTCCATGGGAGCGCGTTCACCGACTCGGGCGCAGACGGGACCCACGGGTGCTCGCGCCATTCTACAGCGCTGCCGCTCAGCGGGCTGCGAGCGCGGTCGCGCGCTCGAGCACGGTCTTGGCGCTCATCACGCCCTTGTAGACGTAGAGCGCGGCGGGGGCGTCGTCGGGGAGGACCTCCTCGCTGACGCGGAGCCGGCTCGAGGCGCAGAAGAGCACGGGCGCCGGGAGGCCGCGCTCCGCGGCCTCGACGCGCTTCCAGACGGCGTCGCGGGACCAATGCCCGAGCACCTCGACGAAGACCTCGCGCTCGCCCTTCCGCAGCACGAGGTCGGGCACGAGCTCGCCGACGCCGGGTACGCTGAAGATCGCGCTAGCGACCTCGACCTCCCAGCCGTGCTTGTCGCGTTGATCGCGGAGCTTGTCGTAGAGCGTGGCGAGCTCGTCGGGGAAGGGTGGCTCCTCGGGCGCGCCCTCGCGCCTGCCCTCGGCGTGGAAGCGTAGGCGGGAGCGGTCCTTGCCCCAGCGGACCATCGCGTCGAGGGTCCAAGCGTCGCAGGCCCGCAGCGCTGGGAGCACGAGCGCGAGCTGGAGGCCGTATTTGGTCGTCGCGCCAAAGAGGCTCGCGGGGCCGTCGATCTCGACGAGGTAGCCGCCGCTCGGGACCGCCGCGATGCGATGCAGCAGGCGGTGGAACTTCAGCGCGCGGAAGAGGTGGCGATAGCCCGCGGGATCGACGCAGCGGACGGCGGCGGTGACCCGCTCGGCGCGGAGCAGCACCGCCTGCACCTGGCCGAGCTCGTAGGCGTCGACGATGGCGTCGGGCTCGCAGTCCGTGAAGCTCAGCAGGCGATGCGCCTGCTTGAGGTCCGCGTAGAGCAGGCGCTCCAGCTCCTCGGGGCCGACGCCGTGCTTCGCGGCGAGCGTCGACAGGAGCGCGTCTCGATCGAAGCTGCCCTCTTGGCGCGCCTTGGAGGCGGCGCCGAAGACCTCCGCCCGGAGCGTGACGGGATCGAGGGTGGCCTCGCTCTCGAACTCGGCGCGGTCGAGCACGAGCTTCTTGAGGCCCTCGGCGATCTTCTGCTCGCGCGCTTCGAGGTCGACCGAGGCGAGGGCCTCCATCACGGAGGCGCGCTCCTCGCCGATGGCGTGTCGCGCGATGTCGACGTACTCGGCCGCGATCTCGAGCGCGCGCGCCCGCTGCTTGGCGTCGAAGCGACGCAGGTGGAGCTCGTCCTTGCGGCGGAACGCTCGGACGTGATCAGCGGAGAGCATCGAGGCCTCGTGGTGACGTCGAGGGACGCGACGTGTCGAGGCGCGACGAGACACCGTGCGACGAGACACCGTGCGACGAGGCGCTCCAAGAAGCGACGCCTTGCGAGGCCAAGGCGTGCGACGCGGTCCCACGAGAACTGGTCTCAGCGGTAGGCAACGTGATCCCTCCGTCGCTCGCTCGTGAACGCCTCGCCGGTGCGCGCCGTGACCAGCTCGTAGAGGATCGCGCGCTTGTCGCCCTTCTTGCGGAGGACGCGGCCGAGCCGCTGCACGTGCTCGCGTACGCTGCCGCTGCCGCTCACGACGATGGCGACGTTCGCGTCCGGCACGTCGACGCCCTCGTTGAGGACCTTGCTGGTCACCACCGCGCGGTAGTGGCCCGACGCGAGGCCCTCGAGGACGTGGCTCCGCTCGCCGATCTTCGTCTGGTGCGTGATCGCGGGCACCAGGAACCGGCGGCTGATCGCGTAGCAGGTGGCGTTGTCCTGCGTGAAGAGGATCGCGCGGTCGTCGCGGTGCTGGTCGAGGAGGTGCTCGAGGTATTCGAGCTTGGCGGGTGCGCAGAAGGCCAGCTGGCGTTGCTCGCGGTAGGCGGCCATCGCGCGCCGACCCTCCTCGCTGCGCGCCGTGCGTGCGATGAAGTCCGCGAAGCCCTGCGGCGTCCCGAGGCGGATGCCTTGCTGCGTCACGAAGGCGCGGTAGACGGCGCGCGCCTCCTCGTAGCGCTCGCGCTCCTCGGGGGAGAGCTCGACCTCGACGCGCTCCGTGTCGTAGTCGGCGAGGTAGTCGCCGCTCATCGCGACGATCTCCTTGCGATAGACGATCGGCCCGACGATGTCGTCGAGGATCGACTCGCGGCCGTCCTGGCGCTCGGGCGTCGCGGTGAGACCGAGCCGGAAAGGGGCGATCGCGAGGCGCGCCGCGAGCGCGTAGGTCTCGCTCGGGAGGTGGTGGGCCTCGTCGTAGACCGCGAGGCCGAAGCGGGCGCCGAGGTGCTCCATGTGGATGTAGGCGCTGTCGTAGGTCGTGACCGTGATGTCCTCGACGCGGTGCTCGCCGCCGCCGACCACGCCGACGGGCACGCCGAAGCTCGTGCGCAGCCCGTCGTACCATTGGCGGACGAGGTCGAGGGTCGGCGCGACGACGAGCGTGCTCCGCCGCGCGCGGTCGATGGCCATCATCGCGACGTGCGATTTGCCCGCGCCCGTCGGCAACACGACGACGCCGCGGCCGCGGGCCTTCCACCAGGCGTCGAGCGCCTCGCTCTGGTAGGGGCGGGGATCGCGTCGGACGCGCAGGCCGTCCGCGAGCTCGGCGTAGGCGCGGGCGTCGTCCGCGTACTCGCGCTTGTCGCGGCGAAAGCGCATCACGAGCCGCGCGTAGTCGATCGCCTCGGCGCGATAGCAGCCCGAGCGGGGATCCCAGCGCGCCTCGGGCGGCGCCTCGGGGTCGTCCTTCTCGAGGCCGTGCAGCTCGAGCGTGCCCTGGGCGAAGCGAAGTCGAATCACCGCCGGAGTCCTAGCACACGTAGCCTCGGCCTCGACCTTCGTCGCCATCGCGGGCCTTCTCGCCCCCGCGCGGCGGGAGTTGCGTCCCACGTTCGCAGAGGGGGGCTGCGTTCGGCCCGGCGTGCGTTCGGCTCTCCGCCTTGGCGGGATCGCGGGCCCTGCTGCTCCGTACCGCCGGGGTCGCGGCCCCTGCGGCTTTCCCCTCGCGTCGGGAGTGGTAGCGTCCCCGCCATGAACGCGATCGTTCGAGGTTTGCAGCCGGGGTCGGGTGCGGGCGTGTGGCTCGTCGGCGGATGGCTCTTCTGGGTCGCCTGCGGGTCGACCCCGCCTCCGACCGCCGACGTCGTGGCCGTCAGCTCGCCCCCGCGCGCCGAGCAGCCCGCGGCCGAGGCGGAAGTCGCCGACGTGCCGCTCCCCGACGAGGACGTCGTGCGGCTGCGCGTAGAGACGGTCGGGGCTGCTTCGCGCGGCGCGGTCGACGCGCTCGTCACGATCGTGATCTTCAGCGACTTCGAGTGCCCCTTCTGTGCACGGGTCGAGCCCACCCTCGAGCGGCTCTTGCAGGCCTACCCCGGCGAGCTCCGTATCGTCTGGCGCGACAACCCGCTCCCCTTTCATCGCAACGCGATGCCCGCGGCGGAGATCGCCCGCGAGGCGTTCCGGCAGGGCGGTGACCCCCTCTTCTGGCAGATGCACGCCCTCCTCTTCGAGAACCAGCGGCAGCTCGGGCGGAGCGAGCTCGAGGGCTACGCCGCCGCGCTCGGGATGGACGTCGCCCAGGTCCGGCGCGCGCTCGACGACGGGACGCACCGGGCCAGCATCGAAGAGGATCAGCGTGCCGCCGCGCGCCTCGGCGCTCGCGGCACGCCCGGCTTCTTCATCAACGGCCGCAAGCTGATGGGCGCGCAGCCCTATGACAACTTCGACGAGATCGTCCGCGAAGAGCTCGCCCTCGCACGGGCCGAGGTCGCCCAAGGCGTGCCCGCGAGCGCCGTCTACGCGCGCCGGATGCAGGGCGCGCTGACGGAGGCCCCGGCCGAGCCGCCTCGCGTCGCGGCGCCGCCCGAGGAGCCGGCGGTCTACGCGGTCCCGGTCCCAGCGCGCGCGCCGAGCCGCGGCCCCGCGAACGCGCGGGTGACGATCCAGATCTTCTCGGACTTCCAATGCCCCTTCTGCGGGCGCATCCGGCCGACCCTCGATCAGATCCTCCAGGCGCACCCGAACGACGTCCGGATCATCTGGCGCGACTACCCGCTGCCCTTCCACCAACAAGCGATGCCAGCGGCCGAGGCCGCTCGAGAGGTCTTCGCGCAGGTAGGCGACGCGGGGTTCTGGCGTTTCCACGATCTCGTCTTCGACGCCTTCGGTCAGCGCCGCTCGCTCGACACCGACGCGCTCGTGGAGCTCGCCCGCGAGGTGCGGGGCGTCGATCCACGGCAGGTCCGGCGCGCGCTGGAGCGCCAGACGCATCGGCCCGCGATCGAGGCGGACATGCGCGCGGTGCAGGACGCGGGCGCGCGCATCGGGACGCCGAGCTCGTTCATCAACGGTCGGCTCGTCTCGGGCGCCCAGCCCTTCGAGGCCTTCGAGGCCGTGATCGCGCGCGAGCTGGCGGCGTCTCCCTGAGCCCGCCGCGGGGCTTTCCAACGCGCACGGGGTGGGTGAAGCTTCGCGCGCGCCGTGCGGCGTGGCGAGGTGCGCGATGGACCGGGACGAGGAGGAGCGCCGCGGGTTGACGCGGCGAGAGCTGCTGCAATGGGAGGTGCTGGTCGGGCCGGCCGCGCAGATCTCGAACCCGCTCTTCACGAACTGCCGGCCGCCCCAGTTCTCCTTCTCGAGCGGGCGCAACAACTACACGGAGCTGGCGTTCGACCCGACGTCGGGGGAGATCACGCTCCGCTGGATCGACGGCGATGGGGTGGCCTTCGCCACCGAGACGATCCGACCCTGAGCGCGACGACGAGCAGGCGCGAGGGAGCGCCTTCGCTCGTCGACGGTGGCCGCCGAACCAACCAACGAACGAACCAACGAACGAGGGAATCATGAGCTGGAGACCGGCCGACGAGCCGACCTGCGTCGAGCGCGACGCGGCGTCCATAGAGATGGTGATCGAGGGGCGCGCGCGTGACCTCGGCGGGTTCTCGGTGCGCCGCGTGTTGCCGGCGCCGAAGCGGCGTCTCGTGGGGCCCTTCGTCTTCTTCGACGAGATGGGTCCCGTGAAGCTGCCGAGCGGGCAGGGCATGGACGTTCGGCCGCATCCTCACATCGGGCTCGCGACCGTGACGTGGCTCTACGAGGGGCGCGTGACGCATCGAGACAGCCTCGGCTCCGAGGTGGACATCGTCCCTGGCGAGGTGAACTGGATGACGGCGGGGAAGGGCATCGTCCACTCCGAGCGCACGCCCGCGAGCGAGCGGGAAGCGGGCGCGGCCCTGCATGGCATCCAGGTCTGGGTGGCGCTGCCGGTCGAGCACGAGGAGACCGAGCCCGAGTTCCACCATCACGAGGCCGACGAGCTGCCCTCGTTCGAGCACGGCGGGGTGCGGATGACGGTCATCGCCGGCGAGGCCTACGGGCGGCGCTCGCCCGTGAAGGTCTTCTCGCCGACGCTCTACGTGGCGATCGAAGCGCCCGAGGGCGGCGAGCTGCGCCTGCCAGAGGAGCACGAAGAGCGGGCGCTCTACGTGGTCGCCGGGGAGGCCGCCGTCGCGGGGTCGACGCACGGCCCCGGGCAGATGGTCGTCTTCACGCCGCGCAGCGACCCGCGCGTCGCGCTCGCGCCGGGATCGCGCGCCATGTTGCTCGGTGGAGCCCCGGTGGGAGAGCGCTTCCTCTTCTGGAACTTCGTGTCGAGCCGGCAAGAGCGCCTCGAGCTGGCCAAGGACAATTGGCGAGAGGATCGTTTCCCGCGGGTGCCGGGCGAGACGGAGCGGATCCCGCTTCCCTGAGGGGTGTGCCTCATTCGGTCGGTTTCGAGTCCGCGTTCGCGTTCGGGTCCGCGTTCGGGTCCGCGTTCGGGTCCGCGTTCGAGTCCGCGTTCGGGTCCGCGTTCGAGTCCGCGTTCGGGTCCGCGTTCGAGTCCGGTCCGCGTTCGGGTCCGCGTCCGGGTCCGAGTCCGAGTCGGAGTCCGAGTCGGAGTCCGAGTCCGAGTCCGAGTCTGCGTTCGTGTCTGCGTTCGTGTCTGCGTTCGTGTCCGACCGAGGCCGTCCGAGTCCGTGTCGTGCGAAGTAGCGCTTCGCTGTGGTCCTCTCGCGCTTCTATCCCCCGCGGAACCCGGACGGACGTTTCTGGTCGCGCACGCGCACGCGCACGCGCACGTAGACGTGGACGTGGACGTGGACGTGGACGCGGACGCGGACGCGGACGCGCACGCGCACGTGGACGTGGTCGTGGACGTACACGCGCACGTACGTGGACGCGCACGTGGACGTGGACGTGGACGTACACGCGCACGTGGACGTGGACGTACACGCGCACGTGGACGTGGCCGTGCACCTGCAGCGTCGCGTCCGTGCGGTCCGCGTCGCGTTGGAGTCCGCGCCGCCGACCCGGCGGCCGGTCGGACCCACCGGCCGAGCGCAGCGCCTCAGCGCGGAGCGGGCAAGCCCATCTCCCATTCCGGAAGACCGCCGCGCTCTCGACACGGGACGTCGCCACCTCGCGCAGGTCGGACCCTGCGAGCGCGGTCGTGCGCGCAGCTCACGACGGCGCTCGCCTCCGACCCTACTTTCTATTTCCAGGCGTGAGCTCCGTCGAACGTCCGAAGGCGCCGGGCGCGCTTCGTTCTCCCAGGTCACTCGAACGAATCCGGGTGCGAAGAGCCGTCGTCCGAGCGTCGTGCACCGGGAGCGTCCCGATTCCCACGACCGGGAGAGGCATCGGGAGGTCCGAAGGTCGATCGAACGGATAGGCGGGGGAGGAC
>JAHBWH010000052.1 GCA_019637115.1 Myxococcales bacterium | reverse complement strand
CATCTCGCTCGGCGCGCCGAAGGCTTGCTGCAACATTTCGAGCCGATCGAGCTCGCGCCTCGTGCGTTCCTCGCCCGCCGAGGGCATCGAGCGCTCGATGGGGAAGATCTTGTACTGAAGCCGGAGGTAGTAGAGCGTGCCGAGCTCTTGCGGGGCGACGAGGGTGATCGCCGTGCCCGTGCGGCCTGCGCGGCCGGTCCGGCCGGTGCGGTGGATGTACTGCTCGAGATGCTCGGGCAGCGCGAAGTTGATGACGTGCGTGAGGTGAGAGATGTCGATGCCTCGCGCGGCCACGTCGGTCGCCACGAGGTAGCGGAGCTCGCTCGCGCGCGTGCGCGCCATGATGCGCTCGCGCTCGGACTGCGGCAGGTCGCCGTTCAGCCAGTCCGCGTCGAAGCCGAGCCGCTGGAGCTCGGCGGCGACCTGCTCGGTCTCTGCCTTGGTGTTGCAGAAGATGATCGCGCTCTCGGGGTCCTCGACCTCCAGGATGCGACCGAGATCCCGGGCGCGGCCCTTGCCGCTGACCATGTAGACGTAGTGCGTGATCCCGAGCGCGCCGACGGCGTCGCCGCTCAGGGTGACGACGGTCGGATCCTTCATGTGCCGCTCACCGACCCGCTGGATCGGGCCGTCGACGGTGGCGCTGAAGAGGAAGGTCTGGCGCTCCTTCGGGAGGAGCTCGAGGATCGCGTGGAGCTCCTTGGCGAAGCCCATCGAGAGCATCTCGTCGGCCTCGTCGAGCACCAGCACGCGCAGCCCTGAGGAGTCGAGCGTGCCGCGTCGCAGGTGATCGAGGACGCGGCCGGGGGTGCCGCTCACGATCTGCGCCCCCTGCGCGAGCTCGCGGACCTGCTTCTCCATCGGCGCGCCGCCGTAGACCGCGGTCGTGCTCAGGCCCCGGTGGACGGCGAGCCTGCCGATCTCACGGGCGCTCTGCAGCGCGAGCTCGCGGGTCGGCGCGAGGATGAGCGCCTGCACGCCAGGCTGGGCGTCCAGGAGGCGATCGACGATCGGGATGCCGAACGCGCCGGTCTTGCCCGTTCCGGTGCGGCTCTGGACGATGAGGTCCTTGCCGTCGATGGCGAGCGGGTAGCACTCCCGCTGGACGGGGGTCGGGCTGCTCCAGCCGATCTCGCCGATGGCGCGGAGGACGGGCTCGGTGAGCCCGAGGGAGTCGAAGGTGTCGGCCTCGGCCTGAGGCTCTTGGGGGGTCGCGAAATCGGTGGTCATGATCCTTCTCGAGGAGAGGTAGCCGCCGTGAGCGAGCGCTCGACCTCGTCGAAGAGGCGGGCGTCCTCGCGCGCGAAGCGGCGGAGGGTGGTGTCGAGGCGATGGCGCAGCACGCCGACGCGGTGATAACGGTCGTCGCTCTCGCAGCGGGCGGCGAGGGCGTGGTAGCGGTCGTCCCACGCGGCGAAGTCGAGCGCCGAGGCGTTGGCGGTGACGCCGCCCGCCGCGCGCGCGCGGAGGTCGACGGTCAGCTCGCGCAGGCCGGTGGCGCAGTCCGCGTCGGCGGGGGCGGAGGAAGCGGGCCAGAAGATCTGCGGTACGACGCTCCAGAAGGCGACGACCGTGATGTAGACGAGGAAGGCGAAGTAGAAGCCGAGCGCGACGCGGCGGCCGATGCGGCCGGCGCGAACGCGGCCCGCAGGCTCTTGGGCTCCCTCCGGCTTCGGACTCAACGGACCTCCTGGTCGGGCGGCTCCTCGGGGGCCGCGGCGCGTGAGCGCCCACCGCGCGTCGGCGCGGTCCACGAAAACGAGGCGTTTCTAGTCGTGCGAGGCGGGGGGGTCAAGCGCGGGCTTCTGCGCGCCGGCTCGTCGCCGGCGCTTCTTCCGTTGGCCGTGGGCGATGAGCAGGCTCGTGACGATCGTGAAGATCGTGATGAACGCGCAGCAGAGCGCGTACCACCAGAGCGTGATCGTTCCAGTACCCACGACGGGCGCCTAGCAGCTCGGCGCCGCCATCTCCAGGGGTTTCGGCGGCTGCTCGACGACGGGAGTCGACGACGTCCACGGCGAGATCCGCAGGCGCGGAGGGCTATTCGCAGGTCCCCGCGACGCAGAGGAGGTCGCCATCGCACGCGTCTCCAGCACAGCAGAGCTCGCCATCGGCCCCGCACGCGCGACAGGTATCGTCGCCGTCACACACGAGCGCTGCGCCGCACGGCTCGCCCGTCGCACAGCAGGCCTGGTCGGCGCCGCCGCACGGCGCCGCGCACGTCCCGCCCGTGCAGACGAGGGTTCCGTCGCAGGTATCGCCCGCGCAGCAGAGCGCGTCGGCGGCGCCGCATGCCACGCAGGTCATCGTCCCGGCGGTGTCGCAGACGAGGGCCGCGCCGGTGCACGAGTCCCCAGCGCAGCACGCTTCCCCGAGGTCGCCGCAGGGCGCGGCCGCGTCGGTGCCCGCGTCACCCGGGCCGGCGTCCGTGTCGCCGGCGTCCGTGTCGCCAGCGTCCGTCTCACCAGCGTCGACGTCGCCCGCGTCGTCTTGGTCGGCGTCGAGCTCACCAGCGTCGAGCTCACCAGCGTCCAGCTCACCAGCGTCCAGGCCCGTGTCGGTCTGTCCGCCGTCCATGGTCCCCGCGTCCGGTCCGCCGTCCGGGACCCGGCTCGGGTCGAAGCTCACGACGAGCTGGCATCCGCTGGCCATCGTCAGGAGCAGCGCGCCCAACCCAAAGCTCGCTCCGGGGATCCGCGGCGAGCGCTCGCCGGCCTCCTCGACTCGGCGTGTCCGACGCCTGCGCGACGGCGGGCCCTCCGGCCGATCATTCACGGCAACCCGGAACGAACTTCGGGTTGGGGGCACGAGCCCAAAGCCGAGCGACCTCATCTTCACGTTCACCTCTATCCGGACTGCTTCTTCGTTCGCAGGCACGCTAACCCGCGTGGGCGCGCGCGTCACCCCGTCTTGCTCGGAGGGGCTGTCGCCAGCCTCTCCCCCACGGGGGGTGCAGCCCCGCGGGGCCCCTCCCCTCGCTTCGCTCGCGAGAACGGCTTCAAAACACGAGGCGGGCGCCGACCCCACCGCCGCGGGGGCCGACGTGGGGCGCGATCTGGACGCGCTCTTGCCGCTGCTCCTCGGGGCTCTTGCGGGTCAAGAAGAGGACGATGGCGGTGATCGCAGAGACCGCGGCGACGCTGAAGAGCACGTCGGCGAAGAGCGCGAAGCGGTCGCCCTCGTTTGCCGTCGCGGTCATCGGATCGTCGTCGAACTGCGCCTGGCGCGAGAGGGCCATGAAGCCGAGGATGGTGCCACCCACGAGGGAGGCCGCCGCGATCCCAGAGGTGACCCAGACGGCCGTTCCCGGCCCCGTCGACGCCGGGGTGGTGACCTCGGGCTCCGGCTCCTCGAGCGGCTCCGCGGCGGGGGGCTCGGGCTCGACGACGGGGGCGAGCATCGCGGTGAGCGCCACTTCGACCTCCGTCGAGCCGCCCGGGCCCACGTCGACGGTGGCGTCGGCGAGCTCGTACCCCTCGAGCCGGAGGCTCACGGTGTGGGGGCCGGGGTGCGTCTGCAGCTCGGCGGGGGTGATCTGCCCCGTGTCGCTGCCGTCGAGCAGGACGGCCGCGCCGCCGGGCACCGATTGGACCACGAGCGTACCGGGGGTGGCGCGGAGCGTCGCGAGGCGGTCGCGGACCGCGTCCGCGTCGGGCGCGTCGGGGCGGTTGACGAGGTAGGCGTCGAGCGCGCTGATGGCGCCGGGGACGTTGCCGAGGCGCTCGCGTGCCTCGGCGAGCCCGAGCAGGACGATCGGGTTGGGGATGTGGCCAAAGGCCTCCTCGAAGGCTGACTCCGCCTCGGCGAAGCGGCCGTCTCGGAACGCCTCCTGACCGCGGGCGTAGGCCTCGCGGGCCGCCTCGCGGACTTGGCGGCTGGGCGCCTGAGCGTGGGCAACGCGCGGCGTGACGAGGGGCGCGACCGCGAGGATCGAGGTGACGAGCGCGAGTCGAACGATCCACGGACGAAGCATGTCGAGAGCCTCCGAGCTCCGCCGTGATGCTCGGGCGGAACGGGCCCGAAGCTAGACGGCCCCTCCGCAGAGGTCAATTCGTGTCGGGCCTCTCGTCACGTGCCCGTCACGAAGGATCGCGAAACGGGAGCACTCGACCGCACTCTGGTCGAGCCTGCGCGGCGACGTCAGCCCGCGCGGCTGTCCGCCGCCCAGCTCGCCTCGACGAACGCCTGCACTCGCTCGAGCGGCGCGCGGATCGCGCTCGCGATCGCGTCCAAGCGGATCATCTCGGCGTCGGCCGTCAGCACCGCGCTCGCCTGCCGGTCTTCGAGCTCTTGGTTGCGGGTGTCGAGCTGAGTCCGCAGCTCGGCCAGCTGCGCCTCGACCTCGTCGCTCTCGGTCGCCTGCGCGCGGACCGCTTGGTCCACCGTCGCCAGCTCCCAGAGGAGCGCGTCGGCGCGGCCTTCGTCGCCATCTCCGCCGCGCAGGCGCGCCAGCTCGGCGTCCCGCCGCGCGCGCAGCTCGTTGCGACGCTGCGCGAGCTCTTCGAGCACACCTCGGGATTTGGACAGGCGCACCGCGAGCTGGTCGATCGCGCGGCCCAGCGTCCCGCGGACGTCGCGCGCGAGCTCGTCGATCTCGTCGATCTCGCGCTGCGCGGCTTCCGCCGTCGCCACCCCGTGCTCGAGGCTGAGCAGCAGCTCTTTCGCGAACGCGAGGTCGTCCAGCGCCTCGGGCGGGACCGCGCCGAGCGTCTCGACCGCGTCGACGAGCGCGTCGAAGCGCGCGCGCCAGCGTCTCACCCCCAAGAGCCCGTGGTCCGGGGGGCTCGCGACCGCGAGGCTCGGCGGCGCCGGGATCGGAGGCTCCAGGTCGGGGACGGTGTCCCGCCGAGGGCGCTCGCCCGCGGGGGCCGCGTCGTCGAGCTCCGTCCGGTCGTCGAAGAGCGGTGTCTCGCCCGAGAGCTCGACGGAGATGTCGAGCGAGAGCTCGCCCGTCGGGAGGTCCGACTGCGCGAGGAGCGCGCGCTGGACGACGCCATCGAGCGTCGGCGTCGGGAGGCTCTCTTCGGCCGGCTCGCTCATCCCTCCCCACGTGCCCGGCCCGCCGAGGCGCTCTCGGGTGCTGCGCAGCTCTTCGAGGAAGTGGTAGGCGTCGCGAAAACGCTCGGCCGGGTCCTTCTCGAGGCACCGGAGGATCAGCTGCTCGAGCGCGACGTCCACGTTGGGATCCCGCTCGCGGGGCGGGATGGGTTGCTCGGTGACGTGCTTGACGAGGAGGTCGCCGGGGTACTCGTAGTCGAAGGGCAGCGCGCCCGTGACCATCTCGTAGAGGATCACGCCGAGGGAGTAGAGGTCGGCGCGGCCGTCGATGGCCGTGGACTGGATGTACTCGGGCGCGATGTAGCCGGGAGTGCCGAAGATCTGCTGGCTCCCCGTGAGCGACGGCGCGTCGAGGATCTTCGCGATCCCGAAGTCGAGGATCTTGGTCGCGTCCCCGCCGTCGGCCCGACGCACGACCAGCACGTTCTCGGGCTTGAGGTCGCGGTGGACGATGCCCATCTGATGAGCGCGCCCGAGCGCGCTGCCGATCTGCTCGGCGATGTGGAGCGCGCGGCCGGCGGGGAAGGGCGCGTCCTGGCCGATGACCTTCAGCAGCGGCTCGCCTGGGACGTACTCCATCACCAGGTACACGAGCCCGTCCTCGGTCTCGCCAAAGTCCGTGATCTCGACGATGTTCTCGTGGTTGATCCGGTTGACGGCGCGCGCCTCACGGATGAAGCGGTCCCGCTGGACCGGGTCCTGCGCGAGGTCTCGGCGGAGCGTCTTGACGGCCACGAGCCGGTCGATGAGCACGTGGCGCGCGAGGTAGACGGCGCTCATCCCGCCGGCTCCGATGCGGGAGATCAGTCGGTAGCGGCCGCCAACCGTCTTGCCGAGGAGCGGGTCTTGCACGACCCGCAGCGTCGCGCCGTCGTGAGGACAACGCGCGTGCTCGTCGCCAAACGCTTCGCCGCAGGTAGGACAGACCTTCATCGGAGCTCGAAAGACAGGTCCGGGAAGGGTATCGCAGTCCGCCGCTCGAACGAAACCCGCGCGGTGGGGTTACACCCGGAGCGGACGGGTCACTCCCCCGCGTCGGTCCCAGCGTCGTCGGTCCCGGCGTCGTCGGTCCCGGCGTCGTCGGTCCCAGCGTCGTCGGTCCCGGCGTCCTCGCCAGCGTCGTCGGTCCCGGCGTCCTCGCCAGCGTCGTCGGCCCCGGCGTCCTCCGTCGCGGCGTCATCATCTCCCGCGTCGGTCGCGCCGGTGTCCGCGGCGCCGCTATCCGTCGCCCCCGAGTCCACACCGCCGGCGTCCTCCATGCCGCACACGAGCTGGCAGCGGCCCCGGGAGGCGAGGAGGCTCGGCTTGCAGCAGAGCCGACCCCCGCCGCAATTCGAGTTGTCCTTGCAGGCGTCGCCTTCGCCGCCCTTGCACGAGAAGGAGAGCAGCGAGAGGAAGAAGGCGAAGATGAGGGACGAGGCGCGCATGGGGGCTCCAACGAGGGGGCGGGAACATAGCCCCGTGGGTGGGCACTTCGCAAATCGAGTCTCGCCTGTCGCTCCGGCTCGCTCGAGGGTCCACGGGCTTGTCCTCGTCGAGGAGGGCTGCGCGACCCGAACCATCCGTTCGCGTGCGCGCGGTGGCGAAACACGGAGGCGACCGGTCGGTTCAATCGTCGTACGCGCAGCGCAGCCCGAGGTCTGGCGCGTGCGCGCCCTCGGGCACCGGGCGCCGCGTGGTGACGCGGAGCTGCTCGGCCGTGCTCCGCCACGAGCCGCCGCGCGCGACGCGCTCTCCGCCTTCGCGCGGACCTTGTGGATCGACGGCGAGGTCGCCCGCGTAGGCGCCGGGCGCGAAGCGATCCTCGGTCCACTCCCAGACGTTCCCCGCGACGTCGAGGAGGCCAAAGGGGCTCGCCCCGTCTGGGAAGCTGCCGACGGGCGCGAGGAACCGGAAGCCGTCGATCGCGGCGCGCCCTTCGAGGCCGCCGTGGTTGGCGAGCCGATCGTTCCAGGCGTTGCCCCACGGGAAGCGTCGACCGTCGACCCCACGCGCGGCCCGCTCCCACTCGGTCTCGGTCGGGAGCCGGCCTCCTACGAACTCGCAATAGGCTCGAGCCTCCACCCACGTCACCCCAGTGACCGGCATCTGTGGGGCGCCCAGGCGCTCGTCGGTGTCGGGCGTTCGCTCGGGGGGGCACCGGCCCGCGCGCACGCACGTCCGCCACGCCGCTCGGGTGACCTCCGTGCGGTCGATGCGGAAGGCGCGCACGTGAATCCGGCGGGCGGGCATCTCGGCCTCGAAGAGCAGCGCGACGCTCGGCTCGTGGCAGATCTCCCGCCCGCGAAAGCCGAGCTCACGCTCGCAGAGCGAGAGGGCGTACCGGACGTCCACCTCGTCGCTTCCGCGACGAAACCAGCCCGCCGCGATCCGAATGGTGGGCGGAAGCGCCTCGACGAGCGCGGTGGCGGCTTCGGCGTCCCCGCGCGCAGGCGCGACCGCGAGCCCGAGCGCGAGCAACGCGCCGACGCTGGTGAGGCCGTTTGGTCGCGCGGACGCTAGGCGGCTCGTCCACCCTCCGGCGGCCGTTTCGCGAGGGCCACGCGCACGACGCCGGGGGCTCATCCGATCTCCACGGGCTGGCGCTTCGCGAGGGCCATGAGCACGACGCCGAGGGCTGCGGTCAGCACGGAGAGCCACTGCGACGTGGAGAGCCCGAGGGCCCAGATCCCGCGCACCGTGTCGCCCCGAAACGCTTCGACGGTGGACCGGACGAGGGCGTACGCGACGCAATAGGCGCCGAGCCGCGCCCCCGTCCCGACGCGCTTCGGCGGGAGGAGCGTGAACGCGAACGCGACCGCGAGGAGCAGGCCGCTCTCGTAGAGCGGGGTGGGGTGCCGCAGCACGGGCGGGTCGGCGGCGGGCGCCATCCAGTGCGTGTAGCGCACGGCCCAGAAGGGCGCGGCTCCCTCCTCGAAGGGGCGGCCGTAGCAGCACCCGCCGAAGAAGCAGCCGAGGCGTCCGATGGCGTGGCCCGCGGGGATGGCTTGAACGCCGACGTCCGCGAGGCGCCAGAAGGGCAGTCCGAAGGCGCGGCACGCGAGCCAGAGCGCAAGCCCACCCCCGAGCGGCGCCCCGTAGAAGACGAGCCCGCCTTGCGTTCGCAGGTCGATGAGCGCGCCCGTCCGGAAGTATTCGACCGCGACGAAGAGCGTGAAGGCCCCGGCCAGGCTGCCGGCCGCGGTAAACCCGAACGCCGCGATGGCGCGCCCGACGTCGATGTCTGCGCGCGCGGCGGCGCGCGCCGCGAGCGTCGCTGACACGAGGATCCCGAACGCGATCAACAGCCCGAAGGTGCCGAGCGGGCGCTCGACGTCTCCGAAGCGGAGCACCGTGAGGATCGGGTCCACGGCGCGGAGGCTACGCGTTCATGGGCCGCGTCGCACGTGGCGGCGGGGGCGCAATCCAAACGAACCTCGGACGCGGCCTCGGACACGGCGTCGGCACGGCCTCGGACACGGCCCTTGGACACGGCCCTCGGACACGGCCCTCGGACACGGCCCTCGGACACGGCCCTCGGACACGGCCCTGGCGGGCTCACTCGACCGCGGTGACGTTCTCGAGGTGGATGAGGCGGAAGTCGGCGCCGGCGGTGTTGCACCCGATGATGCGCCCCTGGCCGGACGTGTAGACGAAGCATTGCGACGGATCGAGCCCGAGCGCGGTCGCCCGCTCGGCGTCCGGCCCCGCGCCGAGCGGCGCCACGCTCGAGCACGGACGCTCCCCATGCTCGCAGCTCTGCGCGTACGCCTCGGCGATCTCGTCGTCGATCGCGCAGAGCTGACCTTGCAGCGCGTCCACGACGCCGGGGTGGAGGACGCTCTGCGCGGCGCGCGCGCCCGTCGGATCCGTCGCGCACTGGATCTGCACGGTCGCGAGGTTCATCGAGAGCGAGATGCGGCTGAGCTCGCCCGCGAAGGAGGTGCCCGCGCCTTGGCCGGGGACGAGGAAGGGGTTCTGCCCTTGGCGGAAGGGGTTGTTCGCAGCCGCGCTGCCCGCGCCGACCGCCGCCGACGTGAAGCAGACGTTGCAGAGCCCACAGGTGAGGGCGACCGCGAGGCCGAGGATGAAGCTGACGATGTTGATGACGAGCCCGGCGACCGCCGCGCCGGACTCGGAGCCCTCGCGCTTGGCCCGCGACATCGACACCCCGGCGAGGACGATGCCGACGAGCGCCGCGATCGGCGCGCCGAAGCTGAGCACCGCGCCGGCCACGGGCACGCCGGTCATGAGGAACCCCCCGACCATGAAGAGGAGCGCGACGATGCCGAGGATGATGGACGCGACGGGCATGAGCCCCGCAGGGTCGTCCGAGGGGTGGCGGCGGTCAAGCAGGGCTCCTGCACTGCCCTCCTTTCCGTGAGGGGGCTGCCGCCAGCTCCCGTCAGGGGCTGTCGCCAACCCACGGTCGGGCTCCCTTTCGGAGGGCGGGACCCGCTACGGGTGGCGGCGGTGGCGTCCGGACATCAAGATGCGCGCCCGCCATGACCGACCGAGATGACACGCCCCGCGCTGGCCGATGCGCGATCGTCGGGCGACCGAACGTCGGCAAGTCCACGCTGATGAACCGGCTGCTCGGCCAGAGGCTCGCGATCGCGACGCCCAAGCCCGGCACCACCCGCTCCGCCGTGCTCGGCGTCTACCTTCAGGAGTCCCCCCCGACGCAGATCGCGTTCGTGGACACGCCTGGCCTGCTCACGCCGCAGACGGCGCTGCATGGCGTGCTCGTCGAGCAGGCCAAGCTCGGGCTCGCGGAGGCGGACGTGGTGCTCCTGCTCACGGAGGCCCCGAGCGACCGACGCGGGGCTACCCCGCGCGTCGAGGTGCGCGACGCCGACCGCCCGGCGCTCGACGCCCTCGCCGAGGTGAAGGTCCCCGTGATCCTCGGCGTGAACAAGATCGACCAGCTCCAAGACAAGCGCCTGCTCTTGCCGTTCATGGAGGCGTACGGCGCGCTCCACCCCTTCGCCGCGCTCGTGCCCGTCTCGGCCACGCGCGGCATCGGGCTCGAGGGGCTCGTCGCCGAGCTGCGGCAGCATCTGCCCGAGGGGCTGCTCTACGACGACCCGGACTTCGTCACCGATCGGCCGATGCGCTTCTTCGTGGCCGAGATGATCCGCGAGGCGGTGCTCCGACACGTGCAGAAGGAGGTGCCCTACGGCGCCGCCGTCGTCATCGACCGCATGGAGGACGGCCCCCTGACGCGGGTTCACGCCACCATCGTCGTCGAGAAGGACAGCCACAAGGGCATCGTCATCGGCAAGCGCGGCGAGCGCTTGAAGACGATCGGGACCGAGGCGCGCGTCGCCATCGAGGCCTTCCTCGAGCGCCGCGTGCACCTCGAGCTCTGGGTGAAGGTCGTGCAGGGTTGGACCGCGGACCCGGTGAAGGCGCGCCGCCTCGCCACGGGAGAAGACCAATGAGGGAGTCGAGCGCGAGCGGCCGCGGGTCGTCCCGAGGGAAACGCAACCAGCCGCTCCCGGCGGGTGCCGGTGGGCAGCGACCGATGGTCGCCATCGTCGGGCGTCCCAACGTCGGCAAGAGCACGGTCTTCAACCGCCTCGCGCGGCAGCGCATCGCGATCGTCGAGGACGTCCCGGGCGTGACCCGCGACCGTCATTACGCGGACGCGACGAGCTTCGACCGCGACTACGTGCTCATCGACACGGGCGGCTTCGACCCCGAGAGCGACGACCCGATGAAGGCGGGTATCACCGGTCACGTGAAGCTCGCCCTCGACGAGTGCGACGTCGTGCTCTGCGTCTTCGACGCGTCGATGGATCCCGTGCCGGCAGACCGCGAGGCCGTGCAGCTCCTGCGCGACGCGGGCAAGCCCGTGCTCTTCGTCGCGAACAAGGCTGACTCGCCGGCGCGCGCGCTCGACGCGAACGTCTACTACGAGCTCGGCATCGATCACGTCTTCCCGGTCTCCGCCCTCCACGGACGCGGGTTCGGCGACCTCGAGGAGACCCTCGCCGACCTCCTGCCGGAGCGAGAGGCCGAGCCCGTCGACCTCGAGGTGCCGCGCGTCGCGATCGTCGGCCGGCCGAACGCTGGCAAGTCGTCGCTCGTCAACCAGCTCAGCGGTGAAGATCGGCAGATCGTCGACGACCGCCCGGGCACGACGGTCGACAGCGTCGACACGCTCGTCGAGCGCGGCGGCCAGCGCCTCGTGATCATCGACACCGCCGGGATGCGTCGCAAGTCGAAGGTCGAGGGCAGGGGGGTCGAGGCGCTCAGCGTCCTGCACGCGATCCGGGCGATGGAGCGGAGCGACGTCGTCGTGCTCATGATCGACGCGCACGAGGGCGTGGGCGAGCAGGACGCGAAGATCGCGGGGCTCGCGGTCGACCGTGGCAACGCGCTCGTCATCGGGTTGAACAAGGCCGACGTGATGACGAAGGACGAGCAGCGCGCGATGCGCCAGCGCACGCGGGAGATCCTCTCGTTCGCGCCGTGGGCGCCGATCCTCACGCTGAGCGCCAAGACCGGGCGCGGCGTGCGCAAGCTCTTCGACGCGGTGGTCGCGGCGAGCATCGAGCACAAGAAGCGCATCGGCACGGCCGAGGTGAACCGCTTCTTCGAGGAGGTGCTCGAGCACCACCCGCCGCCCTCGCAGAAGAACCACGCCGTCCGGCTCTACTACGTGACCCAGGCGGAGACGTCGCCGCCGACCTTCGTGGTGGTGACGAACCACCCGGACTACGTGCACTTCTCGTATCAGCGCTACGTCGTCAACGCGCTGCGGGATCGCTTCGGCTTCGAAGGGACCCCAGTGCGCGTGCGCTATCGCGCGAAGCGTCGCAACCCCCGCGGCTGATCAGCGCCGCGGCGCAGCGAGCATCATCGGAGGCGCGCTGGCCCGCGACGCGGCCAGGCTCGCGCGAGACGTCGGAGGCGCCTCGAGGGCTTCGGGCGCGTCGAGCGTCCGCGCGACGGCGAAGAGCGCGTCCAGCTCCACCAAGCGCGCGAGCCGCCCACCCGGCCCGCGGCGCGCGACGAGCCCCGGATGCGCCTCGTTCACGCGCTCCTCTGCGGCGCTCGCCTCGCGCGTCACGACGAGCCCTCGCGGGATCGCGACGAGCCCGCCGCCGCCCTCTTCGTCGGCGATCACGACGTCGAGCCGGAGCGTCCCGCTCGGCCGGTGGGTCGTGACGAGCCGCAGGCGCGCGTCCTGCGCGCGTCCCTGCGTGTCACGGTGCACGACGAGCGCGACCGCGACGCCCTCCGGGAGCTGGAGCGTGCCCGCGTATCGAAGCAGCGCGCCGAGCCGCTCGTAGGGCGGCGCCGGGAGGCGTCGCCGCGAGGCGAAGAAGGCGAGAGTCCCCAGCAGGAGGTGGGCGAGCTCGACACCCGGCGCGCGCGTCGCGACGCCCCACACCACGGCGAGCACGAGGAGCCCGAGCGGTCGCGTCGCGTCGACGAGATCGAGCGCGCGAGTGCCTCCCGCGCGGCGTGCGATCTGGAGATCGGCGGCGCGCGCCCGTTGCCAGACGCCGAGGCGCGCCGTCGTGGCGAGCGCGCTCCGCTGGAGCGTCGCGAGCGGGGCGAGGGCGAGGAGGGCCCACGCCGATGGGCCGTCGAAGAGGGCAGCGCCCGCTGCAGCGAAGACGATGATGCCCGCTCGCAGCGTGGTCGGCCCGGGGAGCCAGCCACGCGGGCGAGCGCCCCGGCTGCGCGCCTCTCGGGCGAAGAGCAAGAGCGCGACGAGGCAGAGCAGCCCGACGAGCGCTGGACCGGTGAACGCTTCGATCGTCGAGCCCGCGCTGCGGGTGGCCGGCGCGACGGCGCCGCGATCGACCTCATCGTGCACGTGATCGTTCACGTCATCGTTCAGAGGCGCGCCGCCGCCCGAGCGCTCTCCGGCGAGCTCGCGCGCCAGATCCCGGCCGTCGGTCCCCCGCTCGCTGGCGGTGAGCGTCATCTCGGCGCGCGGGACCTCGAAGCTCAGCTCCCAGGCGAGGGTGCGGGGCAGGTGCGCGCGCCGCCAGCGCAGGATGGCGCGCTCGCCGCGGACCTCGCGCTCCCGCGCGAGGGTCACGAGCAGGTCGTCCTCGTCGACGAAGCGTGCCCCGCGCGGCGCGTCGATCGCGATCGACACGCCGTCGAGCCCCGACTGCCAGCCAGGGAAGGTCCACGAGACGCGCACGTGATCGTCCTGGGCGTCGCTGATCCGCGAGGCGAGGCTGGCCCGATAGCGGAGCGCGAGCGTGTGGTGTCCTCGGCGCGGGCCGGCGCGGCGCGGGAAGGTGATCGTCACCCGTCCGTCATCGGTGGCGCTCGCGCGGGCGGGGAAACGCTCGCCCTCGTCCGAGCGGACGTCGATCGAGCCCTCGGCGACCGTGAGCCCCGGATCGAGCCCGGCGATCTCCAGGCTCTCGAGCCAACCGCCCCGCACCTGGACGCGGACCACGAGGGCGACGTCGACCGAGGCGTCCTCGTGGACGCGCAGGCTCGCGGACGCGGTCTGCACGTGCGTGTCGGTCCAAGCGAGCGCGACGCTGGGCAGCGACGCGGAGAGCATCACGAGCGAGACCCAGAGGCCGCCGCGCCCGCGGACGGATCGCCCCGTCCGGACCGGCGGATCGTCGCTCGGCGAGGGGGCGCCCATCGGCGACGGGGTCGGAACGGCTCGACGCACCCCCCGACGCTAGGCTGGGCCCCGTCCGGGCGCGAATTTTCGTCGAATCCTGGCCGCCGAGGGGGCCTCGCGCGGCCCCCCGCCGCCGGTCGGAGCGCGCCGCGAGCGGCGATGACTTGGCCGACGCTCCGCGGTGGGAGTAGCTTGCGGAGGTGACCCTGCGACGTGGCCGGAACGCCTTCATCCTCGCCGCCGCCGTCGTCGTCGTGGCGTTTGGGCTCTCGGCGGCCCGGCCGGTCGTGTCGGTCGTGCTCCTCGCGGGCTTCCTCGCCGTCACGACCGCGCCGCTCGTGCTCTGGCTCAAGCGTCGGCGCGTGCCGACCCTCTTCGCGGTCTTCGCGGGGCTCGCGGTGGACGCGGCGGCCATCTTCGCGGTCGGCCTGGTCTTCGCGGGCGCCGTGACCCAGCTCGGCGCCCGCCAAGAGCTCTACCAGACCCGCATCGCCGAGCTCTTCGAGGGGACGGCGCAGTGGTTGCAGTCGTACGGGATCGAGACCTCGAAGGAGCTCATCCCGGGCCTCTCGAACCCCGGCGAGCTCGTCGACATCCTCGGCGCGACGCTGAAGAGCGCGCTCTCGATCCTCTCGCGCCTCGTCCTCGTGCTCTTCGTCGTGGCGTTCATGTTGGTCGAGGCGACCACGCTCCGCGGCAAGCTCCGGCAGGTCTTCTCGGATCGCAGCGAGCTGACGGCTCTGCACGACGCGATGCACGAGGTGAAGGGCTTCTTGGTCGTGAAGCTCGGCACGAGCGCGACCACGGGCGTCGCCGTCGGCCTCTGGTGCAAATACCTGGGCGTGGACCTCGCGCTCCTGTGGGGGGTGATCGCGTTCCTGCTCAACTTCATCCCGACCGTCGGCAGCATCATCGCCGCGGTCCCGCCGGTCTTCCTCGCGCTCATTCTGCACGGGCCGGGCACGGCGCTCGCTGTGATGGGCGGCTACCTGGTCGTCAACGCGCTGATCGGCAGCCTGCTCGAGCCGCGCTTGCTCGGGGACGCGCTCGGCCTCTCGCCCTTGGTGGTCTTCCTCTCGATGCTCGCGTGGGGCTACCTCCTCGGGCCGGTCGGGGCGCTCCTCTCGGGGCCGCTCACGATGTTCCTGAAGAACTACCTCCTCCACACCGAGGATCTGCAGTGGGTGGCCGTCCTCCTCGGCCCGGCGCCCGAGGGATCGGCCTCGGCGAGCACGAGCGACGGCGGCTTCATCCCACCCCGAGCCACGTCCGATCACGGCGGTGACGGGCCCGAGACACACCCCACCTCGGCGGAGTGAGGCCCGCGCGCCGCAGGGGCCGGTGCGACGTCAGAGCGGCACGGTGCCCGGGAGCGGCGCCGGGCCGGGGAGGATGAACGTGAAGCACGCGCCGCCGATGTCGAGGCCGCTGTAGAGCAGCTCGCCGCCGTGGGCGGCGACGAGGCTCCGGGCGAGGGCGAGGCCGAGGCCGAGGCCTCCCTCGCGGACGCCGGAGGGCTTCTTGATGTCGCGGAAGGCGACGAAGATGCGCTGGGAGTCTTCGGGGGGAAGGCCGAGCGCCTCGACGCGGATCAGCACACGTCCGTCCATCGTGTCCTCGCCCTCGATGCCGATGCGGCCCTCGGGGGTCATGCGGACGACGTGGCCGATCACGCCGACGAAGGCCTGCAGGAGCCGCTCGCGGTCGACGTCGAAGTCCGGCCAGTCGGGGAGGAAGCGCTCGAACTTCAGCGGCTTGCGTGGCGCTGCGGCGAGCGCAGTCTCGATGGCTTCGTCGATGAGCGGGCCGAGCGCGGTCGGTTGTCGATGGAGCGGCATCCGCCCCGCCTCGAGGCGGGCCGTGTCCACGATGTCGGTCACGAGGCGCGAGAGGATGAGGCCGCTCTCGCGGATGGCGTCGACGCTGGCCCGCTGCTCTTCGTTTAAGGGCCCCTCGGCCCCTTGGGCGAGGATCTCGGCGAAGCCCGTGATCGAGTGCAGCGGGCTTCGCAGGTCGTGGCTCATGTGCGCGAGGAAGCGCGTCTTGAGGCGCTGGGTCTCTTCGACCGTCTGGCGCGCGCGGGCCTGCTCTCGCGCGCGCTCCTCGTGGTACTCGGCGAGCGCCGCGGACCGAGCCGCGAGCGCCTCCCCCACCGTCGTGTTCAGCTGGCCGCTCGGCGGCGGAACGGAGCGACCCCGCTCGGCTTGGTCACGGAGGTTGCGGACGTGCGCCGCCAGGACCCGGACGTCCGCGGCGACCCGCTGGCCGATGCGCGAGCCCATCGCGATCCCGAAGGCCGCGATGGCGACGACCGTGAGCCCGGCGATGGCGAAGAGCACGGGGCGATCGGCGGCGCCCTCGGCCTGGTAGGCCAGCGGCACCGCGAGGACGCTGCCGCCGAGGAGCGCGAGCGCGGAGGCGACGCGCCAGGAGTAGCGGCGCGCGAGGAGGGGGCGGTCGCGCACGGGGACCTTGCTCGGCGCGAGCCCGAAGAGGAACTCGCGCCAGAGCACGAGGCGCCACGCGGAGGCGAGGTGGACGGCGAGGTTCTGATGGATCGCGAACGCGAGGGCCGTGCATGCGAGGATGGTCGTCCCCTCGAGGCCCGAGATCGCGCCGCCGCTCATGACGTCCACGCCCGCGATCAGGGTGGCGCCGACGCCAGCGCCGATACCCACGCGCACGGGGAGCGCGAAGGTGTCCTGCACCGGCCCCGGCGCGCCGCCCTTCCATCGCTTCTCGATGCGGCTCAGCGCCAAGAGGCCGCCGAGCGACGCCGCGACGTTCATGCCGACGATGGCCAGCTCGAGGCGGAGCACGCCCGCGAGCCCTCCCGCCGGCAAGGGGAGGGCGAGCCAAGCGAGCAACATCACGGCGAGCACGCCACCGCTCGCGAGCAGGACGCCCATCGCGAGCAGCCACGCGCGCGACCGCCACGGCGCGCGCGGGCTCGAGCCCCGCATCATGAAGTGGCGGGTGGTGAACGAGCCCGTGACGGGCGCGATCGAGAAGGGGTCGGGCGGGAGGCTGTCGTGGGCGCTCATGCCGACTCCTCCGAGCCGCTCGGGAGCAGCACCTCGAAGACCGAGCCCCGACCCGGGACGCTGCTCGCGCGCAGGGTCCCGCCGTGGAGCTCCACGAGCCGACGCGAGATCGCGAGGCCGAGCCCGGCGCCGCCCCGCCGCCGCGACGCGGGGGTGGTCTCGGCGAGCTGATCGAACTCGAGGAAGATCCGCCCGAGCGCCTCGGGCTGAATGCCGACGCCGGTGTCGACGCAGCGGATCGTGACGCCCGAAGGGCTCCGCTCGACCTCGAGCCGGACCTCGCCCTCGTCGGTGAACTTCAGCGCGTTGCTCGCGAGGTTGGTGACGACCTGCCGCAGGCGTGTCGCGTCGGCGAGCACCTTCGGGACGTCGGGCCCGACGTGGACGACGAGCTCGACGGGCTTGGTCCCGCGCAGGCCGCGGAGCTCGGCGGCCACCTGGGTGACGATCTCCCCAGGATCGAGCGAGGTGCGCGTGAGGCGGAGCTGGTTGGTCGCAGCGGCGCTGAGGTCGAGGACGTCGTTGAAGAGCGTGATGAGGTGCTCTCCGGCGTCGCGGATGATGCAGAGATCCTGGTGCTGCTCTGCGGTCAAAGGCCCGTCGATCTCCGTGAGGAGGACGTCGGCGAAGCCCAGGATCGAGTTCAGGGGCGTCCGGAGCTCGTGGCTGACGGCGCGGAGGAACTCCGCCTTCACGGCCTCGGCGGCCTCGGCCTCGCGGAGCAGGCGATGCTCGCGCTCGAGCGCTCGGTCGAAGGCGTCGTTGAGCTCGTCGAACGCCCGGACGAGGCCGCCGAGCTCGTCGAGGGTCCGCACCGAGAGGCGGGCACGCGAGATGGGCGCGTCCGGGTCGACCAAGAGCTTGCCGAGCCCAGCCTCGACGTGCCGCAGGTCGTTCGTGAAGTCGCGGCCGGCGACCCAGGCGGTCGAGGCCGCCAGCGGCAACGCGACGGCGGTGACGAGCCCGACGGCGACGAGGTACTCCGCGCGCGCCTCTCCGAGATCCGACGCGTAGAGGCCGAGCAAGGTGACGACCGCCACCACCAGCACGCCGCACGCGATCACGAGGCCGACGGTGAAGCGGACGACCTCGATGGGCCTGCCGGCTCGGATTCGCTCGGTGGCGGACACGCCTACACCTTACTCGGCGCGCGACCGCGCTGGCATCCTCTTTGGGCGGCGCTACCAAGCTTCGGGTCCACGCCTGGCGGCGCGCCCCCTCGAGCCCAGCGTCGGAGCGTGCCTTCAGGCCCAGCGTCGGCGCGCGCTTCTCAGGCCCAGCATCAGAGCACACTTCTCAGGCCCAGCGTCGGAGCGCGGATTCGTACGCCGTCCGCGCGGCGTCGAGCCCGCGCGGGACGCCGCCGTCCACCACGAGCTCGCCGGCCACCCGGACCTGCCTCACGGCGCGGGCGCTCGCGCCGAAGGCCACGACGTCGTCGAGGAGCGGGCCCTCGGCGTCTGGCGCGCCCACGAGCGCGAGGTCGGCGGGATCGAGCGTGATCTCGTCCCCATCGGCGGTCAGACCAATCGCTTCGTAGCCGGCCAGGCCCATCTGGAGGAGCTCGGCGCCGTCGGCGACGACCTGTCGCGCGCCGGTCCGCGTGCGCTCGTCGAGCTCGAGCGCGCGCAGCTCCTCGAAGGGGTCGCTCGAGGCGTAGCCGTCGACGCCGACGCAGAGGCGCGCGCCCGCGTCGCGCAGCGCGCTCACGTCCGGGGCGCCGTCGCCGAGGTCACGCTCGGTGGAGCGACACACGCAGACGAACGAGCCGCCGAGCGCGCGCGCCTCGTGCGCGCGTAGATGCGTGGCGTGCACCGCGACGAAGCGCTCCCCGAGGAGGCCGAGCTCGTCGAGCAGCTCGACCGGGCGGCGGCCGTGCTCGGCGAGGCACTCGTGGATCTCGCGGGGCTGCTCGGCGACGTGCGCGTGCAGCGGGAGCGCGCGCGCTGCCGCGAAGTCGCGCGCCGCCTCGAGCCATGGCGCCGGGACGGCGCGGACGCTGTGCGGGGCGAGGCCGACGCGGACGCACGGGTCGTCCCGCCAGCGTCCGACGAGGGCGTCGACGTCGCCGAGAGCGACCTCGACGTCCGGGTCCACGAAGCGACGCTGCGCGTCCTCGGCGGGGCGCCCGGCCCCGGCGCGCGCGTAGAGCACGCGGAGCAGCGTGATGCGCAGGCCGGCGTCGCGCGCGGCGCGGATCGTCGCGTCCGCGAGGATGGTGCGGTCGGCGTAGGGGGTGCCGCTCGGATCGTGGTGCACGTAGTGGAACTCGCCGACCGCGGTCACGCCGCACGCCGCCAGCTCGGCGTACGCGAAGCGCGCCAGCGCGTAGGCGTCGTCGGGGTCGAGCTCGGACGCGACGCGGTACATCTGCGCGCGCCACGACCAGAACGACGCGCCGTCGCGGCGGGTGTGGGAGCGCCCCCGGATGGCTCGCTGGAACGCGTGGGAGTGCGCGCTCGCGTGCCCCGGCAGCACCAGCGCGTCGCCCGCGCGCCGGACTTGGTGGACGGCGCGCTCAGCCATCGTCGCCGCCCTGGTCCGCGGCCACCGCGCTCTCGCCACCATCTCGCGCCTCGAGCCGCATCCGCATCTCGGCCTCTTCGCGGCGCCGATCGCGCGCGCGGACCGTGAGCCCGTGGGCCTCGGCGAGCGCCGTGGCGCGCGCCTCGGTTCGATGACACGACACGAGCTGGCGGCCGTCGTAGAGGCAGTGCGGGCGCAGCACGTGCTCGTTCGCCTTCTCGTAGGCCTCGAGCGCCTCGGCCACGTTCCCGTGCCGACGGTGCTCGCCGCCGACGAATCGGTAGTAGTCGAAGCGGACCTCGCTCTGCGAGATGGCCACGATGAAGCCGAGCGCGCCGAGCAGGCCGGCGAGGCCGAGGCCGCCGACGTGCCGCGTGGTGCGCTCGCCCGCGCCCTTCGGGGCCGGACCCTCGTCTGCGCCGGCGGCCGCGCTCGCGCGGGCGGACCAGAGCGCGTCGCCGAGCAAGAACGCCGCGGCGATTCCCGCGCCGACCAGCGCCCCGGGGAGGTCCGCGGCGTGACCCGCGACGCCGAGCGCGATCACCGCGGCGGCGACGAGCCCCCACGCGGCGGCTGTCGGGAGGGGGCGCGCGGCGAGCCAGCGCGCCGGCAGGCTCCAACCCTCGGCGAGCACTCGGAGCACCGGCGCGGGGAGGAAGAAGATGAGCGCGAAGAGGATCATGTAGTAGCTGAACCACCCGATCTCGAGCGTGAGCCCCGACTCCGCGAGCAGGTGGAAGGAGAGGGGGGCGACGCCGAGCGCGAGGATCGCCCGGCGCAGCTTGGGCGGCGCGTCGTCCTGACGGTTCGCGAGCAGGTAACCGACGAGCGCCGCGAGCTGCGTGAGGATGGCGCCCGTCGCGAGCAGCTTCCAGAAGGCCGCCTCGCTCATCGGGCCGAAGAGCAGGAGGCCTTCAGTGGTCGCGCGGGAGGCGAGGCCCTCGAGCAAGGGGGTGTGACCGAGCCGGCGCAGGGCGTGCCCCGCCCGCCAGTCGGCGCCGAGCTTCGAGATCGCGGTGAAGAAATAAACGATCGCGATCGAGGTGCCGAGCAGCACATAGCCCCAAGCGACGGTCTTCGGCGCGCTGACGACGACGCCAGGGCGCTCGCTCGGCGCGGCGTCATCGACGCGCTGGAGCTTGCTCTGCTTCTTGCCCTTGCGACCGCGTCCCTTCGCGCCTCTCGGCTTCGGCTCGTCCTCGGAGCTCTTCGCCGCGCTCGGCGCGCTCGGCGCGCTCGGCGCGGTGGCGCCGGCGCTCGCCTTCGGCTGCGTCGCCGACTTCGGCGTGAAGGCGAGCAAGCCGCCGAGGAGGGCCAAGGCGACACGGGCGAGCCAGATCCAAGCTGGCGTCGGCAGGGCGGCGCCAGGGCCGAAGAGGCCGAGGGGCGACTCTGCACCCGTGAGCCCGAGCACGATCTCCGCGAGCCCGAAGGTGAGCAGCGCGCCTCCGACCACGACGCTTCGATCACCCGGGACGGGGAAGACGTCGGCGCTCGTCAGCCGCGGGAAGAAGACCATAGCGAAGAGCACGAGCGAGAGGAGGTAGTGGTGCTGGTAGCTGTCCAGCATGCTCATCGCCCACGCGTAGGTGTACGCGGCGCAGGCGAGCCCGAGGCCGGCGCGGGTCGGCCGCGTGAGCGCTTGCACGAGCGCGAGGGTCCCCGCGAGCACGACCGCGCCGATGTAGGTGCCGGGCGAGGGGAGCGGTTGGAGGACGTCGAGGAGCGCGAAGTGCGCGACGTTGAAGTCGCCGAAGCCGTAGCGGCCTGCGTGGGGGATGAGCTCGATCCAGCAGTCGAAGGCGAGGAGGAGGAGGACGAGGCGCTGGGCGAGCCAAGGGCGGACGGAGTCGACGTAGCCGAAGAAGTAGCGCGGGATCATGGCGCCACCTGCAGCGCGCGCGGGAGGCTCACGTCGGAGGTCGCGCACTCGCGCGTGTAGACCTGCGCGGCGAGGGGGACGCCGCTCGGCGTGGTGCAAGCGTTGCGGACCTCGACGTGGGTCACGCCCTCTTCTTCGCAGCGTCGGCGCAGGAAGGCGACGACGACGTCGCGGCGGTTTCGCGAGAGGTGGTTGGCCCACGCCTGGTGGATCGTGCGCGCGAGCGGGATCTCGCGCTCACGCCCGTCGATCGTCTCGGTCGCGGTGGTGGCGCAGCGGTGCAGGCGCACCGCGGAGAACATGCGCCACGCGAAGCGCTCGTCGTAGGGATCGCTGCGGACGTAGTAGGTGAAGGGCACGAGGATCTGAAGCGCGAGCGCCACGCCGAGGAAGCGGACGATGCGCCGACGCGCGCGCCCCGAAGGCGGGGACTCGAGGTGGCTCGAGGGCTCAGGCACGCGCGGAAGGTCGCGTGCGGTCGGGGTGAAGTCAACGTGCGCGGACCCGACTACGCCGCTCCTCAGCGCGAGCCGGTCGCCGATGTGAAGTCAACGCGCGCGGACTCGACTCGGCGTCCGAGCGGGGCCGAGTGGGGGCGAGAGGGCCCGAAGCGAGGCTGCGGGTCCAAGCGGGCCCCGCGGGTCAGTGGGTCAGTGGGTCAGTGGGTCAGTGGGTCAGTGGGTCAGTGGGTCAGTGGGTCAGCGGGTCAGCGGGTCAGCGTGGGTGAGCGGGTCAGCGTGGGTGAGCGCCGGCCGAACGCGTCACGGCCCACCTCCGTCGAGGAGGCGGGCCGCGACACACTCGAAGGACCAGCGCTCAGGCGCGCTCGAAGAGCCCCGCCGCGCCCATGCCCCCGCCGATGCACATGGTCACGATCGCGCGCCCCTTGCCGCGACGCTTCAGCTCGTGGAGCGCCGTCGCCGAGAGCTTCGCGCCGGTGCACCCGAGCGGGTGACCGAGCGCGATCGCGCCGCCGTAGATGTTCAGGCGGTCGTCCGGGATGCCCAGCGTGCGTTTGACGTAGAGCGACTGACTCGCGAAGGCCTCGTTCAGCTCCACCACGTCGATGTCGCCGATCGAGAGCCCCGTCTTCGCCAGCAGCTTCTGCACCGCCGGCACGGGCCCGATGCCCATGATCGACGGGTCGACGCCGCAGGTGGTGAAGTGCTTGAAGGTCGCGAGCGGCTTCAGACCGAGCGCGTCCGCCGTCTCCTTCGCCATCACGATCGCCGCCGCGGCGCCGTCACTGAGGGGCGACGAGTTGCCCGCCGTGACCGAGCCGTCCTTGGCGAAGGCCGGCCGGAGCTGGCCGAGCCCCTCCACCGTCGTCTCCGAGCGCGGAAGCTCGTCGACCGTGAACTCGACGAGCTTCTGCTCGCCGCCCTCGTAGAAGACGCCGTGCACCGGCACGATCTCGTCCGCGAACGCCTTCGCGGCGATCGCCTTGGCCGCCTTCTGCTGCGATTGGTAGGCGAACTCGTCCTGGTCCGCGCGGCTGATTTCGAAGCGCTTGGCGACGTTCTCGGCCGTCGTGCCCATCGGCGTGTAGATCGCCGGGTACTTCTCGATGGCCTCGGGCGACATGCTCGGCTTGTTGCCGCTCATGGGCACCATGGACATCGACTCGACGCCGCCCGCGATGGCGACGTCCATCCAGCCCGCGGAGATGTGGCTGGCCGCGATCGCGATGGCCTGCAGACCGCTCGAGCAGAAGCGGTTGATGGTCATCGCGCCGGTCTCGTTCGGAAGGCCACCGAGCACGCCCGCGATCCGGGCGATGTTCAGGCCCTGCTCGCCCTCGGGCATCGCGCAGCCGAGGATCAGATCCTCGACGCTCTCGGGCTTCACGAGCGGGTTGCGCGCGAGCAGGCCGCGCAGGACCTCGCCCGCGAGCTCGTCGGGGCGCTTGTAACGTAGGGTGCCCTTGAGGGCTCGGCCGACCGCGGAGCGAACGGCGTCGACGATGACGACTTCACGCATGGAATGTCTCCTTCGTTGAGTTCAGTGCCGCGGTCAGTTGCGGAGGGGTTTGTTGTTCATGAGCATGTACTGCATGCGCTCTTGGCTCTTCTTCTCGCCGCAGAGCGAGAGGAAGGCCTCGAGCTCGATGGCGAGCATCTCCGCCTCGGTGACCTCGTGCGTGTGGCCGCCGGGGCCGCCGCAGAGGATCTCGGCGACCTTCTTGGAGATGAGGCCGTCGTGCTCCGAGGCGTGGCCGTTGAGGACCATGTCGTCGACGAGCGAGGTCATGGTCGCGATGCCGCTCGCGCCCGGCAGCTTGTACGCGCGCGGGGCCTTCGGCTTGTAACCCGCGTCCGACATGCCGATGACCTTCGCCTTCGCCTCGAAGAGGTGACGCGCGCGGTCGAAGGAGATGCCGTCCGTGTGCCGGAAGTAGCCGAACTCCTGCGCCTCGGGGCCGCTCGTCGCGACGCGGGCCAGCGCGATGTTCTGGAAGACGCGCGCGACGAAGGGCTGCAGATCGACGTTCGTGCCGTCCGGGATGCCCTCGAGGGCGCGCCAGAGCATGTTCACGTGGCCGCCGCCGCCCGGGACGAGCCCGACGCCGGCCTCGACGAGGCCCGCGTAGGTCTCGGCCGCCGCCTGCACCGCGTCCGCCGCGAGGCAGAGCTCGAGGCCGCCGCCGAAGGTGAAGCCGTAGGGCGCCGCGACGACGGGCACCTTCGCGTACTTCATCCCCTGCACGGCAGAGTGCAGGCCCGCGACCATCGTGCGCAGGGCGTCCCATTGCTTCTGTTGCGCCGCCATCACGACGCCGAAGAGGTTCGCGCCGACACAGAAGGCGTCACCCTCGTTGAAGAGCAAGAGGCCGCGGAAGTCGGCCTCGGCCTTCGCGACCGCCTGCGGCAAGATCTCGATGACCTTGTCGTCGATGCTGTTCATCTTCGTCTTGAAGGTGAGCCCGAGGACGCCGTCGCCGAGGTCCCAAGCCACCGCGCCCGCGTTCTCGAGCACGGGCGCGTCGCCCTTGCGCACGAGGACGAGCGGCGCCTCGCGCGCGTCGAGGTCGCGCGCGACGTACTCGCCGCGGTTGAGATCCCAGACCTTGTCGCGACCCTGGTAGAAGCTCGTCGCGCCCTTCGAGAGCATCGTGTCGATGCTCGCGGGGAGGGCGACGCCGTCCTTCTTCATGCGCTCGGCGGTCTCGACGAAGCCGAGCGCGTCCCACGTCTCGAAGGGCCCGAGCTCCCAGTTGTATCCCCACTTCATCGCGTCATCGACGGCGACGACGGAGTCGGCGATCTCGGGGATGCGACGCGCCGAATAGGCGAGGGCGCGGCTGAGCACCTTCCAGGCGAACTCGCCCGCCTTGCCCTCGGTCGCGACGAGCTTCTTGACGCGATCGGCGGCCGAGCCCTTGATGCCCTTCATCGCCTTGATCAGCGCCTCGTCGCCGCCCTTCGGGCGGTACTCGAGGGTGGTCGGGTCGAGGGTGAGGACGCCCTCCTTGGTCTTCTGGTAGAAGCCGCCGCGGCTCTTGTTGCCGAGGTACTTTTTCTCCTCGACCATCTTGCGGAAGAACTCCGGGGCCTTGAAGACCTCGCGCTCTTCGTCGCCCTCGAGCGCCGCGTAGCAGTTGTCCGTCACGTGCAGGAAGGTGTCGAGGCCGACCATGTCCGCGGTGCGGAAGCTCGCCGACTTCGGGTGGCCCATCGGCGGGCCGGTGATGGCGTCGACCTCTTCGGGGGTCATACCCATCTCGATCATCGTGTGCATGGTCAGCAGCATCGAGTGGCAGCCGATGCGGTTGCCGACGAAGTTGGGCGTGTCCTTGCCCATGACCACGCCCTTTCCGAGCTGCTCCTTCGCGCAGCGGACGATCCGCGCGAGCACCGCCGGATCGGTGTCCGGCCCCACGACGAGCTCGAGGAGCTTCATGTAGCGGACGGGGTTGAAGAAGTGCATCACGAGGAAGCTCTTCTTGAAGGCCCCGCTGCGGCCCTGGAGCATGTCCTCGATGCGGAGCCCCGAGGTGTTCGAGGCGACGACCGTGCCCGGCTTGCAGGTGGCCTCGAGCTTCGTGAAGAGGTCCTGCTTGATCTTCAGGTTCTCGACGATCGCCTCGATCACGAGGTCGACGTTGGCGAGCTCGTCGAGGTGGTCTTCGAGGTTGCCCGTCCGCACCAGCGCGGCGTTGCCCGGGTGGAAGAAGAGGGCCGGCCGGGCCTTCTTGGTCTTCTCGAGCGCGCCTTCGGCGAAGGCGCTGCGCTTGCGTGGATCCTTGCGGTCGTCGCCTTCGAGCTTGGGCGGGACGATGTCGAGCAGTACGACCTCGACGCCTGCGTTCGCGAAGTGTGCGGCGATGCCGCAGCCCATGACGCCGGCGCCGATGACGCCGACCCTGCGAATGGGTTCGGTCATGCGAGAGGGCTCCTCGTTGGAGTGCTGGGGGTGAGTCCCGAGGTCGAGCCCCCAAGAGGCGGGGTGCGCGCGCCGGTCGTCACCGTGTCGTTCGCCCGAGGGGGGTCAGAGCACCCGGCTCCCCGCGAGCGACGTACCCTCGCGCACGCGGGGGCAGCGTGCAAGGCGCGTACGGCGCCCCGTCGTGACGACGCGGCGTCCATTCGGTGCCGCCACCGCGCGATGAACGCCACGGCGACGGATGCGGGGCCGTGCGTCGTCAGCGTGCGCGCTGCGCGCTCCAGGCGAGGCCGAGGGCGAGCGCCGCGGCGCCACCGTGCACCGCGAGCTCGACGCCCATGCCGGGCGTCTTGTCCGCGATCCAGGAGAGGAGCGTCGCGGCGATCGCGTGCGCGGCGCCCGCGAGCCAGAGCCAGCGCCAGCGCCGGGTCCGAACCGCGCGCGCGACCACGAGCGTCAACCCGACGTGCATGCCCACGAGGAGCACGTGTTGGAGCGCCGAGACGAGCGCATCGACCGGCGAGGCCTCCCACCACGCGAGGATCTTCATTCCCATGCGCACCGCCGAGCGTCCCTCGAAGCCGAGGGCCTCGAGCTCTTCGAAGCTGCGGCCGTGCCCCACGAGCGCGAGGATCGCCATCCCGAGGGTGAGGAGCCCCGCGAGGAGCGCTTCGCCCCCGCCGTGGCCGAGGCCGACGAGCGCCGCGGTGCGTGCGTCTGGGTGGGAGGCGTGGGTGGTGTGGGACGGTGTGCCCCCGGCCTCGGGACGCGCGGCTGCATCGGTCGAGGGGGCGCTCGTCGCGATCCAGCGCCGCAGGGCGACGACGCGGAGGCCCTCGTCGGTGAGCGCGGCGACGACGCCCGCGATCGCGGCGCTCACCCACGTCTGCGCGTCGGGTGACGTGGGCAGCGGGATCGCGCCCTCCGCGAACAAGGTCGTGAGCCCTCGCGCGATGGCGATGCGGGCGACCTCGGCGAAGATGAAGGCCATCACGCCGACGCCGAAGAGCCCCGCCGGCCGCGACCAGCGCCGGCCGAGCCGCCGCGCGAGCAGCCACGGGCCGAGACAAAGCAAGAGCACCTGGACCGCGTGCGCTGCGACGATCACGCGGGCGGAGTACCACGTTCAGGGCCGCGCCCAGAAGCGAGAGCAGCGCGGCGCCCGCCCCAGCTACGTTGGCGGTCGTCGCAGCCGCCCGGCCGCCGCTGGCCCCCCCCAGCCGCCCCTGTCGCCCCGGCCGCCCCTCCTGCGCTCCAGCCGGCCCAGCCGGCCGCTACGAGCGTGGGCGCACGTCCTACATCTGACGCGACACGGGTGCGTCGGGAAAAATCGCACCTGATCAAAAAATGAGCGCCCCTCGGATGAATATCTCGTTAGAGTCCTCGTCGTTGCCGACGCGGACGGGCCCGTGCGACCCCGCTGCAGATGAACGCGGCACGGAGAGGACTGGAGGACTAGCGTGACCAAGATGAGCAAATTCACCATGGCGCTCGGGTTGATGGGCGCGATGCTCGTGCTCGGTTTCCACGGCGACTCGATCGCCCAGGGCTCGCTCCGCATCGGCGGCAGCAGCGCCAACTTCGGCACCCACGCCCTCCGCGGCGGCTTCGTGCCCGACCCCAAGCAGATCGGGAACATCGTCTCCGGCGGCAGCCTGAACGTCGCCAACATGAACCTCGGCAGCGGCTGCACGGGCTTCGCGACCCAGCAGCCCGACGTCATCGTGAACTACACGAACCCGGCCGGCTTCCTGCGTTTCTACTTCCAGGGCTCGGGCGACACCGCGCTCGCGGTGAACGCCGCGAACGGCCGCTGGTTTTGCAACGACGACACGGCGGGGCTCAACCCGCAGGTCGACATCCGCAACCCGACCGCGGGCCAGTACGACGTCTGGGTGACGAGCTATCGCGCGGGCGAGAACATCCGCGGCACGCTCTTCATCACCGAGCTGACGAGCAACTCCGTCAGCCCCTGAGCCGACGGCTCGTGATGAGGGGTTGTCGCCAGGTCGCCAGCCCCTCTCCCACGAGGCCTCGAGCCCCGCGGAGGCTCTCCCGAGGAGCCTGCGCGCGCTCCGCTCCCTGCGCGCCGTCCAGTAGGGTGGCTTGCAGCACCAGCTGAGCTTCTTGTCTGAGGAATGAGAGAAGCCGCCTCCTGGGCGGCTTCTCTCGTTCCGTCGCGACGTCAGCGCCGCTGGCCTCTCCCGTCTCCCGTCACCCGAGGTCGAAAAGGAGCAGCTCGGCTTCGTCGAGGCCCTCCAGCGAGAGTTCGGCCTCGTGCTCGATCGCGATCGCGTCGCCCGCGCGAAGCTCGACGCTCGAGTCTCCGACGCTCGCACGGACTCGGCCGCGGACGATCTGCGCCCAGGCCCCGCGTCCCTCGGCGAGCCCGTGCGTGACGCGGGCGCCGGGCGAGAGGAGGCTCGCGTAGAGGGCGACGTCCTGATGGACCACGACGGATCCGTCGCGGCCGTCGGCCGACGCGACGAGCCGCAGGCGATCGCGCTTGTCCTCGTCCGAGAAGTGTCGCTGCTCGTAGGTCGGGTCGAGGCCGTCCTCCCGCGGGATGATCCAGATCTGCAGGAAGTGGACGGGTTCGTCGCGCGAGGCGTTGTACTCGCTGTGGGCGATCCCACGACCCGCGCTCATCCGCTGGACGTCGCCCGGACGGATCACCGAGCCCGTCCCGAGGGTGTCGGCGTGCTCGAGCGCCCCGTCGACCACGTAGGAGAGGATCTCCATGTCTCGGTGGGGGTGCCGCGGGAAGCCGGCGCCCGGGTCGACGCGGTCCTCGTTGATCACCCGCAGCGAACGGAACCCCATGTGGCGGGGATCCCAATAGCCCGCGAACGAGAAGGTGTGACGCGAGTGGAGCCAGCCGTGGCGGGCGTCGCCGCGCTCTTCGGATCTACGCACCCTGAGCATGTCGAATCTCCTCTGCGCCCGTGCGGGGTCGCGTGGGGTCGGGGTCGGCCCGAGCTTCGTGTGTTGGGCCCCGACGGCGTCGCGTGTGTGCGCGCCGTCGTCTGCCTACGGTGTGTTGTCGCCCCCGCCGAGTCACCTGGCGGCGCGTCGAACGGATCGTTCCGCGGCCTCGCGGGGCGACGCCATGTGGCCGGCGATTGCCCGCGCGAGACCCCGTGCGCGCCATGTGCCCGGCGATTGCCCGCGCGAGACCCCGTGCGCGGAGCGGGCGCCCGCCTCGAAAGGAGATTCTTCCTCGCGTGACCCGATCCGAGGCCCGGGGCCCTCCTTGGACACGAAGCCATGTCGAAAGCCCCCCCTCCCTCCGAGCGGCGCCTCCAGCGTCGTGTGTTCTTCAAGGCCCTCGGGCTCGGGCTCGCCGCGCCCTTCGCGGCGCGGCTCGCGCACCTGGCCGTGGCCCAGCCGACGCGGCCGAAGCGGCTGCTCACCGTGTACGTCCCCCACGGTGTCCCGGTCGAGCATCTCCTCGACGCCTCGATGAGCGGGGCCCGCTTCGACTTCGAGGTGGGGCGCGGGATCCTCCAGCCGCTCGCGCCCTGGCGCTCGATGACGACGGTCTGCCGCGGCCTCGAGATCAAGGGCATGTCGAACCACGCCGCCATCCGAGGCTTGCTGACCGACGGCGGCGAGAGCTCCTTCGACGTCGAGGTCGCCCGCGCGACCGGGGCGCGACACCTCGTGCTCGGCGCCGTGCCCCACCGTCCGCATGGCTTCGACGCGGACGCCCATCTGGTCCGCGACGCTGGCGCCTGGGTCAGGCCCGAGTCGAGCCCGCTTCGGGCGCACGACGGCGTCTTCGCCGGGCGCGAGCCGACCCCAGGCGGCGAGGTCGATCTCTCGTCGACCTTTCGCGACGAGAGCCTCGCGCTCGCCGAGGCCGATCTCGAGACCTTGCGCGGAGAGGTCCGCGGCCTGACCGTCGAGGAGTCGAAGCTCACGCAGCACCTCGACGCGCTGCGGCGGCTGCGATCGTCCGGCGATCGGCCGCCGCCGCCCATGGTCGCCGGCTGCGACGCGAGCCTCCCGAGCGTGGAGGCCCTGCGCGGCATGCCCGACAGCGCCTTCCTGCGGGACGAAGCCTACGCGCCCGTCGCGACCGCGCAGCACGACCTCGCGGCCCAGGCGCTCCTCTGCGGGGCCGCGCCCGTCGTCACGATCCAGCACCTCTACACGACCGCGACGGTCCCCTTCGGCCACATCGGCGTCGGCGAGGGGCACCACGATCCGATCTCGCACTCGCAGAACGCGACCGGCCGCGAGCGCTTCGCGCAATGTCAGCGCTGGATCGTCGAGCAGGTCGCGCGCGTCTGTCGCGCGCTCGACGCGCCCGACCCCCTCGACGCGGGGCATACGGCCCTCGAGAACACGACGATCCTCATCGCGAGCGAGATCGCGGATGGCAACGGGCACGAGTCCCGCCGCGCCGAGCTGTGGATGGAGGGGCGTCGCTACGAGCAGTGGGTCCCCTTCGTCGTCGTCGGCGGCGGCAGCGGCGCGCTCCGCGGCGGTCAGGTCATCGACTTCGACAACCGCGCCCACGGCGATCTCTTGCTGACGCTCGCACGCGCCGCGGGCGCGTCCTTGGCCAGCTTCGGGCTCAACGGCCGGACCCCCATCACGGAGATGCAGTCATGACGCGCTACGCCTCGGCCTCGTGGATCCTCGCGATCGTCTGTGCCTGCTCGGGCGCCATCGGTGACGCGGGCGGCGAGGGCCGCGAGCCGCGCCCGCGCCCGCCGAGCGACCCGGGCATCGAGGACCCGAGCTTGCCTCCTCCGGCCGATCCGCTCGCGCGTTGCGACGCGAGCGAGGTGGGTCCGCCGCTCCTTCGGCGCCTCACGCGCGGCGAGATCGAGCGGACGCTCCGCGACGTCTTTCCGGAGGCGACGGATTGGGCGGGGCCGCGGCTCGGCGCCGATCCACGCGAGCGAGGCTTCAGCAACGACGCGAGCACCCTGCGGGTGAGCGCCCAGGCGGCCCGCGAGATGCAAGAGACGGCGGAGGAGCTCGCGACGCTCGTGACCGCGCCGGGCCGGATCGGCGCGCGATGGCCGTGCGCCTCGAGCGGCGGTCGCGCGTGCGCGGAGGCCGTCGTGGACGACCTCGGTCCGAGGCTCTTCCGTCGCGCGCTGACGACCGACGAGCGCGCGCGCTACGTCGGTCACCTCGAGGGCGTCGCCGCGCGCAGCGACTTCGCGACGGGGGCGAAGTGGGCGCTCGTTGCGCTCCTCCAATCGCCGCGCTTCCTCTACCGTCACGAGCTGGGCGAGGGGGAGGGCGAGCGACGCCTGCGGGGCCACGAGCTCGCGACGGCGCTCGCCTACGGGTTCGGCGGCACCGCGCCCGACGCGGCGCTGCTCGCGCGCGCCGAGGCGGGCGAGCTGGACATGCCCGAGGCGCGCGTCGCCGAGGCCCGCCGGCTCCTCGACACGCCGGGGGGGCGCGCGGTGACCCTCGCGTTCTTCCGCGAGCAGCTCGGCTTCGCGGACGTGGCGACGAAGACGAAGGAGAACCTCGGCCCCGCCTTCACCGACGTGCGCGACCGGATGGTCGAAGAGACGCGGCGCTTCCTCGAGGAGGTCCTCTACACGAGGCGGGGGGGGCTCGACGAGCTGCTCACGGCGCCCTTCACCGTCGTCGATGCGTCCCTCGCGTCGTTCTACGGCTTCCCGGCGCCCGCGGGCGAGTGGGGCGTCGTCGAGCGTCCGGCGGGGCGGGGCGTGGGCCTCCTCGCGCAGGGCTCGCTGCTCGCCGGCTTCGCGAACGTGACCGCGAGCTCGCCGACCAAGCGCGGCCTGCTCGTCTACGAGGCGCTGCTCTGTCAGCACCCGACCCCGCCGCCGCCCGGCGTGAGCACCGACATCTCGGGCGCGGAGGGGAACACGACGCGCGAGCGGATCGAGCGCGTGCACACGGCGCACGAGGTCTGCGCGAGCTGCCACGATCACTTCGATCCCATCGGCTTCGGCTTCGAGCATTTCGACGAGGCGGGGCGGTGGCGCGCGGACGAGGCGGGCTTCGCCATCGAGGCGCACGGCTCGGTGCCGCTCACGGGTGATCGCTTCGACGGCGCCGAAGAGCTCGCCGAGGTGCTCGCTGGTAGCGAGCATGTCGGTGTCTGCGTGAGTGGCGTGCTCACGAGCTACGTCTTCGGCGGCGGCGGCGGGCAGGTCTGCCTCGGGGAGACCTCGCGAGCGCGGCTCCTCGCGGGCGAGCCCTTGCTGGACGTGATCGCGGCCTTGGCCGCCGAGCCGCACTTCACGCGACGAGTCGGCCCCCGCTGAGCCTGCGCGCCACGGGCTCGACCGTCCGCGCTCAGCTCACCAGCAGCACCTTGCCGCGCCGATCGGGCCGCAGGTGGTGGGCCAACGCGAGGCGCACGTCCTGGAGAGGATAGCGCGCCTCGATCGCGGTCACGAAGCGCTCATCCGTCGCGACGAGCGTCGAGAGCTCGAGGCCGATCTCGGCGCGCCGCTCTGCGGGAATCTCGCGCAGGCTTCGGAGCCGAGAGAAGCCCCGGACGTTCACGTCGCGGAAGATGAGGGGCGCGGCGGGGACGACGACCTGGTCGCTCGCGAGCAGGCCGTAGACCACGAGCTCGCCGCCTTCCGCGAGGCAAGCGTGGAGCCGCCCGGTCGCCTCGCCCGCTACGGCGTCGAGGGCGCGCTTGGCCCCGCCTGCCGTCAGCCCGCGCACTCGATCGGCGAGGTCGGGGCCGTCGACGAGAACTGCGTCGGCGCCCAGGTCGGAGAGCTCACGCTCGACGCTCGCGCGACGAACGACCGAGATCGTTCGAAGACCACGACGCGACGCAAGCGCGGTCACCCAGCGCGCGACAGCCGACGTGCCCGCGTTCTGAACGACCCAATCGCCGCGCGTGAGGCCTTCAAGGAGACCTGCCGCCGTGAACGGGTTGACGGAGAGCATGGCGGCCTGTTCGAGAGAGACCTCGTCCGGGACGAGGAGGAGCTCCCCCTCGGACACGACCATCTGCTCGACCCAGGTGCCACCAAAGGGGACGGCGACCCGGGTGCCGACCGCGAGCCGTGTGCCCGGCCCCGTGGCGACGACGACCCCCGCACCTTCGATGCCAACCGGTGCAGGGAGCGTCGGGGTGAAGACGTGTCGGCCCTCGAGCAGGAGGAGGTCTGCGGGGTTGATGGGCCTCGCGGCGATCGCAACCAGGACCTCGCCCTCGCCCGGCTCTGCGTCGTCCTGCTCCACGACCTCCACCACCGCGACGGGAGGAACGCCGCTCTTGGTCATCAACACACGTCGCATCGCTGACTCCATTTCTGCGAGAGTCCACCCCGTTCGAGCTCAACGTCGCCGATTCTCGACCGGGCTGAGCGTCGTCGGTCGCTTCTCCGGCGTGCACATGTCGTTGTCTGCCGGGCGCTCCCCGAAACGCAAGACCTGGCCCTCGCGCTTCACGAGATCGTAGTCCGCCGGACACACGCTCTCGGGGTACTGCCCGAACGCCGGGCATCCGCTCGCGAAGACGTCCTGCGCGACGCCAGTCTCGAACTCGGCCTCACCACAGCCGTCGAGCGAGTTCAGGAAGTCACGCAGCCCGTCGACCTCCGGGCGGATCGTCTTTCGCTCGAACCCGAAACGCGCCTCCCAGGCCCCGGCGACGGTCGGGGACGGCCGCTCGAGGGTATACGGCCCCGCGATGCTGACAGTCACGAGCGGGACCTCGCACGCCGGGTCGCCGTGCACGACATAGTCGAGGTCCCAGCGCGCCGACGCGAGATCGAAGTCGAGCCGGAAGTACTGGGTGGAGCCGTCAGCTTGCGGCGACGGCAAGCAGTCGCTGCTCCATCGCCCGTCCAGGCTCGGCGGTGCGCCACCGTCGAGCGACGGCATGCCGCCCGCGTCCCCGCCGGTGGTCGCGTCGGGCGTCGCGGGGGTCGAGTCCCCGCAGCCGGTCGAACCAATTGCGAGCAGGGAGAGCGCGATTACACACATTGCGTTCTTCGTCATGAGCACCTCCTCGGTCGCGTCTTGCGACCACGACTCCACCCTGAGGCGCGTTCGTGTCATCATCTAGCTCATTCGATTCAGGTAAATCATGAGAGCTGATCATTGGTCTGGCGTGGATCTCAATCAGCTTCGGGTGCTCGACGCGCTGCTTCGGACGTCCAGCACGGTCCGCGCAGCCCGCGAGCTTGGTCTCACGCAGAGCGCGATCAGCCACGCGTTGCGGCGTCTTCGGGACGTCTTCGAGGACCCGCTCTTCGTCCGCGTCGGGCGTCGACTCGTGCCGACCGAGCGCGCGCTGGCGTTGCGCGTGCCGCTCGAGGAAGCGCGCGCTGCGCTCGAGCGTGTCTTCAGGCCGCAAGAGGCCTTCGACCCGGCCACGTTGCGCACGACGTTCCGGTTGGTCGCCGCCGACTACGCCGAGCTCGTCGTGCTTCCGGGCTTGATGAGGGCGCTCGGCGCCGAGGCCCCGGGGGTCGAGCTGTCGGTCGTCATGCTCGGAGACGAGCTCGAGGATGCCTTACAACGAGGCGACGCCGATCTCGCGATCGGGGGCCGATTTCGCGAGCGAGCGGGCCTCGTGTACCGGGCCCTCCGGCGTGACCCGCTGGTCTGTGTCGTGCGGCGCGACGGTCTTCACGACGGGCGCCGGATGACGTTGCGACGCTATTTGGCGGCCCGCCACGTCCTCGTCTCCCCGCGCGGGCTGCCGGGCGGGATCGTCGACGATCGCCTCGCCGCGCTCGGGCACGAGCGGCACGTGGTGCTGCGCACGCCATCGTTCCAGACGGCGCTCGCGGTCGTATCGGTGAGCGACCTCGTGACAACCGTTCCACGCAGCCTCGTCGAGTCCTATCCCCCGGCAGGGCTCGCCACGCTGGCCGCGCCGATCGACCTGCCCGAGATCCGCTTTGGGCTCCTGTTCTCTGCCTCTCGTCGCGAGGACTCGAGCCACCGCTGGCTCCGGCAACGGATCGTGTCTCTCGTGGGCGTCGGCGGGGGCGCAGCCCTGTAAGGACGAGTAAGGGAACGACGCCACCTCGAGGCGCGCCGTGGGCGTAGGGTGACGTCGATGACGCTGCGCGCCGACCTCAGTCGCATCTCGCTATCTTGGGCGCTCGTCGCGCTCGCTGCTTGTGGGCCGGTCGACGACGACGGGCGCTGCGAGGTGCGGGACGAGACCCGCTGCTCGGCGGACGGTGCGGCGGTGGAGCGTTGCCGGTCCGACAGCCGCTGGGGGGTCGTCGCGACGTGCGGGCCCGACCTCGTCTGCGTCGAGGCGATGGGTGCGGCGACGTGCGAGGCGCCGGCCGGGGACGCCGGGCGCGACGGCGGCTCCCCTCCGCCCACGGACGGTGAAGTCCCCGTCGACGATGGGGGCGGCGACGGGGGCTCGCCGCCGCGGCCGTGCAGCTCGGGCGCGGACTGCGAGGCGTGGGAGTTCTGCGACCTCTTCGACTCGCGGGTCTGCCTGCCGAAGATCTGCGACCCGACGGGGCCAGAGGGCCGCAACTTCTGCGAGAACAACACGGTACGACGCTGCTCGCTCACGGGCGGCGACTACTCGGAGAGCCCCTGCACCGATGGCCGGGTCTGCAACGAGCGAGAGATCGAGCCCTACGCCTCGTGTCAATGCGTCCGCCTCGGCGAGGTCGGCTGCGCCACGATCGACAACGACATCTACGAGTACGACTCCTGCGGGACGCGGCTTCTGCGCGTCGAGGATTGTCAGCTCCCCGAGCGCTGTCTCTCGGACGAAGCGGGCGTGCGTTGCTCGAAGCCCCTGACGTGCACCACCTCCGCGGGCTGCTGGCAGCAGGACTACTGTCTCGACGGGCGGTGCGTGCCGGACGTCTGCACGCCGCCGCTCCCGAGCAACCCGAACTCTCGCCGCTTCTGCGAGGGTAACGTCGTGATGGTCTGCAACGCGGAGGGGAGCGGGTACCGGGTCGTGCAGGACTGCAGCGAAGTGGGCGAGGGGCGCCTCTGCACGCCGCTGGCCTCCGATCCGGGAGCGGATTGTCGCTGCGCGCCCGCGGTCCGGCGTGGTTGTCACGAGGGGAGCGTCTGGGTCTTCAACTCCTGCGGGACGCCGACGTCGCGGGTCGTCACCTGCTCGGGCGTCGAGGAGTGCCTCGAAGGTCCCGAAGGCGCGGTCTGCGCGCCGCGCATCTCGTGTACGCGCGACGGCGAATGCGGCGGAGGGCGCTTCTGTAACGGGGGAACCTGCGTCCCGCGTGTTTGCACGCCTGGCGCCCAGCGCTGCGAGGGTCAGCAGGCGCAGCGCTGCGACGCGCGCGGCTCGGGGTGGGAGCGCCTCGACGATTGTGGAGTGGGCCGAACGTGCGCCGTGAGCGCTGGCTTGGCGCGGTGCGCGTGCACGCCGAACGCCACGCGGGGTTGCTTCGCGACCGACATCTACCACTTCGACTCGTGCGGGGTGCGGGGCGCGCTCGCGACCCGCTGCGACGAGCCCGAGGTCTGCCTCGACCCGTCGGGGGGTGCGCCGACGTGCGGGCTCCGGCCGGTCTGCAGCCAGGACAGCCACTGCCGGGCGGGCGATTTCTGCAACGACGCCGGGACCTGCGTGCCGCGCGTCTGTACCCCGGGCGCGCAGCGCTGCGCCGGGCCACGCGCGGAGCGCTGCAATACGCGAGGTTCGGGGTGGGCGGTCCTGAGCGAGTGCACCGGGGGCCGCGAGTGCGCCGTCTCCTCGGGCACGGCGCGCTGCGAGTGCCGGGCGAACGCGAGCGTCGGCTGCTCGGGCGACAACGTCTACCACTTCGACTCGTGCGGGGCGCGGGGCGCGCTCGTGCAGAGCTGCGCGGCGCCGCTCGTGTGCACCGCCACCGCGGACACGGCGACGTGCGCGATGCGCACCTCGTGCTCGAGCGACAGCCAATGTGGGAGCGGCAGCGTCTGCGAAGGCGGCGTGTGCGCGCCGCGCCTCTGCGCGCCGGGGGCGACTCGCTGCGCCGGCAGCTCGGTCGAGCGCTGCAACGCGCGGGGCCTCGCGTGGGTCGCGCAAGAAGACTGCACCGGAGGGCAGATCTGCTCCACCGCGCGCGGCGCCGCGGCTTGCCTCTGCGAGCCCTCGTTCTCGCTCGGTTGCTCGGGCAGCTCGATCCATCGCTTCGACTCGTGCGGCAACCGCGGGAGCTTCGTGCGGGCGTGCAGCTTCCCCGAGGTTTGCGTCGACGGCGCCGACGGTCCGGCGTGCCTCAACGTCTCGATGGCGACCCCCTGCCTCGGCGCCAGCGAGTGCGGCGCGAACGAACATTGCGCCGATGGTGTCTGCGCGCCGCGTGTCTGTGTCGCGGGCTCCGCCTTCTGCGAGGCGGGTTCGGTGCGTCGCTGCGACGCTCGCGGTGGGTCGAGCGAGCTCGTGACCGACTGCGAGGCCGGGCAGGTGTGCGTGGCGTCGGGGAGCAGCGCGAGCTGCGTGTGCGCCCCGGGGGCGCGCCTCGGCTGCTCGGGCGGCGACGTCTACGACTACGACTCCTGCGGCAACCGTCTCGCGCTTCGGGTCACCTGCCCCGCGACGGCGCCATGCCTCGAGCTCGGCGCGAGCGCGGCGTGCGTCGCGCCGCCGTCCGGCTCCGAGCCGAGCTGCACCCAGCGCGCTTCGCAGGGCTGCTACCAGGGGGACCTCTACTGGCTCGACAGCTGCGGCGCGCCGTCCGAGGTGGCCGAGGCGTGCCCCGGTCGCGTGACCTGCAACACGATCGGGGGGCCGCCCGAGTGCCGGAGCTCGGTCGCGGACCGCGCGAGCCCGCATTGGCAGGACTCTTGCCCGCTCGTGCAGGACATCGAGCTGCAGACGGAGCTGCCCGCGGACTGCCGCTGCTTCGTCAACCGCGCGCCGAGCTCCGGCATCGTCGATCGCTGCGTGGGGCTCATCTACGTGCCGCCCGCCACGCGGCTCGGCGCCGGGCCCGACGTCCGCAGCCTGCCGCAGTCGAGCCTGAACGGCGGCGTCGTCGTCGGTCGCGAGCTCTTCGTCGGCGTGAGCTGGTCGAGTGCGTCCCATCCGAACCGTGGCCTCGTGATGGCGGTGCACCTCGACACGGGGAACCGACGCATCGTCTCGGGGGGATACCTCGATCCCTCGGCGGGCCTCCAGGAGACCGGGACGGGGCCCTCGATGCAGCGCGTGCTCGACGTCGCGCGCGGCCCCGACGGGAACCTCTACGCCCTCAGCGCGCCCGTCATGGCAGCCGACCTCGAGATCTTCCGCGTAAACCCGACGACTGGCGCCCGAACGCGCGTCTGGCGGGGCCGGGACTCGAGCTTCGGGCAGTGCGCGAGCGGCGATCCGGCGCGCGTCTCGGTGAGCTACCACGAGCGCGTCTTTGGCGTCGGCCCGAGCGGGGAGTTCTTCCTCGGTTTCCGTGGCGCCGGCCCCTACTCGGAGGGCGTGGGGATCGTGCGCGTCGCGGCCGACGGATCCCGCTGCGACTTCGTCACGCGCTCGGGCGCTGGCGCGCTCAACGCCCACGCCGGGCAGTCGATCGGTGGGGGCTACGATCTCGATCGTGGCTTCTACGCCGGCTTCGTGCTGCGCGAGGGGCAGCTCTACGTCTTGAACGACGTGTACAAGGCGCTCTTCCGGATCGATCTCGCGACCGGGAACCGGTTCCGGATGAGCAGCGCGTCGACCTCATACGGGCTGCTCGGCGACGGGCCGACGAACTTCGGCGGCATCGGTCAGCGCTGGCTCGCGTGGGACGAGGCGCGCCAGATCATGTGGGCGACGGGCATCCAGAGCTACCGAGGGATGACCGCGATCGACCTCGCGACGGGCAACCGCACGGAGGCGTACTGCCGCTCGAGCAACGCGGAGGTGCCGTGGCGCGACACCTGCCTCGGGGGCGTGCTCGAGGGGGGCTACCAGAACCTCGGCGGCTTCTGGCTCGACCCCGCGACGAACGATCCGATCTTGGTGCACGAAGGCAAGTCGCTCGTCCGGGTGGACCTCCGCAACGGGAACTCGATGCGCCTGTCGTTCTGAGCCGGCGGCTCGTCCTTTGCGCGCGGGCTACGAGCGGTCGAACTCCCCAGCCACCCGAAAAGGAGCTCAGCCGTTGTTGGCAAGCGCGCAGCGACCGGAGCGAGCGAAGGCTCGTGGGAGGGGGCCCCGCGGGGCTTCACGCCCCGTGGGGGAGGGGCTGGCGACCTGGCGACAGCCCCTCATGGGAAGCTGAGTACAGCTCCCGCCTTCCTCGCTTCCTCGCGAGGACGGTCACGGGTGCGCCGAGCCGCGCTGGACGCTCTGCTCACCCGCGATCGGGCAGCGCACCTACGGCGTTCTTCCGCCCTGCTCCAGCGCCCAGAGCTCCTCGACCGTCTGACGTCGGCGCACGACGCGCCATGCGTCCCCTTCGACCATCACCTCGGCCGCGAGCGGCCGCGCGTTGTAGGTGCTCGACATCTCGCGGCCGTACGCCCCCGCACCGAAGAGCGCGATCAGATCCCCTTCGGCGAGCGGTGGCAAGAGCCGCTCGTGCGCGAAGAAGTCGCCGCTCTCGCAGATCGGGCCGACGACGTCGGCGGGCGTGCGCTCGCCGGCGTGCGGCTCCACGGGCGCGATCGCGTGGAACGCGCCGTAGAGCGCGGGGCGGATGAGCTCGCTGATGCCTGCGTCGACGATGACGAAGCGCCGGCCGCCCTGGTGCTTCACGTAGATGACGCGCGCGAGGAGCACGGCGGCGTCGCCCACGAGCGCGCGCCCCGGCTCGGTCACCAGATCGAGGTCCGTGGTGCCGCTCGCCTCGAGGCCTCGGCGGATCGCCGCGGCGAAGGCCTCGGCGGGCGGGTAGGGCGCGTCCTCGTGGCCGTACGCGAGCGGCCACCCGCCGCCGACGTCGAGGCTCGCGAGCGGCGCCCCGAGCGCGCGGCACTCGCCCGCGAAGCGGCCCAGCAAGGTGACCGCTTCTTCGAGCGGCGCTGGCGAGTCGAGCTGCGAGCCGATGTGGCAGCTCAGCCCGTGCAGGGCGAGGTGCGGGTGCCGCACGATCCCGGGCACGAGCGCCCGCGCCGCGTCGACCTCGAGCCCGAATTTCGTGTCGTGCAGGCCGGTCGCGATGTAGGGGTGCGTCCCCGCGTCGACGTTGGGGTTCACGCGCAGCACGACCGGCGCCTCGACGCCGAGGCGCGTCGCCTCCTCACCGAGCACGCGGAGCTCGGGCTCGCTCTCGACGTGGATCGCGCGGATGCCCTCGGTGAGCGCGAGCGCGAGCTCTTCGCGGCGCTTGCCGACGCCGCTGAAGACGATGCGCTCGGGGGGGATGCCAGCCGCGCGCGCGCGCAGCAGCTCGCCACCGCTGACGATGTCGGCGCCGCAGCCGAGCGCGGCGAGGCGCCGGAGCACCGCCAGGTTGCCGTTCGCCTTCACGGCGTAGGCGATGAGCACGTCGCGGTCGGTGATCGCGCGCATCGCGCGCTCGATCGCGCGGTACGCCGCGTCGACGCGCGCGGCGGAGTAGACCCACGTCGGGCTGCCGACCTCGCGCGCGATCGCGCGGAGGTCGACGCCCTCGGCGTGGAGCACGCCGTCGCGCGCGCGGAACACGTCGCTCGGGGGCGGCTCGCCCTGCGCGGTGACGCGGCGATCGTCACCCATCACGCGCCCCCTTCGGAGGAGGCGCCGTCGGCCGCGGCGACGGCGTCGGTGTCCACGCCCCGCGCGTCGAGCCGCTCGCGCAGCTCGGCGATCGCGGCGCGGACGCGGGCCTTCGCGGGGCCGCCGGGCAGGTCGCGGCGCTCGACGGCCGTCTCGAGATCGAGCGCGGCGTAGATCGACTCGTCGAACGCCTCGTGCTCGGCGCGGAAGGCGTCGAGCGGCAGCTCCGAGAGGACCTTGCCCTCGGCGACGCACCGACCGACGAGCCGTCCGGTGACGTGGTGGGCCTCGCGGAAGGGCACGCCGCGCGCGGCGAGCCAGTCGGCGACCTCGGTCGCGTCGGCGAAGCCGTCACGGAGCGCGGCGCGCATGCGCGCGGCGTCGAAGCGCGCGGTCGCGAGGGCCCCGCGGAGCACGTCGAGCGTGTCGTCGACGGTGTCGAAGGCGTCGAAGACGGGCGCCTTGTCCTCCTGCATGTCGCGGTTGTAGGCGAGCGGCAGCCCCTTGAGCATCACCAAGAGGTTCACGAGGTCGCCGACGACGCGACCCGTCTTGCCGCGCGCGAGCTCTGCCATGTCGGGGTTCTTCTTCTGGGGCATGATCGACGAGCCCGTGGTGTAGGCGTCGCTCATCGTCACGAAGCCGAACTCCTGGGTCGACCACAGCACGAGTTCCTCGCTGATGCGCGAGAGGTGCACGGCGCAGTTGGCCAGGGCGGCCACGGCCTCGACGAGGAAGTCACGGTCGCCGACCGCGTCCAGGCTGTTGCGCATGGGGCGGTCGAAGCCGAGGGCGCGCGCGCTCATCTCGCGGTCGAGCGGGAAGGTCGTGCTCGCGAGGGCGGCGCAGCCGAGCGGGGACTCGTTCATCCGGCGCGCGGCGTCGAGCAGCCGGCCGCGGTCGCGGTCGAGCATCTCGGCCCACGCCAAGAGGTGGTGGGCGAGCCGGACGGGCTGCGCGCGCTGGAGGTGCGTGTACCCGGGGAGGAGCACGTCCACGGTGTTCGCGGCCCGGACGGCGAGCACCGCGAGGAAGCGGTCGATGCGCGCCGCCGTGGCGCGGCAGGCTTCGCGGGTCCACAGGCGCATGTCGGTCGCGACCTGATCGTTGCGGCTGCGCGCGGTGTGGAGCTTGCCGCCGACAGGGCCGACGCGCTCGGTGAGCGTCGCCTCGATGTTCATGTGGACGTCCTCGCGGGCGGCGTCCCAGACGAACGAGCCCTCGGCGACCTCGACCGCGATGGTCTCGAGGCCCTTTGCGATCGTGTCGGCCTCGGCCTCGCTCACCACGCCGCGGGACGCGAGCATGCGCACGTGCGCGAGCGAGCCGCGGATGTCCTCGGGCGCGAGGCGCTTGTCCACATCGACCGACGCGCTGTAGCGCAGCGCGACGGCGTCGAGGGGCTCTTCGAAGCGGCCACCCCACGTCGCTTGCGGGGTGGCTCGGGGGTCGGGGGTGTCTCCGTCTCGGCGTTCGTCTCGGGCCATGGCGGGCGGAAGGTAGCAGCAACCTCGCCATCGTCTCCCTGACAGTCGTCCCGCCTCGGGAGAGCGTCTCCGCGCCGTTCCGAGAGCGTGTCCGAGAGCGTGTCCGAGAGAGCGTGTCCGAGAGCGTGTCCGAGAGCGTGTCCGAGGCCCGACGAGGCTCAGCGCGTTGGGACGCGCAGCTCGATGCGGCGGAGGAGCCGCATCCCCGCCGGGAGCACGATCGCGTCGAGGGTGACGGCGACGAGGGCGGCGGCGGCGGGCGGGATCCAGCCGAACGCGGCCCCGAAGAGCGCGGGCGCGCCGAGCCCGACCGCCAGGAAGACGCCGCGCAGCGACTCCGCGCGCGCCGCTTGGGCGATCCACAGCGCGGCGGCGGCGTCGCGCAGGTCGTCGGTGGCGAGCGTGACCCCTCGGTCCACCTGCGGGCTGCCGGCCGCGTCCAGCACCACCGGCAGATCTGCGGCGCGCAGGATCGCGTCGTCATCGCCCAAGCGGCCGATGGCGGCCACCACGCCGCTCGCGACCGCGAGCCGCTTCACCTCCTCGCCCCGCTCGTCGGGGGGGAGCTCCGCCTTCACGAGCGCGACGTCGAGCTGCCGGCCGATGGCCTCGGCGGTGCCGCGATGGTCCCCGCTCATCAGCACGACGACGAGGCGCTGATCGAAGAAGCGCTGCACCGCCGCGCGCGAGCCGACGCGCACCTCGTCGCGCAACACGAGCACGGCGCGGACGCGGCCGGCGAGCCCGAGGAAGAGCGCGGTCATGCCGCGGTCCTCGGCGCGCGTCGCCTCGGCGTCGGCGACCGCGATGCTCACGCCGTGGTCGAGCAGGAGCTGGCGGTTGCCGAGCACGAGCGCGTCACCTCGGCTCGTCGTCGCCGTCACGCCGCGCCCGGGCTCGAGCTGCGCGCGGCGCACCGCGCCGACCGCGAGGCGATGCTGCTTGGCGTAGCGCCGGATCGCGCCGCCGATGGGGTGGGCCTCGACGGCCGCCTCCGCGGCGGCCGCGTCGGCGACGAGCGCGTCCTCGTCCCCGCCGCCGAGGACGTGGACCTCGATGAGCTCGGGGCGTCCTTCCGTGACCGTCCCGGAGGTCGCGATGGCGACCGTGCCGACGCGACCGGCGTCTTCCAGCGCGCGGCCGTCGCGGTAGACGATCCCGCGCGACGCGCCTGCCGCCGCCGCGGCGACGAGCGGCGCCTCGGCGGCTCGGCGCGCGCTGAGCAGCGGCGCGGCGATGAGGACCGCGGCGGCTGCGGAGAGGCTCCCTGCGACGCCTGGATCGCCCGCGAGGGCGAGCCCGCTCGCGGAGGCCACGAGCGCGAGGACGCCGCCCCATCGGACGATGCGGGCGGCGATTCGGACGATGCGCGCGGGGCTCGCGGCTCCAAAGCGGCCGACCCGCGCGAGCGCGCGCTCAGCGCCGACGCGCGTGACGAGGAGGCGGAGGGCGCCCTCCGTGATGCGCGCGCCCGCGAGCACGGGGTCGCCAGGGCGCCGACGGATGGGGGCCTGTGCGCCCGCGTGCGGGAGGATCCACGCCTCCCCGCCGTCGACCAGCGCGTCGACGCCGACCACCTCGCCCTCGACGACCAGGATCTCCTCGCCGGTGCGGACGCGCGACGCGGGGACCTCCTCGTAGCGGACGTCGCCCTCGGCCACCTCGGCCGGCACGCGCAGCCGCCTCGGGAGGGGAGCCAGCAACCGGGCGACGAGCGCGGCGACGGGCTCGTTCGCGCGCGCGTCGAGCCACGAGCGGACGAGCATCGCGGCGGCGGCGACGGCGCCGCCCGCGAGCGGCAACCACCGCGCAGGGTCGTCGAGGCGGGCGGCGAGCCCGGCGATGGCCGCGAGGACTGCGCCGAGGGGACCGACGAGCCACGGGATGACGCCCACCTCGCGGCGAATCGAGCGACCCTGCGCCAGCGCGAGGCCCGCCGCCACGGCGGTCATGCCGACGCTCGCGACGGCGGCGGGGAGGGCCGCACCCAGCGTCGCGAGCACGAACGCGAGGGCCGCCGCGCCGAGGCCGAGAGCCGGGAAGGGGGTCGGGGGGGTTGCCGCGACGAGGCGGCCGATGGCCGAGCTCTCGGCGGAGATCGCCGAGAGGTCGATGCTCGGGCGCGTGGCGTCGCGCACGCGCTCGGGCACGCTGCGGACGCGCGCCGGCGGCGGCGGCTTCGACTCGTGCGGGCGGTGCCCGCGGCGGAAGGCGTCACCACACGCGGCGCTGCAGAGGTAACGCGGCCCGTCGTCGAGCATGAGCACGCGCGCGGCCCGCAGCGAGTCAGTCGGACGACCGCAGGCGGGACAGGGCTGGAGTGGGGCGCGCGGGCGTGCGGGATGCACGGCCGGGGCGTACGGGTTTGGCGGGGCGATCGCAAGTTGGCGGGCGCCCCTACCGGGCTGGAGGCAGCTTCGCGCTGTCGAACGTGCGGGTGCGCCTTGTGCGGTCGGGGGATGGAATCCGTCTGTCGTCCCCGTGGGTGGGGCGTTCGCGCGTCGTGTCGTGGTTGGGGTTCCGGGTGGTGGCGTCGCTCGCGTGGCGTGTGGTGGTTGAGGTTGGGGGGCGGTCGCACCTTCCGGGGCCGCGACGGGGACCGGGACCGCGGCTGCGGTTGGGTTCCGACGCTGTCGTACCCGGTGGTTGCGACGTTCGCGTTGCTCGTCGTGGTTGGGGTTGGATGGCGGTCGCACCTTCCGGGGCCGGGGCCGCGACGGGGACCGGGACCGCGGCCGCGGTTGGGTTCCGACGCGGTCATACCCGTGGGTCCGGCGTTCGCGTGGGGTGTGGTGGGGGCTCTATCGCTGTCGTACCCGGTGGTGGCGACGTTCGCGTTGCTCGTCGTGGTTGGGGGTTGGATGGCGGTCGCACCTTCCGGGGCCGGGGCCGCGACGGGGGCCGGGACCGCGGCCGCGGTGGGGTTCCAACGCTGTCGTACCCGCGGGCGCGGCGTTCGCGTGGCGTGTGGTCGTTTGGGGTTCCGTCGCAGTCGTACCTGGCGATGGTGGGCTGTCGTGGTGGCGGGGTGCGCGGTGGGTGCTCGTGCGGCGGGATGGACTTACGCGCTTTCTCCGTGGTCGTTGAGGTGGGTGGTCGGGGTCGAGAGGTGGGGCTGGCTCGGCGAAGAGGGGTCGCTGGGGTTGAGACGCCGGGCGCTCCGGGGGTGCCGGGGCGTGGTCAGCCCGGGGGGCGAAAGAGTCGCGCCAGCCGGCTGATTTGCTCGCTTCGTCTGCTCTCCGGCTGTCACGCCTCTTTCGCGTGGTGGGGCATGACCACGCCCCGTCACCCCCTCCACGCCCTCGAAGTCTCCCATGAGCTGGTCGCACTTCTCGGACCGCTGCTGCCGCGGCTCGCGTCGAGGGACCGCGCGCTGGCGGACCAGCTGCGGCGCGCGGCGATGAGCGTCGTGCTGAACCTCAGCGAGGCGCGCGGGTACGCGCGCGACGACGGTCGGCGTCGGTCGCACTTCGCGGTCGCGCTCGGCTCGGCGTACGAGACGCAAGCGGCGCTGCGCATCGTGCGGGACCTGCGCTTCGTCGACGCGGCGCGCGCGGACGCGGCGCTCGCGCTCGTCGACCGCGTCTGCGCGATGGCCTACCGGCTCGCGGGCCGCCGCTGAGCGCGGGCGGTGCGGCGCACGTTGCGCACGCCGCGAGCGTTGGACCACCGGCTGCGTGCAGTCTCGCCGCGCACCGAGACGAGAGCGCGGCCATCATTGCTCGCGGGCATGCGCGGGTTCGACAGCGTCGGAACCCCACCGCGGCCGCGGTCCCGGTCCCCGTCGCGGCCCCGGCCCCGGAAGGTGCGGCTGCCATCCAACCCCAACCACGACGAGCCACGCCAACGCCGCCACCTCCGGGCACGACACCATCGGAACCGCGACCGCGACACGCCACGCGAACGCGTCACCCGCGGGTACGACAGCGTTGGAACCCCACCGCGGCCGCGGTCCCGGTCCCCGTCGCGGCCCCGGCCCCGGAAGGTGTGGCTGCCAACCATCCCCAATCACGACGAGTCACGCGAACGCCTCGCCCACGGGTACGCGCGCGCCGGGACCCCAACACGACACGCCACGGGAACGCTTCGCTTGCGGGTACGACGGCGAACCCAACCGCGGCCGCGGTCCCGGTCCCCGTCGCGGCCCCGGACCCGGAAGGTGCGGCTGCCTACCAACCCCAACCGCGGCGCGCCCGCGAACGCCTCGAGCCCGGTCCGCGGAACCTCAGCCCGCGAGGCTACGCACGCCCGCCTGGTGGACCTTGCCTGGCAGCTCGCGGCCTACGACCGCCTCGGCGACCTGCCCGGCTTGCCAGAGCCGCTCGAGATCGATGCCCGTCTCGATCCCCATCCCTTGCAGCGCGTAGACGAGGTCCTCCGTGGCGAGGTTGCCCGCCGCGCCCGGCGCGTAGGGGCAGCCGCCGAGGCCGCCGACCGAGGCGTCGAAGGTCGTGACGCCGAGCTGGAGGCCGACGAGGACGTTGGCCAGCGCGGTGCCGCGCGTGTCGTGCAGGTGGAGCGCGATCTGCTCGGGCCGAAACCGCCGCAGGAAGAGCTCGAGGATGCGACCGGTCTGCACCGGGGTGCCCACGCCGATGGTGTCCCCGAGCGATACCTGGTAGCAGCCGGCCTCCACGAGCTGCTCGGCGATCGCGAGCCCGCGCGCGGGGTCGACCTCGCCCTCGTAGGGACACCCCCAGAGGGTCGAGACGTATCCGCGCACTTTCATCCCGCGCGCCACGGCTGGGGAGATGACGGGCTCGAAGGCCTTCAGCGTCTGCGCGATGGTCTTGTTCACGTTCTTGCGGTTGTGCGTCTCCGAGGCGCTCAAGAAGACCGCGACCTCGTCGATGCCCGCCTCCGCAGCGCGCTCGAGGCCGCGCGCGTTCGGCACGAGCGCGGAGTAAGTCACGCCCTCGTGCCGCTCGAGCATCCGGCAAACCTCGGTACCGTCCGCCATCTGCGGAACCCAGCGCGGCGAGACGAAGCTCGTGACCTCGATGCGCTCGAGGCCGGCCGCCACGAGCGCCTCGATCAGGCGCACCTTGGCGTGCGTCGCGACCTGGGCGGCTTCGTTCTGTAAGCCGTCGCGGGGAGAGACCTCGTAGACCGAGACCGACTTGGGGAGCGACTCGAACATCGACGGCAATCTGCGGACCGACCCGCCGCCACGTCAACGTGGAAGCTCACGACGGGCGACGGGCGTTCGCTTCGCCACCCAACGGCCGGCCCCGGACACGGCCTCAGCCCTCGGCACTGACTCGGCCCCCGGACTCGGCCCGCCCCGGACACGGCCCCGGACACGGCCCCGGACACGGCCCCGGACACGGCCCCGGACACGGCCCCGGACACGGCCCCGGACACGGCCCCGGCCCCG
>JAHBWH010000051.1 GCA_019637115.1 Myxococcales bacterium | reverse complement strand
GCCCCGCATCAAGGCCGGCCGAGGCCAGAAGGCCGCGCGCGAGCAGGCCATCGACCGCCTCCGCGAGTTCTGGGCCCTCCACGCCGAAGCCGTCGCCAACTTCAAGAAAGGCGACGAAGTCGTCTTCCCTCCCGGCACCTACCGCTGGGCCAAGGTCTTCGGCTTCCCCGTCGCCACCTAACGCCCGACCCACTCCAACGGAGCCCACCGGATGCCCCAGCGCCGGAAGGCCCCACTGCGCCCCGAGCCTCGCGTGACCCACCCCGGCCACGCCGAGGCCGAAGTGCGTCCGTCGCCCGACGCGACCCGCCGCGACCGAACGCGACGCCCGCGCCCGAGCCGACCCGCGCGAACCGCAGAGCGAGAACCATCCGCTCCGACTGAACCTCGCGCTAACCGCGCGCTACGCGCGCTCGAGGCCGTCCTTCGGTTCGCCGGCTCCGTCGGTTCGCCGGCTCCGCGGTTCGCCGGCTCCGCCTCGCCTCGGTTCGCCGGCTCCGCCTCGCCGGCTCCGCCTCGCCGGCTCCGCCTCGCCGCGCGCAAGGCCGTCCTTCGGTTCGCCGGCTCCGTCCGCTCCGTCCTTCGGTTCGCCGGCTCCGGAAGGCCCCGGCTCCGCGGCTCGGCCGGCTCCTGGGTCGCTCAGTGGGCTCCTGGGTCGCTCAGTGCGGGCGTCCTTTGGTTTGCCCAGGGCGCGGTTCCAAAGGCTCGGTTCGCCCCATCGTTCCGCCGTGCGACGGGTCAGCGCTCGTCGATGGTGGGGACGGTCCGATCTGCCGTTCCCGTCCAGATCTGCGAGGGACGGTAGATGCGGTTGTCTTCGAGCTGCTCGAGCAGGTGGGCGAGCCAACCCGCGACACGGCTGATGGCGAAGACGGGCGTGAAGTTGTCGGTGTCGAGGCCGAGCTTCTCGTAGACGATGCCAGAGTAGAAGTCGACGTTGGGCGCGATGCCCTTGTGGCCCACGAGCTCCTTCATCTGCTTCTCGAGCTCGATCGCGGTCGCGTAGATGGGCGTCGAGCCGAGTTTGTCGAAGAGCTGGGTGGCGAGTGTCTGCAGGATGTCCGCGCGCGGATCCTTGACCTTGTAGACGCGGTGCCCGAACCCCATGATCTTTTCCTTGCGGGCGAGCTTGTTCTCGGCCCACACGCGGACGGTCTCCGGCGTCGAGTCCGGGATGGTGCGGAGCATCTCGAGCACGACTTCGTTCGCGCCGCCGTGGAGGGGCCCCGCGAGCGAGCCGATCGCAGACGCGACCGAAGCGTAGGGGTCGGCGAGCGTCGAGGCGGTGACGCGGCAAGTGAAGGTCGAAGCGTTCATGGAGTGCTCGGCGTGAAGCACGAGGGCGGCGTCCATGATGCGCGCGGCGAGCTCGTCCGGCTCCTCGCCCTCGAGCATGTAGAGGAAGTTCGCGGCATGGCCCAGGTCCGAGCGAGGCTCGATCGGGTTGTCGCCACGGCGGATGCGGTGCCACGCCGCGACCACGGTGGGCAGCTTGGCCACGAGGCGCACCGCGCAGAGGCGTCGGAACGCCGGATCCGCAACGTGGTCGCCCTCGGCGTAGAACATGCCCATGACGGCGACCGCCGCGGTGAGCGCGTCCATCGGGTGCCCGCTCTCCGGGAGCTGCTTGAGCACGTCGATGATGCGGAACTTGAGGTGCCGCTCCGCCGCGAGCTCGGCGGTGAACGCCGCAAGCTGATCACGCGTTGGGAGGCTGCCGAAAAGCAAGAGGTACGTGACCTCTTCGTAGTTGCAGTGCTCCGCGAGCTGCTCGACCGGATAGCCCCGATATTGCAGCTTGCCGGCGGCGCCGTTGATGAGGCAGACGCTGGATCGGGCAGCGGGGATCCCCGCGAGACCGGGGGCGAATTCGGGCGAGTCAGCCATGGAAGTCCTTCATGGGGCGGCCTCACGAGAGCGGTAGGGGAAACCGCCCCAGGGCGCCGAGCGGCGCGGAACCTAGCAACCTCTACCATCGGCGTGCAAGAGCTCGCCGACCGTGCCCGCCCCGCCCCCGCCCTCGCCCAAGGGCGTCCGCGTTCGAGGAGCGCTGATGCAGGGGGGCGCGACTGGCCATTTGGCATCCGACGACCACGAACGCTATGCAGGCACCCATGTCCACGCGCCCGATGCTCGCCGTCCTCGTGCTCGCGATGGCGTGCGGCGACAAGAGCGCCCCGCCCCCCGAGCCTCCCGCCGAGCCCACCCTCCCCACGCCCGACCTCCGCGTCGTCGCGCTCACCGACCTCGAGGGCTACCTCGAGCCCTGCGGCTGCACGAGCCGCCCGCTCGGCGGCGTCGATCGGATGGCCGCGCGTCTTCGCGCGCTCTCCACCGAGGCCCCCACCATCTTCGTCGCGGCCGGCGATCTCTTGCTTGGCCCCGCCGCCCACGGCGCGGACGCCGCGACCCAAGAGCGGTGGCGCGCGGAGACGCTCGCTGCGATCCTCGACGAGCTCGGGCTCGTCGCCGCCGTCCCAGGCCCGACCGACCTGCGCGACGGCCCCGAGGTCTTCTTCGCGCTCCGCCAAGAAGCCCGCTTCGCGACCCCCGTCCTCGGCGCCGACCTCCCTGCCCAGCGCGCCCCGGACACCGCTCCGGCGCCCCCGCAGGAAGGCCCCGTCGACGGCCCTCCCGCTCTTGTCGGGGTCCACCGGGTCACACGCGGCGAATCGCTCATCGACCTGCTCGGACTCTCCGCCACCCTCTCGGACGACCCCCGCGCTCGCCTCCGCGACGCGCTCGAAGCGGACACGCCCGACCCGAGCCTCCGCCTCGCGCTCGTCGTCGGAGACCGTCGGCTCGCCCGAGACGTCGCGTCGACCGATGGCATCGATTTCGTCGTGCTCGGCGGGCTCTCGCGTGTCGACGCGATGCCCCCCTCCGAGGCGGGGAGCGGCTGGGTGCTGCACGGCGGCCGCCACGGCCAAGGGCTGCTCGTGCTCGATCTCTACCGACCCGCCGCCAGCGGCCCGTGGACGGATGTCTCGCGGTGGAGCGTCGAGACCGAGCGCGAGTCACACCGCGCCGAGATGGGCACGCTCGAGGCCCGCCTGGGCGAGTGGAGCGCGGCGGGCCGAAGCGAGGCCGAGCTCGCACCCCAGCGCGCGCGCCTGCAGGAGATGCGTGATGCGCTCGCGCGTCTGCGGGCCCCCGCGTTGCCAGCGGAGGGGCGGGCCTTCGCGGCCCGATGGGAGCCGCTCGACCCAGACGCCGCACGAGATCCGGGGGTGCGCGCCCGCCTCGACGCGCTCGACCGCCGCATCAACGATCACAACCGCGTCGCCCTCGCCGACCGCGCGCCACCACCCGCCGACGAGGGCGCGCCGACCTTCGTGGGCTCCACGCGTTGTCAGTCGTGCCACACGCTCGCGTACCAGTGGTGGGAGCAGCACCCGCACGGTCGCGCGTACGACACCTTGACGACCCGGCGCAAAGAGTTTCATCTCGATTGCGTGGGCTGCCACGTGACGGGTTACGAGCGGCCGGGCGGCGCCAGCGTGACGCAGCTCGGCGACGCGGGCGCGCTCCGGCACGTCGGGTGCGAGTCGTGTCACGGGCCCGGCAGCGACCACCTGATCGATCCCCGCGAGAATTCGCTCGCGCGCGACACCCCCGCGCACGTCTGCACCAGCTGCCACAACGAAGAGCACAGCGACCGATTCGTCTACGAGGCGTATCGCGCCACGCTGCTCGTGCCCGGCCACGGGAGGCCCGCGGAGTGAGCGCTGTGCGCGGAAGGCCCACCGGTTCGGCGGGCGCGAGGCCCACCGGTTCGACGGGTTTGGCGGGCGCGACGCCCACCGGATCGACGCGAGCCGCGGGCAGGGCCACCGGCACGACCCAAGCGGCGCAGCGCGGCGCGAAGCCAACCGGAACGACCCAAGCGGCGCAGCGCGGCGCGAAGCCAACCGGCACGACGCGAGCGGCGCAGCGCGGCGCGAAGCCCACCGGCACGACGCGAGCGGCGCAGCGCGGCGCAAAGCCCACCGGCACGACGCGAGCGCGGTGCGTCGCGAGGCCGAGCGACGGGGCCACACCGTCGCGATGGGAGGACGCTTGACCGACAGCGCGAACGACGGCCCTGGCCGCCGCGGCCTGCGCACCAGCGTCGTCTTCGTCCTCGTCGGTGCGTTCGTCGCGAGCTGCGCCAGCTCCCGCCACCCCTCACCCGCCACCCGCCCTCACACCGCGGCAGCCACCACCGCCGGAGGTGAGCGCCCCGCGAGCCCGGAGCCGGAACGCCCCGAGGCGCCGATCGAGATCCGCGAGGGTCGCGCGAGCTATTATTCGGACCGGCTCGCTGGTCGCTCGACGGCTAGCGGCGAACCCTACGATCCGCGCGCGCTCACCGCCGCGAGCCGGGATCTCCCTTTCGGCAGCCTCGTCCGCGTGCACCGCCTCGACGGCGCGGGCCAGAGCGTCGCCAGCGTGACCGTGCGCGTCAACGATCGCGGCCCCTTCCGTGATCACTCTCGCATCCTCGACCTGAGCCGCGCCGCGGCGGAGGCGCTCGACATGATCCGCGCGGGTGTCATCCCGATCCGCGCGGAGATCCTCCGGATCGGGCGCTGACCGACGCAACCCAGGCAAGGAGACGCCCCACGACGGGAGACCCCCGCCAAACGAAGCCGCCTCACCCGAACGCGCGCGCGGCGATCGCTCCCGTGCTCCGCTCTCCGTCGGCCGCCAACATCCGCACCGCGCGCAGCTGCCGCTCGACCGGGTACTCCTTCGTGTAACCGTACCCGCCGTGGAGCTGCAGGGCGCTGCTCGTCGCCGACGACGCCGCGCGGGCGGCGAAGCGTCGCGCGACGCTCGCTTCGTTTGGGTCGCCCGCGTCGAGCGCGACCGAGGCCCGTCTCACCAAGAGGCTCGCCGCCTCGAGCCCCACTCGGGCGTCGGCGATCGCGAACGCGACGGCCTGGAAAGACGCGAGCGGCTGGCCGAATTGCTTCCGCTCCTTCACGTAGTCGGCGGCCGCCTGCGTCGCGCCCGTGGCCGCCCCCACCATGGTCGCGGCCGCCGCGAGGTCGAGCCACGCCGTGACGTCTCCCGCCGCGACGCCCGCGCCGCGCGTCGCGATTCGCGCGAGCCCGGCGCCGCGAAGCCCCATCGTCGACACGGGGTCGACCGCGATCTCGTCCGCCGCGAAGACCTCGCACGCCCCCGCCTCGCCGCGCACGAAGAAGCTCTCCGGCGCGGGCGCCCACGAATCGGCCAGCGCGAAGCTCGCGAGCTCGCCCGCCGTGACCCGCGAGAGGTCGTGCGAGGTCTGCCCCAACGCCGCGCACGCCGGCCCCGCGTGCGCGGCGTAGCGCCACGCGAACGAGGGCGAAGCCGCCGCGAGCGCCTCGACCACGAGCCCGAACGCGAGCGCGTCGAGCCCCGCCCCCCCTCGCCCCTCGGGCAACGTCAGACCCCAGAGGTCCAGCTCCGCGAAGCCCCGTACGACGCCAGGCTCGAGCGCCCCTTCGTCGATCGCCCCCGCGCGAGGGCTGAGCTCGCTCGCCGCGAAGCGGCGGACGAGCTCGACGATGTCGGCGTGCAGCGAGGGGAGCGTGAGGTTCATGGGGAGCGATCGGCCGGCGGCTGAAACGCCGGGGGCGTCGGGGGTTGGCGGAAGCGCTGCTCGGGGCCCGGTGGGGCGTACACCTGGTAGGCGACGAGGCGCGTGGTACCAGGCTCGTACCCGTGACGCACGCCCGCGGGTACGTCGATGACGCGCTCGGGCGAGAGCGGGCTCTCCGTCTCGCCGAGGAGCATCGTTCCGTCGCCTTCGACGACGTAGAGCGTCTCCACACTCGCGTCGTGAACGTGCGGGGGCACGGGGAGATCGTCGTCGCCGTCGAGGAGCGAGAACGCTCCGTGGCGCGCGCCCGCGCTCTCGTCGGCGAAGATGCGCACGTGCAGCTTGCCGCCCGCGAAGGGCAGCCGCGGCACGCCCTCCGCGAGGACACGGCGTGCGGGGGCGTCGACCGCGCGTGTCGGACAGGGCGCCCCGAAAGGACGGTTCACCTCGCGGGCTGCGGCGACGACGACGCGTGTTTCGGCCCGCGCCAGGATCTCGAAGGGCGCCCGGCCGAAGAGCGTGTCGCCCTCGTCTGCGTCGTCGAGGCGCCCAGACTCGACGTGTACGAAGACCTCCGTGCAGGGATCCGCGGGGACGCGCCGACGCTCTCCGTCCTTGAGCGCGAGGCGACCGAGGCGCACCACCGGCCCGCCGGCGAATCCTGCGAGATCGATCGGCATGGAGCTCGGGACCTCGGGCGGGGCGGGCTCCGCCACAACTTCGCGCGGGATCGGGGCGGCGGGCTCTCCGCACGCTCCACACGCTAGGCCCAGGACCCAGAGGAGGCCGGACGAACGAGGAGACGTCCGCATCTCACCGTCGCTGCTTCGCGGGCAGAGTCCGGCCGAGCCGCGCGACCACCGCCTGGAGGTCCTCCCACACGGGTCGCTTCTGCTCGGGGCTCCGGAGCAGGTACGCCGGGTGGAAGGTCGACATCACCGGGACGCCTTCCCACGTCCCCCAGCGCCCGCGCCAACCGCGCGCGCCAGGCTCGGTCACACCGAGCCCCTCCGAGGCCGATCGCCCGAGCGCGACGATCACGCGCGGGCGGACGAGCTCGAGCTGGCCGCGGAGGAACGCGCTGCAGGCCAGCGCCTCGTCGGCCTCCGGCGTGCGATTCTTGGGCGGCCGGCACTTGACCACGTTGCAGATGTAGACGTCGTCGCGTCCGAAGCCCATCGCGACGATCATCTTGTCGAGCAGCTGGCCCGCGTCGCCGACGAAGGGGAGGCCCTGCTGGTCCTCGTGATACCCGGGCCCTTCGCCGACGAAGGCGAGCTCGGCGCTCGCGCTCCCGCGGGCGAAGACGCTCCTCGTGCGCCCCTCGTGCAGTCGACATGCCGTGCACGACGCCGCTCGCTCCGCGAGCACCTGGAGCCGCCCCACCCTCTCGTCCGCCGTGAGCCCCGCGTCGACCGCGTGCGACGAAGCTGGCTCCGCCAGCTCGGTCTCGGCCCGCGCGCCTCGGTCGCTCCACACCGCGCCTTGGTTCGGCGCGGGCGCGGGACGCGTCGACGCTTCGGCCTCGCTCGGTGGTTGCACCGGCGGCTCCGACACGCGCGGCTCAGACACGCGCGGCTCCGGCTCCGACACGCGCGGCTCCGACACACGCGGCTCCGACACACGCGGCTCCGGCTCCGACACGCGCGGCTCCGGCTCCGACACGCGCGGCTCCGACACGCGCGGTCGCTCCGACACGTCCAACCGCTGCGCGGCGGGCAGCAGCTCCACCGACGGGAAACCCACGCCGCCGAGCTCCTCCTCCCAGTCCAGCAAGGCTCGCGCGCTGGCCATCAGGGCCTGCAGCTCGGCATGTGGATCGAGCACCTCGTCGCCCTCGTCGCTCACGTCCTGGCTCACGCCCGGAGCTTGCACGGGAGAGGCTTTGCCGGGCAAGCCGTCCGGGTGGCGCGTTTCGTTTGACTCCGGGGTCCCGAGGCGCGTACGTTTCCCCGAAGAATTCCGGGAGGCTTGAGCGGGTGGCCCGAGCAAGAGTGATCGCAGCCGGCGAAACCAACGTCGGCAAAAAGCGAGCCCACAACGAGGACAACTATGCCATCGACGACGAGGATCACCTCTACGTCGTCGCGGATGGCATGGGGGGTCACGCGTCGGGCGAGGTGGCCTCTCAGATGGCCATCGACACCTTGCGCGAATTCTTTCGCGCAACCGCCGCCGATCCGGAGGCCACGTGGCCTTATAAGATGGACAAGGCGCGCGGCTACGAGGAGAACCGGCTCATCACGAGCGTGAAGCTCGCGAACCTCCGCATCTTCGAGGCCGCCCAGCGCGACCCGAAGCTCCGCGGCATGGGCACCACCCTCGTGGGTGTGGTCGTGGTCGACGACGGGGTGCTCATCGCGCACGTCGGCGACAGCCGGGCGTACCGGCTCCGCGGCGACAAGCTCGAGCAGCTCACCGAGGACCACTCGCTCCTCAACGACTACATCAAGATGAAGCGCCTCTCCGAGGAGGAGATCGCGAACTTCCCGCACAAGAACGTCATCGTCCGCGCGCTCGGCATGAAGGAGTCGGTCAAGGTCGACACCACGCTCGACAAGCCGCAGCCCGGTGACATCTACGTGATCTGCACCGACGGGCTCTGCGGTCCGGCCAGCGACGAGGAGATCCGCGAGATCGTCCTGGCCGAGGGCAAGGACATCAAGGGCGCCTGCGCGAAGCTCATCGAGCGCGCGAACGACAACGGCGGGCCCGACAACGTGACGGTCGTGCTCGCCAAGGTCGTCGGGACCGGCTGAGCGGCGCCCTTCGACCCCACGGTTCGACGTCGCGACGTGCGCCTCCGAGGCGAGCGAGATCCGCGTCGAGTGGGCGCACCGCCCCCAAGAGGCGCGTGCACGGGCGGCGCGGACGCGGCTTCAGTGAGGTCCGTTCGAGGACGAGCGAGATCTGTGTCGCGGGCCATAGCCCCGACGTTCGTGGCCAGGCGGTGCTTCGGCGGGTACTAGGCCGCCGGCTGCTCCCCGCTCGAGCTCGCCGCACGGTCGGCTGGCTGCGGGAGGCTGAGCGTGAAGACCGTCCGCCCAGGCGCGCTCTCCACCTCCACCTCGCCCCCATGGTCCTCGACGATCTGCCGAACGATCGCGAGCCCGAGCCCCGTGCCTCCCTGCTTGCCATGGGTCGTGAAGCTCTCGAAGAGCCGCTCGCGGATCTCCTCGGGGACGCCCGGACCGTCGTCGACGCATTGCAGGACGATGGCGCCGGCCGCGTCGCGGTCCACGACCAGTCGAAACGTGCCGCGCGGCCCCTGCCCGTCCGCGCGCGCGGCGATCGCCTCCGCTGCGTTGCGGGCGAGGTTGTGGACGGCCCGCTGGACCTTCGGCGCGTCGAAGTGGGCGACGCCGCGGTCGCGGAGGTCGAGCTCGATGGTCACGCGATCGCCGAGCGCGCGGCGGAGCTGCTCGCCGAGCTTCTCGAAGAAGTCGTGCAGGTAGACCTTGCGCACCCAGAGCTTCCGATCACCGCGCGCGAACGCCAGGGTCTCCCGCGTCATCGCGTCGAGGACGTCGACCTGCGTGAGGATCGAGTCGACGTACTCCTTGCGCACGGCCGCGTCGCCCTCCGACTCGAGCATCCGAGCGTACCCCTTGATCACCGTCATCGGCGCCTTCAGGTCGTGCAGGACGCTCGCGAGGAACTGCCCGAGCGCCGAGAGGCGCTCCTCTCGCTCCCGCCGCTCACGGCTTCGCGCCTGCTCGATCGCGGTCGAGATGTGCCCCGCGATCACCGTCGCGAGCTTCACGTCGTCGGACGTGAAGTCGCTCTGGCCGCGCTGCTTGTTCAGCAGCTCGACCGCGCCGATGCCCTGCCGATCGCCCTCGCTCCAGCGCAGCGGCACGCAGAGCACGTTGCGCGGGTGGTAGCCGACCTCGTCGGCGATGTGCCGGCTGTGGCGAAGATCCTGGTCGACCTGGTTGACCACCTGCGGCGCGCCGTTCTTCGCGACCCACCCGCTGATGCCGCGCCCGGACTTGATCCGGAGCTTGCTGACCTTCTGCGGCTCGCCCCCCATCGCCGCGCGAAAGTGCAGGTCCCCCGTCACGTCGTCCGCCAAAAGGATGGACGCCGCCTCCGCGTCGACCGCGCGCATCGTGCGAGCTAGGAGGCCCTGCAGCATCTCGTCGAGCTCGAGCGCGCTCGCCGACACTTGCGCGATCTCGAAGAGCACGTCGAGCTCGCGGATCTTCCGCTGGAGCTGCTCCTGCGTCTCGAGCAGCTCGATGTTCTTCCCGACGACGCTGAGGAAGAGCTTCGAGTTCTCGATGCTCACGGCCGCCTGCGCACCGAGGGCCCCGAGCAGCGCCTCGTCGTCGACGCTGAACCACCCACCTCGGCGCTTGTTGAGGCATTGGATGACCCCGATGGTGCGCTGGTGCTGGTTGCGGAGCGGGACGCAGAGCACGCTCCGCGTCCGGTACCCTGTCCGGCGATCCCACTCCGCGTCGAAGCGTACGTCCTGATAGGCATCCTTCAGGTTCAGCGGGCGCCCCGTCTTCGCCACGCTCCCGGCGAGCCCCTCACCGAGCTTGAGGCGGATCTCGTGGGACGCTTCCCCCTGCGCGACCTTCGACCAGAGCTCCCCGGAGTCGTCGTCGAGGAGGTAGAGGGTTGACCGATCGCAATCCATGACCGCGCTGACCTTCTCGAGGACCAGCGAGAGCAGCTCGTTCAGGTCGAGCGTGGTGCCCAGGAGCATGCCGATCTCTTGGAGCGCGCGGAGCTTCGCACGCTCCCGCTCCATCTCGCGACGGAGCGTCGCGAGGGCATCTTCGGCCGGATCCTCGGGCTCGCCTGACACGTGGGCAGTGTCCTGGAGAACGCCCCTCGGGATCAACGGCGACGATCCCTACGTCGCCGGGCCCCACCTCCCATCGTATCGCTCGGCGTGTGACGCGAGCGCGTCGGTCGCGGCGCATCACTCGCTGCGACGACCCTTGCGAAGCGGCCACGGCGGTGAAAACGCTGCGGCGAAGCGGCTGCGGCGGTTCCTGCGCATCCGTCCATGCGCATCCGTCCATGCGCAGCGCTCGTGCTCCAGCGGCTCAGAACCCTCGGCGCATCTCCACGCGGTCGCCCACGATCACCTCGCGGGTCGCGCCCGTGATGTAGAGCGTCGCGGTCTCCTCGCGCACGTCGACCACGCGACCCTCTGCGATCACCTCGGGCGGGTACTCGTCCGCGGCTGCCTGCGGCGCGCGGCGCACCTGCTGGCCGTAGTCGAGGCGGTTCGTGAGGCTCTCGCGCCACTCGTCGCCGACTCGGACGACGAAGAAGCGGTTGCCGACCTGGACGCTCTCGTTGCGGCCGACGTTCACGAAGACGATCTGCTGATCCGCGTGGATGCGGTTGGGCCGCAGCGACGCGATCACCTCGGCCTGGAGGTCCTGCGTGTTCTCCCGCGGGGCGACCATCTCGAAGCGCCGCGCGATCGGCGCGACGTGGAAGCCGCGCTCGATCGGATCGAGCGCCTCAGTGATGGTCGCTCGACCGATGTTTCGGTCGCGATCGTAGCTTCGGAGCCGCGCCGCGCCGAAAATCCGGACGAGCGTCCCCTGCTCCTCGGGCTCGCGCTGGCTCCGCTCGATCTCGCGGAAGATCGTGTACTCGCGGCCGACCTGGACCTGCGCACCTTCGTCGAAGCGAATGTAGATCTCGTCGAAGTTCGACAGCAGCATCTGCTCCTCGGGCGAGCCGATGATCACACCGGTGTTCCGGAGCGCCTCCTCGTCGAGGTAGCCCTGATCACGCAGCCACACGCTCCCGCGCTCGGCACGCCGCGGGGCGCGGACGGACGTCGGGTCGGTCGCGAGCGTGGCGGGCGCGCTCCCCTCGGCCCGTAGCCGGATTCGATCGAGCGGGTAGATCCAATGGGGGTTCGTGATCTCCGGGTTGTACGACCACACCCGCGGCCACTCGTACGGGTTGCCGTAGAAGCGCCCCGTGATGTCCCAGAGCGTGTCCCCGCGCTCGACCGTGTACACGTCGGGAATGAACGCCGCGGGGGCGCGCTGGCCCCGCCCGATCGTGATCGTATCACGCGACTGGCTCGCGACGACGAGTCCATCCTGCGCGCCGCCGCCGACCGGCAACCCGAGCAGGCCGAGCACCAGCGCCAAGCGCACGCGGCGCGACCCCCGACGACTCACGTTCTTCATCACGCGTCCTCCCGCGACGCGAGGCGCGCCGCGACGCTGCTGGGATGCTCGCGGCGCAGACGCTCGAACGTCCGCGTCGCCGCCCCGCGGTTGCCCATCCGCTCGTGACAGAGCCCCACCTTGAGCAGCGCGTCGGCCGCCTTGCCGGCGTTCGGGTGCGAGTCGAGGTAGGCCTCGAAGGCCGCGAGCGCCTCGTCGTAGCGGCGCAGCACGTAGAGGGACTCCGCGCGCCAATAACGCGCGTTCCCCATCAGCGGGTGCGGCTCGTGGTCGGCGAGGAAGGTCTCGAACGCGCGGAGCGCGTCGGCGACACGTCGTTCCCGGAGCAAGCCGAGCGCGCGCTCGTACGCGGCGGCGCCTGCGTCGGGGCGCACGGCTGGCTCCACGCGCGTGGGCGGTGGGGCGGGCGTCACCTGAGGTGATGGGAACCCGGGCACGCCAAGAGAGGCGGCCGGCGCGGACGGAACGGCGGCGACCGGCACGGGCGCTGGCAGCGGTCGCCATGGCCGGACGGTTCCGCCGCCCGCAGCGACCGAGGCAGGCACGGTTCCGTCGCTCGACGTGTACGCGGGCTCCAGCTCCGAGAGTGGCGCGGCCACCGGGGCGCCGTAGAGGCGGAGGACCGGCCGCGGACGCCCATCGTCGGGCTCGTCCTCATCGTCGAGGTCAGCGACCGGCTCGTCCCACTCGCCCTCGGCCTCCTCGTCGTCGAAGAACCGGAGCGCGCGCCCCTCGGCCGTGTTGCCGCCGATGCGGACGGTCTCCTCGAAGGGTCGGGGCACCTCGCGGGCCTGGCGATCGAGCTCCGCGCGCGCGAGCGCGAGGCGGCTCTGGAGCTCGCGCTCGGCCTCGCGCCGCTCGCGCACCTCGACCTCGAGAGCGGCGAGGCGATCCCGCTCGGCCTGGTCGATCGCCGTCGTGCTGGTCGGCGTCGCGCTGCGCGCGCAGCCGAACGCCATCATCGAGATCAGGATGCAGAGTCGCCAGGACACGAGTCTTCCTCGGCGATCAGAGTAGAGATCCGCGCCACATCAGGTCAAAAAACACGTGGTGGCTGGACGCCCGACGGGTCCGACTGCTGAGGGTCCGATCCGGGGTCCGACTCCGACTGCGAGTCCGATTCCGCAGCCCTACCCGGCGTGCCGCCCCATGGCCCGGAACTTCGCGTAACGGGCGTCGAGCCGTGCGTCGGGGTCGAGCGCGTCGGCCATCGCGAGGTTGCGGCGGAGCGCCTCTGCGAGGAGCGCCGACGCCGCCGGGATGTCACGGTGGGCGCCGCCGACCGGCTCCTCGACGACCTCGTCCACGATGCCGTTCGCCCGCGCGTGCATGGCGAGGAGCTTGAGCTGCTCGGCGGCCTCGGGACCACGCGCGCCGTCGCGCCAGAGGATCGAGGCGCACCCCTCGGGCGTGATCACCGAGTAGGTGGAGTATTGGAGCATCAGCACGCGATCGGCGACCCCGAGCGCGAGCGCGCCGCCGGAGCCGCCCTCCCCGATCACCGTCGCGACGATGGGCACGCGCAGCTCGGACATCACGAGGAGCGAGCGGCCGATGGCCTCGCTCTGACCGCGCTCCTCGGCTTCGAGCCCCGGGTAGGCGCCAGGGGTGTCGACGAAGGTGAAGACCGGGCGCCCGAAGCGCTCCGCGAGCTCCATCACCCGCATCGCCTTCCGGTAGCCTTCGGGGTGCGCCATGCCGAAATTGCGGCGCACCTTCTCCTTGGTGCTTCGGCCCTTTTGGTGCCCGATCACCGCGACGCTACGCCCGTCGAAGCGGGCGAAGCCCGCGACCACCGCCGGGTCGTCGCCGAACGCGCGATCGCCGTGTAGCTCGACGAAGTCCTCGAAGACGTTCCCCAAGTAGTCGAGGAAATACGGCCGGTCGGGGTGGCGGCTGAGCAGGACCTTCTGCCAGACGCTCAGGCCCTCGTAGAGGTCGCGCTGCAGCGCCTGCGCGCGCCCCTTCAGCTCTCGGATCTGCGGCTCGAAGCCGCCGAGCCCGTCGGACGCCTCCTCGAGGTCGCGGATGCGACGCTCGAGCTCGACCAGGGGTTTCTCGAAGTCCAGGTGTGCCACGGCCTACTCAACTCGGGTGGGAAGACGTCTTGGGCGGCGGCAGGCATAGCAACGCCGCGTCCGTCGTCGACGCGAAGCCTCACGACGGGGCTCAGGAGGGGCGCGTACGGTCGTCCCAGGCGCGCGCGACGTCGCGGAAGCCGAGGACGTTGTAGATCTTCAGCGCCTTCGCCTTGCCCTTGACCTGCTGGGGCGGGAGCTCTTCGACGTCGAAATGATCCTTCACCTTCTCAAAGGTGAACTCGCTGATGATGCACTGGCCGGCCTTCGCGACCGAGCAGAGACGCGCGCCAGTGTTCACGGTGTCGCCGATGACCGTGTACTCGAGCGCCTTGCTGCTCCCGAGGTAGCCCGCGACGACTTCACCGGTGTTGATGCCGATCCCGATCTCGAAGGTGGGCTTGCCCTGGGCGCGCCGCGGCGCGTTGAACTCCCGCTCGAGCACCTGGAGCATCTTCATCGCGGTCCGGACGGCGCGCAGCGCGTCGTCTGCGTGCCCGACCGGGGCGCCGAAGAGCGCCATGATCTCGTCGCCGACGAATTTGTCGAGCGTACCCTCGTTCTCGAAGATGAGCTCCACCATCAGCTCGAAGTAGTCGTTGAGCATGTGGACGACGTCCTGCGCCGGGATGCTCTCGGACATCGAGGTGAAGCCGCGGATGTCGCTGAAGAGCACGGTCGTCTCGCGGAGCTCCCCGCCCTTCTTCACCTCGAGCTTGCCGCTGATGACCTGCTCGGCGATCGCGGGCGAGAGCAAGCGCTGGAAGCGCTCGCGCGTGACGGCCTCGGCCTGGAGCTTGCGCGCGTAGAGCGAGTTCTGCACGGCGATCGCGGCCTGGTTCGCGACGTTCTGGAAGAGCTGCAGATCCTTCTCGGTGAATGCATTCGCGGCGATCTGCGAGTCCAGCATCATGATGCCGAAGACCTCGTTGCCATGGATCAGCGGCACCGCCATCGACGAGCGGATCCCCTGCATGATGATCGAGTGCGCGCCTTGAAAACGCGAGTCGACGGAGGCGTCGCTCGAGAGCACGGCGGCCTTGTCGCGCAGCACCTCCTCGATGATGGTCGTGGACAGCACGACCTCCTCGCCGGCGGCCTTCGTCTGCTTGGTGCGTACGCAGCGCGGCTTGAGCTGACGGTCGTCGTCGTAGAGGAGGACGACGCCGCGGTCGGCGGGCAGGATCTGGAACGCGGCGTCGACGATCTTGGCGAGCAAGCGGTCGACGTCGAGCTCGACGCCGATGGCCTGCATGAGCTCGTAGCTCGCGCGCAGCTTCTCGTAGTCGCGCCGGAGGGCGTCGTTGTCCTGCACGAGCCGCTCGGGCAGGAAGCTCTGATCGAGCAGCGGCGCGAGCTTGGTCCGGATGTGGCTCTCGACCATCCCCGGCGCGATCGTCACCTTCGAGGTCGGCGGCATCGGGGCGCTCGGCCGCGGCACGGGTGCGGCGGCGTCGGCCGAAGGCGAGCGCGGTTGGGGCCCACCCGAGCTCGCGCGCCCGTCCTCTTGGAAGAGGATCCGAGTCGAGCCGAGAGTGATCTCGTCGCCCGGCTCGAGGAGCTTCTCGGAGACCCGCTCACCGTTGACGAACGTGCCGTTCAACGAGCCCAGGTCCTTGAGGACGTAGCGCCCGTTGACGAGGTCGATGTGGCAGTGCTCCTTCGACACGATCCGGTCGAGGACCTGGTGCGTGTTGTTCGGGTGCCGGCCCAACGAGTTGTGGGCTCCGAGCTCCCGCTCCTGGCGGCCGTCCGGGCTGATGATGGTGATGCGCGCCATGGTCGCCGTCGCCTCGCGATGCTATCGATCGGACCCCGACGAGACAAGGGCGAAGCGCGGCGGCTGGCCCAATCCTTGCCGCCCCTGACAGGCCCTTGCCCCGGACGTGTGCGCTTGCTAGCCTCCGCCCCCCTCGCGCCACGCTGGCGCACCGAGGTCCCGGAGAGGTTGCATGGCCCGCGTCACCGTTGAAGATTGCCTCGAGCACGAGGAAAACCGCTTCGCCCTCGTCGTCCTCGCCTCGCGTCGGACGCGCCAGTTGATGAAGGGCGCCCCCGCGCTCGTGTCGAGCAAGAACCGCGCGGCCGTCACGGCCCTCCGCGAGATCGCCGACCAGAAGGTGCGCTTCCACCGCCCCGTCCGCGAGGCCGTCGAGGAGTTCATCGTCGAGACGCGGAACGCCGAGATCCGCTGACGCTCGTTCAGGTCCGCGCCTCCCGCAGCTTGTCGTGCGGCCCGAGCCTGTAGAACCGGCGCAGCGCGCTGACGAGGCCCTGTGAGCGTCCCTCGAGGAAGGTCGCCTCGAGACGCGCCGTGTAGCGCGCTGCCGCGCGGCTGGCGAGGCGATAGCGCTCGCCTTCTGGGCTCCCCTGGGGATCGAGGAACGAGGCCTCCGTGAAGAGGCGGCGCCGGATGGCCCGGCTGCGCGCCTGGACGAGCGGCGCGCCCCACCCCGAGAGCAGCGAGGCGTCGCCCGCGCCGAGCAGGCGGACGGCCCATTTGTCGACCTCAGCCTGCAGCTCGAGCTCGAGCACGCTGACTCGCTCGTCGTTGCGCGCGCGGAAGTCGAGGTAGACGAGGTGGCTCACCCCCTCGGCCGCCAGCTCCCAGGCGCGTTCCCGGGCCGGGGTCCCGTGGGCCTCGTTCGCGAGCGCGTCGAGCGCGCGCTGTTCCACGTACAGCCCAACCGAGACGCCGTCCTCCTCCTCGGCCACCATCAGGACCTCGCCCCGATGGACCTCGTCCCCCACCGCAGCGCGGGCGGTCTCGACGTCACAAAGGAAAGGGGCGACGTCGAGGGCGTCGAGGTCGTAGAGCGTCGTGAGGTCGGCGGCGATGCGCCGCATCTCGCCGTGAGCCGCGCTCAATGGATGACCTCTCCCTTGGGCACCTGAGGGAAGACCCCGGCCGCATGCAGGCGCGCGGCGAGCTGCGGGGATCGCGTCCGACGCCAGCGATCGTAGAGCTTCACGATGTCCTGCGGGGTGCGGAGGACGGTCTCCTCTCGCACCTCTTCGAGCACGAGGGTGAAGTCAGAGAAACCTCGCGCCAGCTCCACGAAGGTCCCAGCGTGGCGGGTGTCGAGCTCGCTCGCCGCGTGATACGCGCGACCCCCGATCGCGTGGTAGTAGTCCCGGCTCATCCCTCGGCGGTCGAGGTGCTCGGGGAAGAAACCGCAGGTGTACAGGGCCGCGTCGCCAGCATCCCGGAAGCTGCGGAGCCGCTCGCGCAGATCCTCGGCCTCCACCGCCGCCCGGAGCCGGTCGACGAGGGGCTGGTCCGGCGTGGCGAGGGCTTGTCCACGTCCGGCGGCGAGGAGCTCGAGGAGGTAGAGCTCGGTTGCGGGGCTGGCCGATTGCTGCAGCCGCCCGAGCGCCTTCTTCAGCCGGTCGTGGAAGTAGTCTCGCAAGTCCGCGTGCGCCTCGATGTGCATGTTTCGAGCATACCCGAGCGAGGGATGCTCCCCCCACTTCGTGCGACGCGGGATCCCGCCGTTTTCGTTACCCTTTCGGCCCAGCTGGCACTCGCCACACCCGAGCGCTGCGTGCCCGCTGGCGCTCCCGCGCGCCGAGTGCCAATCCATCGGAATCGCTGGAGAATGTGAGAGCGCTCACGCACGCGATGCTCGCGCCGATTGACTCCCCATCACGACGTTTTAGCTTCCCGCCGCGTCAGCACTCCCAGGGGGCGAGTGCTAACAAAACACCAGGGCCCATCCGGAGGCCCGCAGGAGGAAAACGCAAATGGCGATTCGACCGCTCGGTGACCGCGTGCTCGTGAAGCGCGTGAAGGAAGAGGACATGACCAAGGGCGGGATCATCATCCCGGACTCGGCCAAGGAGAAGCCCATCGAGGGCAAGGTGATCGCGGTCGGCAACGGCAAGCGCACCGAGGACGGCAAGGTCCACGGCCTCGACGTCAAGAAGGGCGACCGCGTCCTCTTCGGCAAGTACGCCGGGACCGAGGTCAAGATCGACGGTGAGGAGCACCTCATCCTGCGCGAGGACGACATCCTCGGCATCGTCGAGTGATCCACCGCAACTAGCTCACTTTCTCAGCAGAAACGGAAGAAGACATGGCTGCCAAAGACATCCTCTACGACGCCAAGGCGCGTAACCGAATCCTCGCGGGCGTCGACGCCCTCGCGAACGCCGTCAAGGTGACCCTCGGGCCGAAGGGCCGGAACGTGGTCATCGAGAAGAGCTTCGGCGCTCCCACGGTCACCAAGGACGGCGTGACCGTCGCCAAGGAGATCGAGCTCCCGAACAAGTTCGAGAACATGGGCGCGCAGATGGTGCGCGAGGTCGCGAGCAAGACCTCCGACACCGCCGGCGACGGCACCACGACGGCCACCGTGCTCGCGCAGGCGATCTTCCGCGAGGGCTCGAAGATGGTCGCCGCGGGTCACAACCCGATGGACCTCAAGCGCGGCATCGACAAGGGCGTCCTCGCCCTCGTGGCCGAGCTCAAGAAGCTCAGCAAGGCCACGAAGGATCCGAAGGAGATCGCGCAGGTCGGCACGATCAGCGCGAACGGCGACGAGACCATCGGCGGGATCATCGCCGAGGCGATGGAGCGCGTCGGCAAGGAAGGCGTGATCACGGTCGAGGAGGCGAAGGGCCTCGAGACCGAGCTCGAGGTCGTCGAGGGCATGCAGTTCGACCGCGGCTACCTCTCGCCCTACTTCGCCACCGACACCGAGGCGATGAAGTGCGAGCTCGAGGACGCGTTCGTCCTCATCTACGAGAAGAAGATCGCGAACATGAAGGACCTCATCCCGGTCCTTGAGAAGATCGCGCAGCAGCAGAAGCCCCTGCTCATCATCGCCGAGGACATCGAGGGCGAGGCGCTCGCGACGCTCGTGGTCAACCGCCTCCGTGGCACCCTGAAGGTCGCCGCCGTCAAGGCGCCCGGCTTCGGTGATCGCCGCAAGGAGATGCTCAAGGACATTGCCATCCTCACGGGCGGCGAGTTCGTGAGCGAGGACCTCGGCATCAAGCTCGACAGCCTCGGCGTGGGCCAGCTCGGCAAGGCCAAGCGCATCATCATCGACAAGGACTCGACGACCATCGTCGACGGCGCGGGCAAGAAGAAGGAGATCGCGGGCCGCATGGACGCGATCCGTCGTCAGATCGAGGACACCTCCTCGGACTACGACCGCGAGAAGCTCCAGGAGCGCCTCGCGAAGCTCGTCGGTGGCGTCGCCGTGATCAAGGTCGGCGCGGCCACCGAGGTCGAGATGAAGGAGAAGAAGGCCCGCGTCGAGGACGCGCTCCACGCGACCCGCGCGGCCGTCGAGGAGGGCATCGTCCCCGGTGGTGGCGTGGCGCTCCTCCGCGCGCAGAAGGCCCTCGACAAGGTCGAGACCGTCAACGACGAGGAGGCCGTCGGCCTTCGCATCCTCTCGCGCGCCATCGAGGAGCCGCTCCGTCAGATCGTGACGAACGCGGGCCTCGAGGGCAGCGTCGTCGTCAACGCGGTCAAGGCCGCGAAGGGCGGGCACGGCTTCAACGCGCGCACCGAGAAGTACGAGGACCTCGTCGCCGCCGGCGTCATCGACCCGACCAAGGTCGTGCGCAGCGCGCTGCAGAACGCCTCGTCGGTCGCGGGCCTGATGCTCACCACCGAGGCCCTGATCGCCGAGCTCCCGAAGGAGGAGAAGGCGGACGCGCACGGCCACGGCGGTGGCATGGGCGGCATGGGCGGCATGGACTTCTGATCCAGCGCTGACCCTTCGGCGAGACGCCGGCCCCGACGGGGTCGGCGTTTCGCTTTCCGTCCGACGACCGAGTCCGAAGACCGAGTCCGAAGACCGAGTCCGAGCCCCTGGACGGAGGCGGTGCGCGAGCTCCGAAACCGGAACTTCTTCGGCGTGCCGCGGTCGGCTGGTGGTAGGTTCGTGACCCGGAGGATGTGGATGCGCGCGCTGATCGCTTGGGTGTCGTTGATGGTCTCGCTCGGGTGTGGCCCCGATGGCGCGCCCGCCTCACGCGCGGCGCTGCTCTCGGAGCACGTCCCGCGGATCAAGAACATCCTCCAACAGGATCGCCAGCGACACCACCAAGGGATCGTGGTCGCGGCCGACCTGGTCGCGCGCGGCTTCCTCGTCGAGGATCCAGAGACGCGGGAGCGGCAGATGCGGACGGTGCTCCGACGCATCCAAGAGCCCGCCGCGCGCGGAAACGTCCCTCACTTCGTGGCGTCGCCGATGACCTTCCTCGCCGCGGTCGGCACCGACGGGATCGTCATCGCGCGCGACAGCGACGAAGACGCCATGAAGGGGCTCGACTTCGGCGAGCGCTACCCCGTCGTGCGCGCGGCGCTCGAGACCGGCGCGCGCGGCTACGCGCTCGGCGAATTCGCGTCGGTCGAGGAGGGAGAGCCGTCGAGCTGGTCGATGCTCTTCGTCGCTCCGGCCCGCCACGAGGGCCGCGTCGTCGGCGCGGTCGTCGCCGGCATCCCGCTCTGGCGCTCCGCGCAGCGCATCTCCCGCCAGCTCCGCGTCGACCACGCGCCCGAGATCGAGCGCGGCCTCACCCTCTGGGCCTACCTCTACAAGGGCGACCGCGTCTTCTCGAGCCTCGACGCGCCTCCCGAGCTCAACGAGTTCCTCCCCGACGCCACCGCGCGCGCCGCGGGCCTGACCCGAAGCCCAGGTGGCTTCACGGGCGAGTTCCAGGCCTACCAGCGCTGGTACGGCTTCGTCGTGGTCCCGACCCCTGGCGTCGCCGAGGACGTCGGCATGATCGTCGTGCGCGGCGAGCCGCCGCTCTGAGCTCCGCGCGCTAGCCACAGCCCTCAGCGCGTTGCGGACCGCGTGCCGCTCCGAGCTCTGCGCGGACCGCAGGCCGGGGGGCCGCCATCCGGTCGCGCCGACCAGCCACCGCTTCGGGCCCCGTGCGGGCTGCCGCGCGCGGCGACCCTCAGTGCGCCGCGCCCCACGAAGCGCCGAAGCCCACCTCGGCCACGAGCGGCACGTCGAGGGCGATCGCCCCCTCCATCTCCGCGCGCACCAACGCGCCGACCGCGTCCTGCTCCGCGTGCGGGACCTCGAGCACCAGCTCGTCGTGCACCGTCAGGATCATCCGCGCGCCAAACCGGCCTCGCCGCAGCGCCTCGTGGATCCGCACCATCGCCACCTTGATGATGTCCGCCGCCGTGCCCTGAATCGGCGTGTTCTGCGCGATCCGCTCGGCCGCGTGGCGCAGCGCCGGGTTGCGGCTGCGGATGTCCGCGACCGCCCGACGTCGCCCGAGCAGGGTCGTGACGTACCCCGTCGTCCGCGCCTGCTCGACCACGTCCTCCATGAAGGCCGCGATGCCGCGGTAGCGCTCGAAGAAGGCGTCGATGTAGCGCTTGGCCTCCGTCTTCGTGATCCGCAGGTTCTGCGCGAGCGCCCACTGCGTCTGGCCGTAGATCACCGCGAAGTTCACCGTCTTCGCCTGCCCGCGCATCTCGCGCGTGACCTCTTCGGGCTTCACGTCGAAGAGCGCCGTCGCGGTCCGCACGTGGACGTCCTCGCCCCGCGTGTAGGCGTCCACCAGCTCGGGGTCTCGGCTCAGGTGCGCCAGCACCCGGAGCTCGATCTGCGAGTAGTCGGCGCTCAGGAGCGTCATGCCGTCGGCCGGCACGAAGGCGTCGCGGATCCGCCGGCCGAGGTCGGTGCGGATCGGGATGTTCTGCAGGTTCGGATCCGATGAGCTCAGGCGCCCCGTCGCCGCGACGTATTGGTTGTAGCGGGTGTGCACCCTCCCCGTGGCCGGGTGCACCGCGGCAGGGAGCGCGTCGAGGTACGTCCCCTTGAGCTTCGAGATCATCCGGTGCTCGAGGATCACGTCCGGCAGCGGGTGCTCGGACGCCAGCTCCTCGAGCACGCTCGCGTCGGTGCTGCGGCCCGTCTTCGTGCGCTTGACGACGCGCAGGCCGAGCTCGTCGAAGAGCACCGCCTCGAGCTGCTTCGGCGATCCGAGGTTGAGCTCGTGACCGACGATCTCGACCGCCTTCGCCTCGAGCCGCGTCAGATCCTTCTCCGCGTCCCGGCTCATCTGGGCGAGGAGCGAGGTGTCCACCCGCACGCCGACGCGCTCCATGTCCGCGAGCACCCGTGAGAGCGGCAGCTCGAGCGCGTGGTAGAGCGCGCGGAAGTCGCCCTGGTCCATCCGCGGCCCGAGCAGGTGCGCGAGCCGCGCGACGTAGTCGGCCTCCGCGCCGACCACCTCGGCCACCGCCTCGACCTCGAGCTCGTCCACCGCGCGGCGCGCCCCGCGCTTGGGCTTGAGCAGCGGCTCGAGCGACGGCAGCTCCGCGTCGAGCTCCGCCCGGGCGACCTCGACGAGGCCGTGCGCGTGGCGCCCGGGGTCATAGAGATAGCTCGCGATGGCGACGTCGAAGCGCCCTCCGCGGAAACGCACGCCCTCGCGCGCGAAGATCAGGTCCTCGCGCTTGAGGTCCGCGGCGAGCTTCGGAAAGAGCGAGTTCTCGAGCAGCGGCCGGAGGACCTCGAGGGCCGCCTCTTTGCCCATCTGGGCCGGCGCGCCGATGTAGCGATGGGCGAAGGGGACGTAGAGGCTCAGGCCCTCCACCCAGGCGAGGGCCACCCCGACGAGATCGTCGCGCAGCGCGTCGTCGCCCGCCAGCACGCCGCGGATGGCGAGCTCCCCCGCGTCGCGGATCGCCGCGGCGTAGCGCTCGAGCACCTCCCGCTCGAGCACCACCTCCACCCTGCCCTCGACCTGCGGCGCCGTCTCGAGCTGCGTGAGCAGCCTCGTGAACTCGAGCTCGGTGAAGAGCGCGCGGAGCGCGTGAGCGTCCCCGCCGTCGACGTGCAGGTCGAGCTCGTCGATCGCCCGCTCGGGCCCGCTCGGCGTCTCGGTGACATCCGTCGCCCCTTGGCCGTCGGTCGCGAAGCGCACGAGGCCCTGCTCCAAGGTGACGAGCTCGCGCGAGAGATACGCAGCCTCGCGGTGCTCCGCGAGCTTCTCCTTCACCTTCCCCTTCACCTGGTCGAGGTGGGCATAGAGCCCGTCGAGGTCGCCGTGCTCGAGGAGGAGCTTGGCCGCGGTCTTCGGCCCCACGCTCGGCACACCGGGCACGTTGTCGGAGCTGTCGCCCGTGAGCGCGAGCAGGTCCCGCACGAGCGCCGGGGGCACCCCGAACTTCTCGAGGGTCTCGGCGGGCCCGAAGACCCGGTCGCGCATCGTGTCGAGCATCACCACGCCGTCGCCGACGAGCTGCAGGAGATCCTTGTCGGCGCTGACGATGACGACCTTCTTGCCCGCGGCCCGTGCCCAGTGGACCACGGACGCGATGACGTCGTCGGCCTCGTACCCCGTGGCACCGAGCTGCGGGAAGCGAAACGCCGCGAGGACCTCGCCGACGCGCCGGATCTGCTGGACGAGATCGGGCGGGGCCTCGGGGCGGTTCGCCTTGTAAGCGGGGTAGCGCTCCTTGCGCCACGAGGCGCGGCTGTCGCGCGCGATGCAGAGCTGCTTCGGTTGCCGCTCCTCGAGGAGCTTCAGCATCATGCTCGTCACCCCGCGCACCGCGTGCGTGGGCTCGCCGCGGCTCGAGCTCATGGGCGGGAGCGCGTGGTAGGCGCGGAAGACGTAGCCGCTGATGTCGACCACGTAGAGGGTGTCGGGATCACCCGGGGGCGGAAGCGTCGCGGCGGGAGTGCTCTCGGCCATGCGGGCGCGACCATCGCCAATGGCAGCGCCCGAGGCAAGCCGCCAGGCCGCCGCGGCCGCGCGCGCCGCCGGGGCCGCGGTTGCCGAACGAAGGACGCGCGTGCTACGCCGCCTTTCCCGAAGAGCCCCATGTTCGAAACACTGCAAAAAGGCTTTCGAGCCGCCAAGAACCGCCTCGCAGGCGTGACCGAGCTGACCGCCGAGAACATCGATCCGGCGCTCCGCGACGTCCGCCTCTCCCTGCTCGAGGCCGACGTCGAGTTCTCGGTCGTCAAGACCTTCCTCGGCCGAGTGAAGGAGAAGGCGGTCGGTCAGACCGTCCAGAGCTCGGCGGTCGTCGTCGCGGGCCGCAAGATCAAGGTCGGCCCCGTCGAGCAATTCGTGAAGGTCTGTCAGGACGAGCTCGAGGCCATGATGGCCTGGGACGGCCCGCCCGTGACCTTCGCCGAGAGCGGCATCACGGGCGTCATGGTGGTCGGCCTGCAGGGCTCCGGCAAGACGACGTCCGCGGCGAAGCTCGCGCGGCTCCTCGAGCGCGAGAACGGGCGCAAGGTGCTCCTCGTCGCCGCCGACGTCGCGCGACCGGGCGCCATCGAGCAGCTCCAGGTCCTCGGTCAGCAGATCGACGTCCCGGTCTTCTCGATCCCGGGCGGAGACCCCGTCGAGATCTGCGACAAGGGCCTCAAGCACTGTAAGTCCATCAAGCGGGACACGGTCATCTTCGACACCGCCGGTCGCCTCGCGATCGACGAGCAGCTGATGGGCGAGGTCGCGACGATCCGCGACCACACGAAGCCGCACAACGTCTTCCTCGTGGTCGACGCGATGATCGGCCAGGACTCGGTCAAGACGGCCAAGGCCTTCCACGACCGGCTCGGGCTCTCGGGCGTCGTCGTCACCAAGCTCGACGGTGACGCACGCGGCGGCGCCGCGCTCTCCATCAAGGAGGTCACGGGCGCGCCGGTGAAGTTCGTCGGCGTCGGCGAGCAGATGGACAAGCTCGAGGTCTTCCGACCCGAGGGCATGGCCAGCCGAATCCTCGGGATGGGCGACGTCGTCGGCCTGATGAAGGACTTCGAGGGCGTCGTCGACGAGCGCAAGGCGGAGGACGACGCCAAGCGCATGCTCCAAGGGGACTTCTCGCTCGACGACTTCCTCGAGCAGATCGAGATGATCCAGAAGATGGGTCCGCTGCAGGACCTCTTCGAGAAGCTCCCCTTCATGGCCGACTCGATGCCGGAGGGCTTCCAGGTCGACGAGCGCGAGCTGATCCGGACCAAGGCGCTGGTCTCGTCGATGACGAAGGCCGAGCGCACGAACATCACGCTCTTCCGCGACGAGCCCAAGCGCATGGAGCGCGTGGCGAAGGGCTCGGGCCGGACCGCGAAGGAGGTCGCCGAGCTCCTCCAGCGCTTCCTCTTCATGCGCAACATGATGGGGGACATCGGCAAGCAGGCCGGGATGCTCTCGAAGATCCCGGGCTTCAAGCAGCTCGCCCAGGCCAACCGCCTGCGCAGCGCGGTCAAAACGGGCGGCCTCGAGCAGAACCCGATGATGGCGCAGCTCGCGGAGCAGCTGCTCGAGGCGGCGGTCGCCGAGGGGGGGCCCGGCGGCATGCCAGGAGGCTTCCCCGGTGGCTTCCCCGGCATGGGCGGGATGCCCGGCATGCCCGGCTTCGGAGGCGCAGCCGCCGCCCGCGCGCCGAAGAAGATCGACAAGGACAAGAAGAAGTCCAAGACCAAGATGCAGAAGAAGTCCCGCCGCAAGAGCCGCAAATGACCCCGCGTCGACGGGCCCACGTCAATGGAGCTCCCATGAACCTTCGCTTCGTCGTCCTCCCGCTGCTCCTCGCGTCTGCCCTCGGAGGCTGCGTCGAGAAATCCCGCACCCTCAGCGCCGCCGAGCGTGAGCAACTCTCGCGCTTCGTCTCGCAGCAGGCCCCCTCCCCACAGCACCCGCTCGAGATCTCCTTCGAGAACAAGCTCGAGCTCATCGGCTACGACGTGAGCGCGGAGAGCTGGGCGCCGGGCGCGACCCTCACCGTCACGTGGCATTGGAAGGTCCTCCGCAGCCTCGAGGACGGCTGGCTCGCCTTCACCCACGTGGCGGACGGCACCACGAACCGGCTCAACGAGGACAGCACGGGCACCGTCCGGCAGCTCTACCCCCCCGGGCAGTGGAAGGTAGGCGAGTACATCCGCGACGAGCAGCAGATCACGCTGCCCGCCGATTGGTCCGCCAGCGAGGCGACGTTCTACCTCGGCTTCTGGAACGGCCCGCACCGGCTCCGTGTCATCCGCGGCCCCAACGACGGCGACAACCGCGCGCGCCCGCTCAGCATCCCGACGCGCGCGGGCGGCGGCGGCGAGGTCCGCGCGAACCCCACGCAGGGCGACGACCTCCCCTCGCTCATGGCGCGCCGCGCCGAGAGCATCACGATCGACGGCCGCCTCGACGAGCCGTCCTGGGCCGCGACGCCCTCGACCGGCCGCTTCGTGAACACGATGAGCGGCGGGCCCGCCGAGTTCCGCGCCGAGGCGAAGGTGCTCTGGGACGACGAGTGGCTCTACGTCGGGTTCGAGGTCGAGGACGACTTCTTGAAGAGCCCGTTCCGCAGCCGCGACGACCACCTCTGGGAGGCCGACGCGGTCGAGATCATGATCGACCCGGACGGCGACGGCCGGAACTACTTCGAGCTGCAGGTCTCGCCCCGCAACCAGATCTTCGACACGCGCTACGACAGCCGCCGCGTGCCGCAGCCGATCGGCCACGCCGACTGGAACGCTGACATCCGCTCCGCGGTCGCCGTGCGGGGAACGATCGACGACACCCGCGCCGACGAGGGCTACACGGTGGAACTCGCGATCCGCTGGTCGAGCTTCGCGACGGGGACGCCGCCGGCGACCAAACCGTCCGCAGGCGACACGTGGCGCATGAACTTCTACGTGATGGACGCGCGCCAGCGTGGCCAGCGCGCGAGCGGCTGGTCTCCGCCGCGGGTGGGCGACTTCCACGTCCCCGACCGCTTCGGCCGGGTGACCTTCGTCGCGCCGACAGCGCGCGCGCTCGAGCGCACCGAGGAGGTGATGCGCGCGCTCGGCGCGCTGCAGGCCGACCTCGCGGCCGAAGAGCGCGCCGCGCCGGCCGCCGCGCCGCCGGTGCCCACCCCCCGGCCGCTCGTGCAAATTCGCCCCGAGGCCGCCGCTGCGCTCCAGGGCATCGAGCGCCGCCGCGACGTCGACCAGCGGCAGGGCAACGAACCCATCGAGGGCGCCCCGCGCTGATCGCGCTCACGCCCCCCTGCCCCTGCCTGCCACCGAAACCGGACACCAACACGGATGTCCGGGCCGCGGCCACGGACGCGGTCCCGGCCACGGACGCGGTCTTGGCCACCGACGCGGCCACGGTTCCGGCCACGGTTCCGGCCACGGTCCCGGCCACGGTCCCGGTCCCGGTCCCGGCCACGGACACGGCCGCGACACGGACACTGCCACGGACAGGTCCCGGCCTCGCGACTCCGGACACCGCCGTACACGCCAACGAAGCTAGGGTTGCGACGCCGCCCCTCCGCCTTAGCTTCGCCGCTCAGCCAGCCCCACCAGCCCGCGGAACAAGACCTACGACGGACTGTTGGAGCGCCGGGAGCTCGACGAGCCCCCCACCCACGCGGCCGACGTCGGCTGCGGCAAGCGTCGCCCCCGCGGCCCGCGGGGCGACCCCAAGGAGCGCTCGTGAGCCAAGAAGAGAATCGCTTTCGTTCCACGACCATCGTCGCCGTCCGCCGGGACGGCCAGGCCGCGATGGCCGGCGACGGTCAGGTCAGCCTCGGCGCCACCGTCCTGAAGGGCTCCGCCAAGAAGGTCCGGCGCATCGCCGACGGGAAGGTGGTCGTCGGCTTCGCGGGCGCCACGGCCGACGCTTTCACGCTGCTCGAGCGCTTCGAGGCCAAGCTCAAGGAGCACCGCGGCGGCCTGCACCGCGCGGCGGTCGAGCTCGCCAAGGACTGGCGGACCGACCGCTACCTCCGCCGCCTCGAGGCGATGCTGCTCGTCATGGACGCCGACACGACGCTCCTGATGAGCGGCACGGGCGACGTCGTCGAGCCCGACGAGGGCGTCATCGCCATCGGCAGCGGCGGGAGCTACGCCCTCGCCGCGGCGCGCGCGCTGCTTCGAAACACCGACAAATCGGCCCGCGAGATCGCCGAGGAGTCGCTCCGCATCGCAGGCGAGATCTGCGTGTACACCAACGCCTCGATCGTGCTCGAGAGCCTCCCGGATCTTCCGGGCGAGCTCCCGGGCGCGAGCGGGCCGGCGTGAAGGAAGTCGAGATGTCGAATACGAGCTTCACCCCCCGCGAGATCGTCAGCGAGCTGGACCGCTACATCATCGGCCAGCGCAAGGCCAAGCGGGCCGTCGCGATCGCCCTGCGCAACCGCTGGCGGCGCCAGCAGGTCGCGCCGGAGCTCCGCGACGAGATCGCGCCGAAGAACATCATCCTCATCGGGCCGACCGGCTGCGGAAAGACCGAGATCGCGCGCCGGCTCGCGAAGCTCGCCAAGGCCCCCTTCGTCAAGGTCGAGGCCTCGAAGTTCACCGAGGTCGGCTACGTGGGCCGTGACGTCGAGTCGATGGTCCGCGACCTCGTCGAGGTCGGCATCCAGCTCGTGCAACAAGAGGAGATCGAGCGGGTCCGCGTCAAGGCGCAGGAACACGCGGAGGAGCGCCTCGTCCGGCTGCTCGCCGATCACCTCGAGCCGCCGCCGCCGCCCGCCGTGCCCGCCCCGCAGCCGGGTCAGATGTTCGGGCCCTTCGTGGTCGGCGCCGCGGCGAGCGCGCGCCAGAAGCCGGCGCACCCCGAGGAGCGCCTCTCGTCGATCCGCGAGCGCCTGCGCGCGGGCGCGCTCGACGACGAGATGCTCGAGCTCGACGTCGCCGACTCCGGCAACCCCTTCCTGACCGTCTTCGGCGCGCAGGGCATGGAGGAGATGAACCTCAAGGACATGCTCTCGCAGATGCCAGGCTTCCAGGGCCGCACGAAGCGCCGGAAGGTGAAGGTCCCGGACGCGCGACGGCTGCTCGAGGACGAGGAGGCCAAGAAGCTCATCGACCTCGACGCGGTGCAGCGCGCCGCCATCGAGCGGACCGAGCAGGCGGGCATCATCTTCCTCGACGAGATCGACAAGGTCGCCGGGCGCCAGTCGGCGGGCGGCGGGCCGGACGTCTCGCGCGAAGGCGTGCAGCGCGATCTGCTACCGATCGTCGAGGGCTCGACCGTGAGCACGAAGCACGGCCCGGTGAGGACCGACCACATCCTCTTCGTCGCGGCGGGCGCCTTCCACGTCGCGTCGGTCTCGGACCTCATCCCGGAGCTCCAGGGTCGCTTCCCGATCCGCGTCGAGCTCGACTCGCTCGGCCAAGAGGAGTTCGTGCGCATCTTGCGCGAGCCCCATGCGTCGCTGACCCGCCAATACTCGGCGCTCCTCGCGACCGAGGGCGTGACGCTCGAGTTCACGGATGACGCGCTCCAGGCGATCGCGGACTACGCGGTCGAAGCCAACGAGCGCGCCGAGAACATCGGCGCGCGCCGGCTGCATACGGTGATGGAGGCCCTCCTCGAGGAGACGAGCTTCACGGCCTCCGAGCTCGGCGAGACGAAGGTGGTGATCGACGGCGCCCGCGTGCGCGCGACCCTCGACCCCATCCTCGCGCGAGAAGACCTGGCGAAGTACATCCTATGACCGCGTTTCACCCCCGCGACGGGGTGAATGCGTCCCCTGGGAGCCTCAGCTTCCGCCCGACTTTTTCTTCGCGAGCGGGTGCGCGGTGTCGTAGACCTCCATCAGGCGGTCGATGCTCACGTGCGTGTAGCGCTGCGTGGTCGAGAGGCTCGCGTGGCCGAGCAGCTCCTGGATCGAGCGCAGGTCCGCGCCCGCGTCGAGCAGGTGCGTCGCGCAGGTGTGCCGGAGCGCGTGAGGGTGCAGGTCGCTGCGCCCCGCGCCGAGGATCCCATAGCGGCGGACGATGTTCTGCACCTGCCGCGGCGTGAGCGGCGTTCCGAACTGACCAACGAAGACGATCTCTGGGTGCGGGCGAGGATCGTTTGCGTCGCGCTCCTCGCCGCGGGGCGCGAATTGCCCGCGGATGGCGAGGTACTCTTGCAGCGCCGCGAACGCCTCGCGCCCGAGCGGCACCACGCGCTCCTTGTCGCCCTTGCCAATCACGCGGGCCTCTCGGGCGCCGAGGTCGAGCTGGCGTAGCGTGAGGGTCGCGAGCTCGCTGACGCGGAGCCCGCTGCCGTAGAGCAGCTCCAGCAAGGCGCGATCACGCACGCGCAGCTTCGGCGCGCGCGGTTCGTCGGCTTCCGGCGCTTCGACCACCCGGAAGGCGTCCTCGACCGTCAAGAAGCGCGGGAGCCCCTTCGGCGTCTTCGGGCTCTGGAGGAGCGCGGCGGGGCTCTGCCGGATCACCCCCTTGCGGAGCAGGAAGCGGTAGAAGCTCCGCAGGGTCGAGATTCGGCGGGCCATCGTCGCGGGGGCCACCTTCCCGAAGAGGCTCGCGAGCCACCGCCTGAGCACGATCAGCTCGTGCCGCTTCGCGTCGAGCGGGAGGCGCTCACCCTCGAGCCAGTCGCGGAACCCCTCGAGGTCGCGTCGGTAGCTCGCGCACGTCCGGGGCGAGGCCCGCCGCTCCGCCCCGAGGTAGACGAGGAAGGCGTCGATCTGGTCGTCGAGGGCGGACACGGACCCACCCTACCCGCGCCCGCGGCTCGACGCGACTTTCGAGGCGTCGGGCCGTGTCTCTCCGACCCGTCCACCCGTGAGGCGGCTGTGCTCCCCACGCGCGGCCCGCGTCAGCGGCGAACGAGCGCGAGCTCATCCTCTGCGGCGGATCGCGGCGGCCGCCCAAGCGGCCGCCTCCCGCACGGTCGCGTCCTCGTCCCGCGCCGCGCGCTCGTCGAGCACGGGCAGATGCCTCCGCCCGCCGCGGTTGCCGAGCACGATCGCGGCGTTCCGCGCGAGGCGCGCGCGCCCGGGGCGCCTCAGCGGCGTCGCCGCCGTCCACGCCTCGTGGGCCTCGGCGTCCTGGGTCAGCACCGCGCCGAGATCGAGCGCGTCGTGTTGAGGATCGGGCGCGAAGGGATCGGTCAGGCGTGCGTCGACGGCGCGCGGCAGGCGGCCGACCTCGAGCGCGCCGTTGTAGGGGCAGACGTCCTGGCAGACGTCGCAGCCAAAGAGCCACTCACCGACGCCTTCGCGCAGGGACTCGTCGATCGGCCCCTCGTGCTCGATCGTGAGGTAGGAGACGCAGCGACGCGCGTCGAGCTCGCGCGGCGCGACGAACGCGCGCGTCGGGCAGGCGTCCAAGCAGCGCGCGCACTCGCCGCATCCCGCGGCGATGGGCGCGTCGACGTCGAGCGTCGCGCTCGTGATCACCGTCCCGAGGAAGACGTGGCTCCCGAGGCCGGGCACGATGAGGCAGCAGTTCTTCCCGACGAAGCCGACCCCAGCGCGCGCGGCCCAGGCCCGCTCGAGCACGGGCCGCGCGTCGACGCTCCAGCGCGCATCGTGACCGAGCCCGCGCAGCCACGCCTCGAGCTTGCGAAGCTTCCGCTGCACGACGTTGTGATAGTCGCGCCCCTGCGCGTAGCGCGCGATGCGGGCGAGCTCTGGCGCCTGCCGCGCGCCGTCCGAGCGCGCGAAGGGCAGCGCGACGACGATGACGCTCGCGGCGTCGGGCACCATCTCCCGAGGCTCGGCGCGCACCTCCGCGGTGTCGGCGAGCCACCCCATCTGCCCGTGCCGGCCCGCCTCGACGTACGCGCGAAGCTGCGCGCCCTCGGGCTCGAGCCGATCGGCCCGAGCGATCCCCACCCGCGCGAAGCCGAGCGCGAGCGCCCGCGCCTTCACCTCCGCGGTCAGCGCCGCGATGCCCGGCGCGTCGTTCACTCGCTGCCCCGCCCACGCTCGCGGGCGCCCTCCTCGTCGCCGCCCTCGGCGGGCTCGTCTCGGGGCGCCTCGGAGCCTCGCGACCGGCGGCTCGGCGTCTCCTCGCGGTGCCGCGGCGGCGCGCTCGGCGGCTCTTCCACGGCCTCGCGGGTGCCCTCGTGGCTGCCCTCGCCTGCCACGGCGCCCTCCACTCGGCCCTCGCTGCGCCACGCGCGCGCCCCCTGAGGCACGACACGCTCCCCGTCCGGCCCCTGGGCCGGCGCCGCCTGATCGCGACGCCGCGGCGGCGGGATCGCGTCGAGGATGTAAGGAGAAGCGTTCGCCTGATGGCAGAAGGGCTGATCGCGATAGAACGTGTAGTGCAGGTAGACGAGCCCATCGACGCTGCGGATGTTCTCCGGAGAGGGCGGATAGGGCTGGGCGTTCATCACCGCTTTCCACGCCGAGAAGTCGAAGGCCGAGAGGCCGCTCGAGCGGACCACGCCCACGCGCTCGAGCGTCCCGTCGGGGCGTACTGCGAGCTCGAGGCGCGTCGAGAGCTGGCCCTGGTTGTAGGGGTGGCTCGGGTCGGCGGGGATGTTGTCGACGAAGAGGTGGTAGTGGTCGTGGAGGCGACGGTGCAGCTCGGCGATGTAGGCCGCGAAGGGATGGGCGCGCGCGTTGAGCGCCGTCTGGTGGCCCGAGCGCACGTTGCTCGTGAAATTCTCGATGGCCGCGCGGAAGTCCGCCCACGCCTGCGCGCGCTCGGCGTGGCGACCGCGCAAGCGGCTCTGGCGCTCGCGGAGCACCGCCTCGCGATCGGCGCGCAGCTGCTCCTCGCCCATGATCGACTCGAAGTCGTTCCAGCTCAGTTGCAGGTCCGGCCCGTCGGCGCCGCGTCCGCGTCCACGGCCCGATGCACGACGCCGCCGTCGTCCGCCGCCGTCGCCGAGCTCTCCGGCGCCCCGCCCGACCGTCCCCTCGCGCTCGGAGGCCTCGCTCCCGCCCGTACCGACCGGCCGCCGCACGACGAGCGTGCCGAGCCCGTCGTGGATCACGACCGTCTCGTAGCGCGGCGCGCGCTGCGCGGGCACGCCTCGAGCGCCCGCGCGCTCGTCGCGCGTCACTTGCCCAGGCGACTCCTCGCGGCCGTCTCCCTGTGACGCAACGCGACGATCCGAGCCGCGCCGCTCGGCCTCTCGCTGCGCGTCGTGACGCTCGACGCCGTGGCCGCGATCGGCGCCCTCGGCGTCGCGGCGCTCGGCGATGACCTCTTCCTCGGCTCCAGACTCGCGCTCACTCGACGCCTCGGGATCGTCGGTCGGGATCTCGAGCGCGCTCTCGTCCTGGTTGCCGTGCACCGAGCGCTCCTCGGCGATCATCTCCTCTTCCACGCGTTGGTTGTCCTGCGCGACGTATTGGGTGTCGGGCGGCGGCTCTACGTTCGGATCCCGGCTGCGTTGATCGATCGCCATCAGCTCGGGATCTGGGAGCGGCACCGATCGGGGCGGCGTGGGGGGCGGAGGCGTGACCGCCGGCTCCGGCTCGGGCTCTCGCTCCGGCTCGGCTCGCGGCTGCTCGCGCTGGGGCGTGGGGCGCTCCTCGGGGAGCCGCTCTTCCGTGGGGACCTCCGTCGCTTGCGCGTCGACGATGCCGACCTCGACTGCGTCGTCCGTGGTCGGGGTTGGGTCGGGATCCGAGAGCTGGAGCTCGAGCTCGATGGGCTCGGCCCGAGGCGCCTCCGCACGAGGCGCGGGCGCCAAGAGATCGTCCGCCAAGATCCCGAGCACGCCATAGACCGGCCCGTGCACGAGCATGGACCCCGCCAACGCGACGAGGAACGTCAGCAACGCGGGGTCGTCGCGCTTCAGCAGGGGTTGGCGCTCCTCCTGGCTCACGGCCCCACCGGATGCACGACGCGTTGACCCCTGTCCAGCCCCCGCGCGTCACGAGCTGGGGAGCGTCCGTGGGCCGGGGAGCACACCGCGGCGTGCCACACGCGCCGGCCTGGCAGGCCCTGTGCGGACTGACGCGACGACGCGTACGCGTCTCGGGGAGCCGCGCGGCTCCCCGAGACCATTCGTTCACGCCGCGAACCAAACTTCACGAGCCATTGGACGCGCCAGGACGAAAAACGTTGGGGGGCGGAGCCCGCCCGGCGCGCACCAGGTCTCAGCGCACCCGGACCGTCGCCGAGCCGCCGACCCGGCCGCCGCCGCCGCGCACGGTGGTCGTCGAGCGCGAAGGGGCGGAGCGGACGGTCGTGGTCGTGCGCGCCGGGCTCGTGCGGACCGTGGTCGTCGCGCGCGGCTGCACCACCGTCGTTCGGGCCGGTGCGGTGCGGACCGTCGTCCCACCGCGATGGTGGCCATGTACCACCGTCGTGCCACGCGGCTGGTGGACCACCGTCGCGCGCCCACGCGGCTGGACGACGGTCGCGCCGCCCCGCGGGTGAACCACCGTGGTGCGCCCGTGGTGAACGACCCGGCCGCCCTGGCCCCAGCCGCCCTGGACATAGACGTAACCGCCGCCCCGGCGCTCCCAGCGGGGCTGGATGTAGGTGAAGCCTGCCCGCGGTTGCTCCCAGTAGCCGTCGACCCAGACGTGTTGGTAGCCATCCCAGCCCCAGTGGCCGTCGATCCAGATCGCGCCGTGGTACGGGGCGACCGCCGGACGAACCGACACGCGAGGCGGAGGCGGGGCGTGCGCGACGACCACGCCGCCCTGTACGCCATGGTGGGCGACGACCGTGCCGCGCGGGCGGGAGTGGACCACACAGCCCGAGAGAGCCACGGCGGTGATCGCGATGAGGGTCAGCTTCATGATGGTTCTCCAGGAGTGGGCCGCGGCGCGTGGAGCCGTGACGAAGGGGTTGCCCGAGGTGGAGCAAGATGAGTGCCGAAGCCTCTCGTGCCCCGAAGCGCCGACACAGGATGCCGTGAACCGCGGAGTTTTGCACCTGTCGCGGCTCGACAGCGGCAGGGGCGATGTGCTTGGGTCCGCGTACCAGGATTCACACGACGATGGACGTTCTCACCGCCCCCGTTCTTCACGGCGTCGCCGGACGAGGTCGTCTGAGTCCAGCCGAGCCGACGGCCTCGGACCGCGGGCGCTTCGAGCTTCCGACGCTGGTGGCGACCATCGCGTCGCTGGCGCTCGCGTGCGCTCCCGCGCCACGCGAGACCGCCCGCTTCGGAGAGCAACACGAGATCGCCCGCCTCGAGTGGGAAGCGGACGACCTCCGGCTCGTCGATACCCGCGACGGTCCCGTCGCGCTCTGGTCCGCGCCAGCCGGGCTCCGGCTGCAGCGCCTCGGTTCGCGCGGCGCGCCCGAGGGGGCCGCCGCGCACCTCGGACCCCGCTGCGAGGGCGGGCTCGCCGCGCATGCCACCGACGGTGGGCTGGTGGTGGCATGCGCCCGCCGCCCGCGGCTCGACAAGGGCGATCCAGGCGCGGTGTTGGTGCTGGAGGTCGTGGACGACGAGGTCGTCGCGCGGCGACGCCTGGCCGGTTTGGGGCGGGACTCGCGCGGCATCGAGCTCGCCCGCGAGGGCGAGGACTGGGTGGTGCTCTGGCATGACGGCTCGCCAGAGCGCTGGACGGTGTGGCGGGCCCGCGTCCCCCATCTCCGAGGCGGCCGGCTCCGGAGCGGCCACGGCGCGAGCGACACCCCGCAGGTGGATCCCGAGCCGCTCTCGACCCCTCACCTCGCCGCCTCTTCGCCCGCGCTCGTCACCTACGCGGGCGAAGCCATCGCGATCTGGGCCGAGACGTGGATGGAGGCCGGGTTCCCGCGCGGCCACGTCCTCGCGACGCGCGGCCGCAGCCCGAGCCCGACGCTCGTCGCCGACGTCGATCACGAAGCCCCGGCCCCGAGCGTCGCCGCCGATGAGCGGGGGCTCGTCGTCCTCTTCCGCGATCTCCGGCGCCCCTCCCCTCGCGCCTCGCTCTTTGCCCAGCGCCTCGGCGACGACCTCCGCCCGCGCGGGCGCCCGGCCCGCGTCACCCGGGCGGACGCGGATCGGGGGGCGCGAGGCGTGGCGTGCCTCGGCGGGCTCGTCGCCGTCGTGCCGCGGACGTGGGACAACGACACCCTGATCGGGCTCGATCTCCTCGACCTCGACCTGAAGAAGCGGGTCGCCGAGCAGCAGATCTACGAATGGGCCGCGCGCTTCACCCGCGCTGACGCCGCCTGCGTGGATGGCACGCTCATCACCCTCGTCGGCGAGCGGGCAAGCGGCCTCTCGCCCGAAGCGCGGCTGCACACGATGGAGCTGCGCTGGGGCGCGCGCTGACACGCGTCGCCGCAGCGTGGGCTCCCGGACGACGGTCTCGGACGACGGTCTCGGACGACGGTCTCGGACGAGGGAGCTCGGACGAGGGAGCTCGGACGAGGGGGCTCGGACGAGGGGGCTCGGACGAGGGGGCTCGGACGAGGGGGCTCGGACGAGGGGGCTCGGACGAGGGGGCTCGGACGAGGGGGCTCGGACGAGGGGGCTCTGACGAGGGGGACGACGTTGGTCGTGGATGTGGGCAGGGGCAGGGGCACGGGCACGGGCAGGGGACTGCTGTTCGGCTTTCTCGTCGTTGAATCCCAGCGCAGGGCGCGATACCACGCGGACGGCGCGGGCACGCGCTGGAGGAGAGGTGCCATGGGGGTCGAGGTTTCGTCAGGCTGGACCGCGCGCGCGTTGGCGACGGCGCTGTTGGTGCTCGGGCTCGCCAGCGCCGCGGAGGCGCAACGCCGCGCCGCACCGGGCGGGGCGAACGCGCGCTTCGCGGAGGCCGAGGAGATGCTCGCGGCCGCGGACGCCGACGCCATCCGCATGGGCCTCGAGATCCTCGCCGAGGTCGGGGGCGCCCGGGCGGTCACGCCCATCGCCGCACGCATCCAGCGGGGACTCCCCCCCGACGTCCTCGCGAGCGCCATCGACACGCTCTCGATGCTGGCGCGCCCGGAGGCGGGGCCCGTCCTCTTCGAGCTGCTCTCCCACCGACGCGCCGAGGTGCGCGCGCAGGCCGCCCAGGCGATCGTCGCCGTCCGCGCCCGCGGCGGCGACCGCGCGCTCACGGCGGCGCTCTCCGACGCCAACGTCGAGGTCCGCCGGGCGGCCGCGATCGGCCTCGGTCAGCTCGGCGCACGCGACGCCGCGCCACAGCTCTTCGTGGCGCTGGAGCGGGGCCTGCTCGAGGCGGCCCCGGCGCTCGGCCAGGTCGTCACGCCCGATGACGTGGACCGAGTGCTCACCTTCCTCGGCCGCGTCCCCTTCGACGCGCTCTTCCCGGCGTTCGACGAGCTCTTCGCCCGCCGGGACATCCCCGAACGCGTGAAGCTCGCGATCATCGCCCGCCTCGAGGGCCTCGCGACCCCCGAGGTCAAGACCTACCTGACCGAGCTCGCCGACGCGCTGCCCGACGGCGCCATCCGCCGAGCCGCCACCGCCGCCGCCGAGCGGATCACGGGTTGACCATGACCACGCAACCGCCCCGACGCCTCGGCCTCCTCCTGCTCGCCCTCGCCCTCACGGCCTGCGGTGGAGGAGCTTCGTTCGACACGCGCTTCCCGGACAACCGGGCCAGCGATCTCGACGCGGTCCTCTCGCGGCTCGGCCGCCCCAGCGCGGCGCCCCCGGTGGCCGCGCTCTTGACCACCGAGCCGAAGCTCGTGCTGGTCGGCCTACCCGATGGCGCGATTCGCTGGTCGGAGCCGGTGGTCTCGCCCCTCTCGGCGCCACACATCGCGGGCGACTACGTCATCCTCCACGAGCAGCGCGGCGTCGTCGTGCGCGACCTCGCGACGGGCGCGACCCGCACCACCTTGCCCGACGACGCGATGCACCTCGCGGGCGCCGACGGCGAAGGCGCCCTCGCGGCGCTCGTGCTGAGCACGGGCGGCGGCGTCGGCGCGCGCTCGCGCCTCGTGGTCCTCGACCGAGGCTCCGTGCGCTGGAAGCGAAACCTCGAGCAGGCCGTGGGCGCGCCCGCCGTCGCCAGCGGCCTGGTCTTCGTGCCGTGGGCCACGCAGAACCTCAGCGTCCTCGACGCAGGCGGGACGGAGCTCGCGCGCTTGCGCCTGGCCGATTCGCCCGTCGGCCACGCGCTGCGGGCCGGCGGCGACGTGTTCTTCGGCCAGCGCGCGGTGACCCGCGTCGGCCCGCGGGCGGTCGCGGGAACGGCCGAGGGCACCGGCGCCTACGTGCCGCCGAGCCAGCCGATCCCGGGCGACCCGGCGTTCCTCATCGACCCTTATCGCCCCGCGCCCGCGCCTTCGAACGCCGTCCACCGGCTCCGCTACGCGTGGCGCCCCGTGAGCGCGGGCGACGCGACCGCGCTCGCCGACGGGAACCTCTACGTGCTCTTCTACCGCTTCGTCTTCGCGCTCGACGCCGCGAGCGGCACGGTGCGGTGGGCCCACGAGCACGGGCAAGACGTCGTCGGGCTCGACGTGATCGAGGGCGGCGTGGTCGTCGTCGACGCCGCGGGCGGCCTCCACCGCCTCGACGCGAGCGACGGCACGACCCGTTGGAGTGCGCAGGTGGCCGGCGTCTCGCCGGTGGTCGCCGTCGTCCGGGCGGACGGCGTGCCTGCCGGTGGCGCCCCCCAGGAGGCCGCGCTCTCGCTCGAAGACCAGCTCCTCGCAGCGGCGCTGAGCACGGACGCCCGCCTCGTCCCCGCGCGCATCTTCGCCGTCGGGGCGCTCGCGGCGATGCCGGGCGACGGCGTGACGAGGAACCTGATCAGCATCTGCGACGACCCGCAGGCGCCCCCCACGGTCCGCCGCGCGGGGTGCGACGCGCTCGCCGAGCGCAGCGAGGGGGCCGAGGAGGTGCTCCGCGCGCTCGGGCGCCACGCGCGTTACCTCGAGGGCACGACCGCGCCGCCCGTCGGCGCCCTCGCACGCGCCGCCGTGCGCATGCAGGAGCGCCGCGCGGTCCCGCTGCTCATCGCCCACCTCCGAGATCCCGAGACGCCGGCCGCCGACCTCGTCGCGCTGGCGGACGCGCTCGCCGCGCTGGGCGCGCGCGAGGCCGTGGTCCCGCTCACGGACTTCCTCCGGCTCTACCACGCCGACGGAGAGAGCGACGCGCTGACCGCGGGGCTCGGTGCCGTCGCGCGAGCGCTCGTGCGCCTCCAGGGGCCGGCGGCCGAAGAGACGCTCCGCGAGGTGCAACGCGATGAGCTCGCCCCCGAGGCCGTCCGTGGGCTCATGGGGCAGGCTCTCTCGATGCTCGAGGAGCCCGCCGAGGAAGCGCCGCCGAGCGTGGAGGCGACGGACGCGGACGACGACGCGCCCGCCGCGAGCGGCGCGCCAGGGCTCCCGCCCCACACGAGCGCGCAGGCCGTCGAGGCCGCGCTGGCGGACGCAATGGGCCCGCTCCGCGCATGCCTCGGGGGCGCGAACGCCGCCAGCGCGCGCCTCGTGCTCGATCTTCGAGGCGACGGAACGCTCCTCGGGGTCACGGTCGCCCCGGCCACCCTCCAGGAGTGCATCGAGCCGCTCGTGCGAAGCGCGCAGTTCCTCGGGAATCGACGGAACGCACGCGAGCAGGTCCGCTACACCCTGCGGCGCTGAGCCCCCGCCACCCTCGGCCCACGCACCCGGCCACCCAGCCCAGCCCTGGCTCCGGTCACGGCTCGGACGCGGCCCCGGCCCCTGCCACGGACCCGGCCCCCACGGACGGCCCCGTCACGGACGCGGACCCAATCTCGCACACGGTCTCGGACACGGACGCGGCCCCGGTCTCGGACACGGACCCGGTCTCGGACCCGGTCTCCGCCTCGAACACGCACCTCACGCACCCGGCTCCGGACACCACGAACGAACCGTCTCGCGCGAAACTCTCGCTTTTCGGACGAGCTGTATTAGCTTCCGCCGCGTGTCGCCCACCGTACGCTGGGCCGTCCTGGCGGCCGTCGTCCTCTTCGTCGCCTTCCTCGTGCTGAAGTCGAGGCTGGCCTTCGCGCGCACGCCGCACGCCGTCGAGGGGCGCAAGAAGCTCGCGGCCTGCCGGCAACGCGCGCGGGCGGCGTCGACCGCCTCGGAGAAGGCCGCCGCGTGGCGCGAAGCGGCGACGATCGCGCTCGACGAGCTCGAGCGCCCGAACCTGGCGGCGTCCTTCGCGCGCCGAGCGGAGCGCATCGAGCCCACGAGCGACGAGGGGCTCTCGCTCCTCTCGCGCACGATGCGCCGCGCGCAGCGGCCGCAGGCGCTCGCGAAGTTGCTCTGGCGCCGCCTCGCCGAAGAGCCGCTCGACAGCCCTCGCGCAGACCGGCTGATGGCCGAGCTGCTCAGCCTCTATGACGGTCCGCTGCGACGCCCCGCCAAGGCGAAGGTGCTGCGCGAGCTCTGGGGCCGCGCCCGCTCGGACGCCGGAACCCGCGCCGACGCGTGAGACCCCGACCCGGCGGGCCCGCTCGGACGGGACGCGCGCCGACGCTTCGTGACGGTGCGGCGTCACTCCGTCGCGAACAACGACTCGTAGGCGCGCTCGTAGAGGCGGGCGGAGCGATCCCAGCTGTGGTCCACGCGCATCACGCGCGAGCGCAGCTCGCCGAACGCCTCCCGAGGAAACGCCGCGAGCCCACGTCGCACGCCGCCGAGCAAGTCGTCGGGGTCGTTGCCCTCGAACACGAAGCCCGTCCCGGTCGCGAGCTTGGCGTCGCAGTCGATGACGAGGTCGCCCAGCGCGCCGACCCGGCGGACGACCGGGACGGCGCCATAGCGGTGCATCCGCATGACGGCGTCCCCGGTCGGCGCCTCGTCGGGCGCCGCGAGGGCGAGGTCCGCCGCAGCCAAGAGCTGGTGCCGCGTGCCTTCGTCGAACGCGCGCCGCACCTGGATGCGATCGGGGAATCGCTCTTGGAGCGACTCGAGGCTGGCGCAGAGCGCGTCGTGCGCGTCCCCCAGCTCGACCACGAGCTGCACGTCGTTGCGGAGGATCTCTGACGCGACCGCTTCGAAGCCCGCGAGGGTCCCTCCGCCGGTGTCGTCCTTGGCGACGAAGAGCAACGGAGCGTCGGCGCGGACCGGGAGGTCGAGCGCGCGCTGGGTCGACTCTTTGCACCGGGCCTTGCCCGAGAGGTCGACCGGGTCGAACCGCGCTGCGAGGTGCGGGTCGGTCAGGGGGTTCCACACCGAGGCGTCGGTCCCGTTCGGGACCCCCACCACGTCCGCGGCCGGGAAGCGTGTCCGCAGCGACGCCGCGAAGCTCTCGGAGGCGACGATGGTCCGGGCCGCGGCCCGAACCCCGACGTCCAGCGTCGGGCCGTCGATCCCGAGCACGGCCCCGTGCTCCGGGCCGAACCGCGGGAGGTGGCTCGCCCCGCGGTGGAGGCAGAGCACGCGGGGGAGCGCGCTCTCGGACTGGGCGAGGTGAGCGAGCGTCAACGCGCCGACGAGGTCGTGGCCCTGCACGACGTCGAACCGGGTCTTGCCTTCGAGGACCACCCTGGCGGCCGCCCGCGCGAAGAGCGCGTGGCGCCGCGCGACGAGGTCGAGGTCGTCGCCGACCGCGAGATCCTCCACCTCCCGGACGAGCTCGTCGTGACCGAGGAAGATCAGGTCGACGCCAGCGACGGTGCGACCCGTGTAGACCTCGCACGCGGCCTTCTCGCCCGCGACCTCCACCTCGATCTTCGAGAGCCGCCGCGCAAGCGAGTGAGCCGCCGGCTCGATGCCGCGATAGAACGGAGAGAGGACGGTGACCGAGTGTCCGAGGGCCCGGAGCCCCTTCGGCAGAGCCGAGCAGACCTCGGCGGTGGTGCTCCGGCCCGAGAAGGGGCCGACCTCGGAAGTGACGAACAAGACGTGCATGCGGCGCGGACCGTAGCAGGTTGCGCGAGGGGCGCGAAGCGCGCGTGGAGCCCGCGTGGAGCCCGCGTGGAGCCCGCGTCGAGCCCGCGTCGAGCCCACGTCGAGCCGTCGAGGCCAAGCCCCCGAACCTGGAGGGACGCTCGCGCGGTGTCGCGATCGATGCATTTTGCACGCAACCGCACGGCGTCGGCTCCGAGAAGGCCAGCACCATGTACGACGCCCTCATCCTCCGCTTCCGTGGCGAGCCCCTCCGAGAGTTCGTGGTGGAGACCGCCCCGCTCGAGGTCGGCAAGAGCCCGACGTCCGACATCGTCGTCCACGACGCCTCGGTCCCCGATCGGCTCTGCCGAATCGTGCGGCACGAAGGCGAGCCCGCGGTGGACTTCCTCGACGGGCACCCGCCGATGCCGCTGCCGCTCGGGGAGCTGCTGACGCTCGGTCGCCACCACACCTTGGTGCGTGTGCGGACCGAGGCGCCGCCGCTGCGGACGTCGGGCCGGACCGAGCCGATGACGATGCAACCCGTGGAGGTCGCGCTCAGCCTCCTCATCGGCGCCGGCCCCGACCTGCGGTGCATCGCGCTCGACGGCCGCTCGCTGGTGCTCGGCAGTGCGCGCGACGTCGACGTCACGATCACCGATCGCCATGTCAGTCAGCGGCACTGCCGGCTCGAGCCGACCCGGGGCGGCGTCGTCTTGCGAGACCTCGGCTCACGGAACGGCTGCTGGGTGGACGGGCAGCGGGTCGCGCTCATCGAGCTCGCCCCCGGCGCGACGTTCCGGATCGGGCGCACCGACGTCCGCATCGTCCCCCGCGGCGACGCGGGCGACGCGCGCGTCGGTGGGATGGTGGCCGCGTCGCCCGCCATGCTCGCGGTCCTCTCGGAGGTCGAGCGCATGGCGCGCTGCTCGCTGCCGATCGTGATCTACGGAGAGAGCGGCGTCGGCAAGGAGGGGATCGCGCGCTCGCTCCACGCACGGGGCCGCGCGGCGGACGGGCCCTTCGTCGCGTTGAACGCGGGCGGGCTCCCCGAAGGGACCATCGAGAGCGAGCTCTTCGGTCACGAGCGCGGCGCGTTCACCAGCGCGAACCAGACCCACCGCGGCGTCTTCGAGCAGGCCGACGGCGGCACCCTCTTCCTCGACGAGATCGGCGAGCTCCCGCTCGCGCTGCAGGCTCGGCTCTTGCGGGTCCTGGAGACGTGGGAGGTCCGCCGGGTGGGCGGCGAGGAGTCCCGCCGCGTCCGAGTACGACTCGTCTGCGCGACCCACCGGGATCTGCGGCTGGCGGTCGAGGAAGGCCGGTTCCGCGAGGATCTCTTCTACCGAATCCACCAGCTCGCCATCACCGTCCCGCCGCTGCGCGAGCGACCGGAGGACGTCGAGCCCCTCGCCCGACACTTCGTCCGCGAGCTCCTGGACGACGTCGGCGCCCGCGACCTCGAGCCCGATGCGATCGACCTGCTGCGGCAGCAGCCCTGGCAAGGCAACGTCCGCGAGCTGCGGAACGTGGTCTGGGTCGCGGCGGCGCTCTCTCCGTGCCGCACAATCTCGAAGGAGGACATCCGCGCGGCGATCCTGCGGTCTCGTGGAGCGCTGGTCGAGCACGAGCCGGACGTGGTGATGCGCGTCGTCCACGCGCACTACGGGAACGTCTCGGCCGCCGCGCGCGCGCTGGGGCTCCCGCGCTCGACCGTGCGCGACCGGATCCGGCGCGCGCGGTCCTACGTGGGCTCCTCCGCTGCGCGCGTGGGCGGGACGACCGACGAGCCGAACGACGACCGCTCCTCGTGAGCCGCAGCGCAGCTCGAGGCGGCCGTCAAAAAGGCGCGGCGCGAGCCCTTCGCGGCGCGAGTGGGGCGCCGCGCGGGCTCTCGTGTGGGCCCGGCGCGGCGCGAGGCTTCGCCAGGAGACTCAGCAGATTGGCGCCGTGTGAGCCGGAGCCTGGCGCGGCGGTCGACCAGCGCGACCTGCGCCACGCCCGTGACGGGACCCGCGCGGCTTGACGCGGGGCAGGCGGTTGACGACGGTAGCGCCGCTTTGCAACGCATCCGCCTCGCCAGCCTCTACGTCGCGCTCTTCCTCTCCGGCTCCGCCGCGCTCGTCTACCAGACGACGTGGGGCCGCATGCTCCAGCGCGTCTTCGGGGTCAGCGACCTCGCCATCGCCACGGTCCTCGGGACCTTCTTCCTCGGCCTCGGCCTCGGCTCGGCGCTCGGCGGGCGTTACGCCTCCCGGACCCAGCGCCCTGCGCTGGTCTACGGTGTGCTCGAGGTGCTCATCGGGCTCTGGGCGCTCCTCTCCCTGCTGCTGATCCCGAACCTGCACGCGCTCTACGGGAGCATCGGCGCGGGCCTCGGCTTCGGCGCGCTGACCGCGCTGCGCTTCGCCCTCGCGATGGTCATCCTCTTGCCGCCGACGCTCCTGATGGGCGCCACGCTGCCCATCCTGATCCGCGCCGCGACCCGCCACGGCCTGCACTGGAGCTCCAGCGCGACCTGGCTCTACGCGACCAACACCCTCGGCGCGGTGGCCGGCGCGGGCCTCACGGGGCTCTACCTCGTGCCCACCTTCGGCACCCGGGCCAGCGTCATCATCGCCGCGCTCGCGAGCTTCGGGGCCGCCGTCGTGATCCTCGCCTTCTGGAGCCGCCGCCCGGCCGAGGCGCCCGCGCCGACCGAAGCGCCCGCGCCGGCCCCGGAGCTGCAAGCCACCGCGACCCCAGAAGCTGCGGCGCCCCCCAGCGCGGACCGGCTCCCGAACGCGGCGCGCCTCGCGATGGTGCTCGCCGCGGTCGCAGGTTTCGCCTCGCTCGCGAGCGAGGTCCTCTGGACCCGCGTGCTGCGCATGGTCGTCCAGGGGACGACCCAGGCCTTCGCGGCGATGCTCGTCAACTTCCTCCTCGGCATCGCGATCGGCTCGCTCGTCGCCGAGCGCCTGATGTCGAAGGGGCGCGACCCGCGCACGCTCTTCGGCGTCACCCAGCTCATGCTCGCGCTGCTCAGCGCCTTCGCCATGCTGGTCGGCGCGCAGATGCCGCGCCTGTCGATGCTCCTGCAGGAGCGCTACCAGGTGGTCCCGCACGAGGCGTGGGTCGTGCTGGTGATGAGCGCGGTGCTCCTTCTGCCGCTCGCGCTCGTGCTCGGCACCTCGGTGCCCCTGGCGTGGCGCATCGCGGGCGGCTCGGCGGAAGAAGCCGCGAAGCACTCCGGGCGCGTGCTCGCTACGAACACGCTCGGCGGCCTCGTCGGCTCCCTCCTCGCGGGCTTCTTGCTCGTGCCGCTCCTCGGCATCGAGGCGGCGATCTTCGTGGTGATCTTCGTGCACCTGATCGCGAGCGCGATCGCCTTCCGCAGCGTGGTCCGAGGCCTCGTCCCGAAGGTGCTCGCGATCACCGCGCCCCTCATGGTCGGCGCGGCGCTCCTCTCGGCGCAGCCGAGCCTCCACGTGCCTTACCTCCTCGACGCCTGGTACGACACCGGGCGCGCCCTCATCAACGGCCCGAGCGAGGACTACCGACAGAACGTGAAGTTCCTCGAGGAGGGCCGGAACACCACCGTGACCATCCTCGAGCGCGGCGGCTCGCTGCGCCTGTTCAACGACGGCCGCCCGGAGTCGGGCATCTCGCTGACGGGAGAGCCGGGCTTTGGCGAGGAGCTGGCGCTGCTGGGCTCGCTCTCGACGCTCTTCGCCGAAGAGCACGGGCGCGCGATGGTCGTCGGGCTCGGGGCCGGGCACTCCGCCGCCGTGATGACCGGCGGCCCCTGGGAGCAGATCGACGTCGTCGAGCTCGAAGAGTCCGTGGTCCGCGCGGCGAGGATCCTCTACGAGGCGCGCGAGAAGCCCTTCCCGGTCGACGATGAGCGGGTGCGGCTCATCGTCGACGACGCGCGCGCGCAGCTCGTGCTCGCGCCCGAGGACAGCTACGACGCGGTCGTCAGCCAGCCCTCGCACCCTTGGCTCGCGGGCTCCTCGGCCCTCTACACCCGAGAGTTCTTCGAAGAGGTCGACCGCGCGCTGCGGCCTGGCGGGGTGCTCGCGCTCTGGACCAACCTCTTCCGGATCCACGTTCGGCACCTGCGCAGCATCGTGGCCACGTTGCACGAGGTCTTCGAGAACGTGCAAGCCTTCGTGACCGAGAGCTCGAGCTTCGTGCTCGTCGCGGGGCACGGCCCCCTCGCCCTCGACGCGCGCTTCGGCGAGCGCGTCTCGAGCGAGGGCCTCCAGCCCTTCCTCCGCCCCTTCGCGCTCGACGACCACGTCGACTTCGTCGCGACGCTCGAGCTCGACGTCGAGGCCTCCCGGATCTTCTCCGAGGGCGCCCCCATCGTGCGCGACGACCGCCCCACCCTCGAGATCGAGCTCGCGCGCATCCCGCACGACCAATCACTGAACGAGGCAGCGCTCGACCACGCGCTGCGGTCCATCCCGTGGATCTCGGCGGCGGCCCTGCAGCAGGTCCCAACGGACCTCCGCGTCGAGGTCTTCCTGCGGCGCATCGAGCACGCGCGCCTGCGCCTCCCGGCGCTCGAGCGGGTCGAGGCGAGCCTCGACGGGAGCGGCCTGCCGCCCCTCGAGCTCGACCTCGTCCGCGGCGCGCTGGCGGAGGCGCGCGGCGACGTCGGCGCCGCGCTGCGCGCCTTCGATCGCGCGCGCGCCGACACCCGCGCAGCCGATCGCGCCGACCGCCTGCGTCACGCCGAGGGACACTTCGCCGACCTCTTCGCCAGCCTGGACACGCCCGATCGCGCCCGCCCCCTCCGCGCCGAGCCCTTCCTCGAGGCGGCGCTCGCCCTGCGGGATCGCCAGCGGGCGGCCCAGGCCGTGGCGCTCGCCGAGTCGATCGGCGACACCGTCCACCCCGCCGCGCTCGGGGTCGCGGGCGCCTACGCCGCGGCCGACTGCGCCGCCCTGCTCGAGGCCGCCACCGAGGCGGCGCTCGACACGGCTCCGGTCGGCGAGCTCGCGGCCGAGTGCGCGCTGGCGCTCGGCCGACCGGCCGAGGCGTTCCGGCTCATGGAGCGCCGCGGGTTGACCTTGCGGGGGATCGCGGCGCGAGAGACGCGTGAGGCCGAGACGGCGAAGAACGGCCACAACGGAGGGCTCGCGATGATGCACTACCGCCGAGCCGTCCGGGCAAACCCTGGCCACGCGGCGGCGGCCGGGGAGCTCGCGCGCATCCTCCACGGGCTCGGCCGGACCGAGGAAGCCGCAGAGATCCTGCGCAACGCCTGGGCCGAGGCCAAGCACCTCCCCGCCGCCCGCAGCATCATCGAGGGCGCCGCGAGCGCGCAAATGGTGGCGCTCCCTTGACTCGTTCTTGACCCGTACGCCCCGCCTAGCGTATTTCAGTGTTGCTTCGAAGCTCTCTGCTTTCGGGGGCTTGGACAGCAGGAGGCCGCGGTGACGGTGAAAATCCTGGCCGTCGACGACAGCGCGACGATGCGTAAAATTCTGGGGATGACCTTCGCGGGCGAAGACGCGGAGGTCGTCGCGGTCGCGAGCGCCGCGGAGGCCGTCGCGCAAGCGCGCCAGCTCCGACCCGACGTGGTCTTCGCGGACGCGGCGCTCTCGGGCACCGACGGCTACGCCCTGGCGCAAGCGCTGAAGTCCGACGCTTCGCTCTCCGAGACCGCGGTGATTTTGTTGGCGAGCCAGCATCACCCCTACGACGAGGCGAAGGGCCGCAACTCGGGCGTGGACGATCACGTCGCCAAGCCCTTCGACACGCAGGTCGTGCTCGACAAGGTCGTCGAGGTCCTCCGTCGGCCGCGGGCGAAGGTGGGCGTGAGCGCGCCCGCGCCCGCACCGAGCCCGCCCGCGGCGGCCGCGGTCCCGGCCCCGCCCGCGCCTCGTCCGGCCAAGCGCACGATGGCGTTCGGGACCCCGCCCGTGCCGACCCCGGCCGCGGCGCCTCCCGCCGCGCCCCCAAAGCCCGTGCTCGAGCTCGCAGAAGAAGAGGTGGTCCCCGGACC
>JAHBWH010000050.1 GCA_019637115.1 Myxococcales bacterium | reverse complement strand
GAGTGGCGCGCGACCTACTCTCGCTACGGCGGCGGCTCGGAGGAGCCGCGTCTCCTCGGCGCGCCCCGCTGGACCGCGACCGATGCCACCGTGCACTTCCGCGAGCCGCCGCGCTCGGTCAGCTCGCGCAGCGGCTACAGCTCCATCCTCGTGCTCCACGGCGCCGCCGACCAACCGGCGCAGCGGCAGCTCGCGCTCTTCCAGCGCCCCGACGAGCTGCGCGCCGCCGCCCTCGCGCACGCGCGCTTCGACGAGCCCTCGAGCGCCGACTTCGCCACTTGGGTCTACGCGGCGCGGGAAGCCCCCGAGCTGCCGGCCATCCTCGCGGCGCGCCTCGGCGCGCGCGGCGACGTCGAGCTGCTGCGCCTCGAGCAAGACCTCGCGGGCGACGCGCGCGAAGAGGTCTGCGCCCGGCATCGGGCGCTCGCGAGCGAGTCGCCGACCGCCGACCACCTCTACCTCGCGACCCGATGCATCGCGGACCCGCGGGCGCGCGCGGAGGCGACCCTCGACGCCTACGCGCAGCACACGGGGCACCCCTTCTTGGCGTTCGCGGGAGGGATGGCGCTCGCTTCGCGGGGCCAGCGTGAGGAGGCGCTCGCCGCGCTGGAGCGCGCGCGCGCGCGTCCGTCGGTCGCGGCGCACGCGGCGCTCTCGCTCGCGCGCCTGCGGCGATGGAGCGCCACCTCGTTCGCCACCCTCCACTTCGACGCCCTCACCGGCGTCTCCCCCGAGCTCGACTTCCGCCTCGCGCTGGAGCGAGGCGACGAGTGGGTGATGCAAGGCGACCTTCGCGCGTACGCGCTGCTCGCGCGCGGTGAGCTCGAGGCCGCGCTCGCCGCGGCGCGCGGCACCCCGGAGGTTCACGACGACGTCACGCGCCTCGCGGCGGCGTCGGATGGCGCGAGCGAGCGCGTCCGCGCGGCAGCGCTCGCGCTGCCGGCGGACCGAGGCATCGACCCGCTCACGGTCTGGTCGGCGATCGCGCTCGCGACGCGGCACGGGGGCGACGCCGCGTCGCTCGTCGCGGCCGCGCGCGAGCTCTACGACGACGCGATCGTGGACGCGATGCTGCCGTGGGCGGACCCGAGCCGGCTTCGCGACGAGCCCGACGCCCTCGTGGCCTTGGTCGACGATCTGGTCTTTCCGCTGCGCGCGCACGCGCGGGTGATGGCGCTCGTGGTGCTCGACGGCGACGTCCCGCCGGAGTGGCGCCACGAGGCGCGCGCCGCGCTCTTCGCGAGCGAGCGCCCGTACTTCCGCTGATCCGCGCCCTTCTGCGCGGCGCGCCGCGAGCGAAGCTCGTGGAGCGGGCGCCGCAGGGCTTCCTCCCCTCGGGAGGGGTCTCCCAGGAAGCGACGGCGACCGTGGGCGAGACCTCAGCCGCCGAAGTGGCCGAGGAGCTGCGCGAGCGTCGCGCGCAGCTCGGGGCGCGGCGCGATGAGGTCGACCATCCCGTGGTCGAGCAGGTACTCCGCCCTCTGGAAGCCCTCGGGCAGGGTCTGACGGATCGTCTGCTCGATCACGCGCGGCCCCGCGAAGCCGATGAGCGCGCCTGGCTCGGCGACGTTCACGTCCCCGAGCAGCGCGTAGCTCGCGGCGACGCCGCCGGTCGTCGGGTCGAGGAGCACGCTGATGAAGGGCTGGCCGGCCCGACGCAGCCGGCCGAGCGCGGCGACCGTCTTGGCCATCTGCATGAGCGATAGCGCGCCCTCTTGCATGCGCGCGCCGCCCGAGCTGCTGAGCAGCACGACGGGCTGGCCGAGCTCGGCGCCGCGCTCGAAGAGGCGCGCGATGCGCTCGCCGACGACCGACCCCATCGAGCCGCCCATGAAGCGGAAGACGAAGACGCCGAGGCGCACCCCGCGGCCGTCCAGCGTCCCCCCGCCCGTGAGGATCGCGTCGTTGACCCCCGTCTTGGCGCGCGTCTCCGCGAGGCGCTTGGCGTAAGGCTTGGCGTCGACGAACCCGAGCGGATCGAGCGCGGTGAGCTGCGCGTCCTCTTCGCTCCACGAGCCCTCGTCGAGCAGATAGGAGATCCACTCCTCGGCCCGCAGCGCGTAGTGCCGCCCACAGCCAGGGCAGACCTCGAGCCGAAACTCCTCCGCCTTGAACGTCTCTCCGCACGCATCGCAGCGACGGAAGACGCCCTTGCCCAGGGTGCGTTTCTCGGAGGCCTCGGTCGAGACCTTGGTCTTGGTGAACCAAGCCACGGTCGCGGAGACTGACACGTCGGATCCCATGCGTACAGCGGCCAACCGGCCAAAATGCGGCGCGTTGCCTCGCCCAAACGAAAGAATCGCCAAAACGAAAGAAGGAGCGCGATGCGCTCCTTCTTTCGTGCCCTTGGGGGCTAGTCTAGTGCGGACGAAAGGAGTCGAACCTTCACGGGTTGCCCCACTGGATCCTTAGTCCAGCGCGTCTGCCAATTCCGCCACGTCCGCGTGGGACCGGCTTTCTAACTCGCGCGTCTGGGATGTCAAGAACGTTTCCCATCGACTCTGCACGAACACTCCTCGGAGCCGTCGTTCACGGGACGAGCGGCGGGCGCCAGAGGATCTGGACGGGGGCTTCACCGACCTCGTGAGCGGTGTCCGAAGCCCGCACGGCCGATCCGATGTGCTAAACCGCGCCCCGATGCGTGGTCGTGTCGTGGAGTCGCGTCTCGTGAGCCGGTGCCTGAAGGGCAACGCGCTCGGCGATCCCCACGTCCGCGACGTCCTCGTCTACCTCCCGCCAGGCTACGACGACGACGACCGGCGCTACCCGACGCTCACGATGCTCCCCGGCTTCGCCGCGAACCACCGCTCGATCGTGCAGTGGAGCCCGTGGAAGCCGAACACCATCGAGCGCTTCGACGCGCAGATCGCGGCCGGCGAGAGCGCGCCCGCGATCGTCGTGATGCCCGACTGCACGACCCGCTGGGGCGGCAGCCAGTTCCTCGACTCGCCCGCCACCGGCGCCTACCAGACCTACCTCGTCGAGGAGGTCGTCCCGCACGTCGACGCGACCTTCCGCACACTCCCGGACGCCCGCGGGGTCGTCGGTCGCTCGAGCGGCGGCTTCGGGGCGTTGCGGCTCGCGCTCGATCGCCCTGGCGTCTTCGCGGCGATCGCGAGCCACGCTGGAGACGCCGCCTTCGAGGTGACGATGCGACCGATGCTCACGCACGCCGCGATCGCGGTCGGGCGCGCGGGTGGGCTCGAGGCCTTCGCGGCGCGCGTCGTCGACGGCGGGCCTCGTGACGCGATGGAGTTCGACGCGATCTTCATGTTGGCGGCCAGCGCGGCGTACGCCCCGGAGCCCACCGCCCCCTCCCCCCATTGCGCCTTCCCCGTCGACCCGGCGACGGGCCTCGTCGAGCCCGACACGTGGGCGCGCTGGACCGCCCACGATCCGCTCGTGCGGATCCCGACGCACCACGACGCGCTCCGCGCCCTCCGCTTCGCGTTCGTCGACGCGGGCGACCGAGACGAGCACGGCCTCCAGCTCGCGGCGCGCCGGTTGGCCGCCGCGCTCGCGGAGGCGGGCGTGCGCACGGTTCACGAAGAGCACGAGGGCGGCCACCGCGGCACCTCCTGGCGTTACGAGGTGTCGCTGCCTCGCCTGGTCGCCGAGCTGGTCGGCGGCTGAAACCCCACAGGGCAGATTTTTCGAGTAAGCTAGCCCCCGTCGCATCGCCACCGCAGACCGACGGACCGCACCGCAGGGCGGGAGAGAACATGGCGACCACGAAGAAGACGACCAAGAAGAGCGCCGCCCCGAAGAAGAGCGCCCCCGCCAACACCGCCCCGCCGCAGGAGCCGGAGGAGGTCGAGGACGACGCGCCGAAGGGCAGCTCGGCGAAGGCCGCGGCCGAGATCCTCGACGCGGACGACACGACCGCGAAGGTCGCCGAGCAAGCCGAGCTCTTGCTCGACGAGCGCGCGACGGTCTCGACGAAGGCCGCTCGTGTCCTCCACGAGCTCGTCGCGGACAAGCCCGAGCTCTTTTCGCCTCACGTCGACAAGCTCGCCAAGGGCATCACGTCCGCGAACAAGCGCGTGGTGCAGCTCTGCGCGGACGCGCTCCCAGCGGTCGCCAAGACCGCGCCCGCCCGCGTGGCCAAGCACCTCGAGCTGCTCAAGCGCAGCTTCGAGCCCGCGAACGAGATCGGCCGAGACGGCCTCGTCCGCACCTTCGCGAACCTCTGCATCGCGTCGGTGGCCTACCAGAAGCGGCTCGAGCCGGTGCTGACCCAAGCGCTCCAGGGCGCGGACGGCAAGACGCTGCATCGCTGGTCGGAGATCGTGCTGCCCGCGCTGAAGGGCGAGCCGCACGCGCGCGCTCGCGCCGTCGTCGAGGACCGTCTCGACCGCATCCCGCGGCGCTACGCGACCGACATCGCGACGAGCCTCGGGATCCGGCTGCGGGTTCGTTACCGCTGATCGCTCCCGACGACCGAGAGCTTGCGCCGAGCCCCGGATTTCGGCTGCGGCGGTGGACGGCCTTCGGTCGAGCTCACGGCCGCGGAGCCTCTCTCCGTCGCTCGGGACGATGAGACCGTGAGCTGGCTCTCAGCGCTCTCGCGGCTGCTTTGTGGCGGCGGGGGTCGGCATGGGGTATTCGTCGGCGCATGGCGCGCTTCTTGATTGACCCCTCGGCCCTCCTCTCGTTCGCTCCGCGACACCTCGCGGTGGCGATCCCCATGGCGCTCGGCGCCGCCGCGTGTGGCGAGGCGTCGACGACGACCGCGCCGATCGTCACGGGTGGCGACGAGGCGCTCCCGCCGAGCGCTGCGTGGCCGACCTCGTTCGTCTCGACGGCCGGCTCAGGCGCCGCGCTCTACCTGAGCGACGCGCAGGACGCGCCCGCGATCGGCTTCATCCGCCCGGGCGTCGACCTCGAGGTAGCGGAAGGACCGCGGAACGGGCGCGCCCTCGTCCGCATCCGCGGCGACCTGAAGGTGCGCGCGTGGATCGTCACCTCTCGCCTCGGCATGGTCGTGCAGACGCGCGGAAAGATCGGCGGGACCGAGGTCTACGTCGGGCCGGGGGACATCGTCCGCTACCTCGGCAGCGGCGACGAGCCCGGCCTCGTCCGCGTCGAGGCGATGGCGCGGCTGACCGAGGACGTGCTCGCGCCGGCGATGGAGGGGATCTACCCGTCCGATCGCCTCGCGCCGACGGCGCCGCCTGCAGACGCCGAGGCCCCGACTCCTGGCACGCCGGGGCGCCTCCCCGCCGGCCGAGAGGTCGCGCTCTACAACCGCCCCGGCGGAGACGTGATCGCCACACTCCCCGCGCTCGACCCCGGGATCCCGGTCGAGGTGGTCCGCGACGGCGAGCAGTGGCGTGGCGTCCGCGTCGGCGTCGGCCCGTACCTCGTCGGTTACATCGACGTCGCGCCCGTCCCCTCCGAGCGCTACGTCGCCCCGGCCGCGGCGGCCGACGCCGTCCCTGCCGCGCTGATGACCGCAGCGGAGGCGAGCCGCCCGCTCTGGCGCATCCCCGCGGGGACCCGGGTGAAGTGGGACGGTCAGACGATCGCGATCGTCGACGCTCCCTGCTACGCGCGCGAGCTCGAGCGCTTCGACGACGGCGCGGTCGACGTCTTCGTCGCGTCGCAGCAGCTCTCCATCCGAGGCCTCGTCCCGGCGGAGTCCTTGGAGGCAGTACCACAGTGAAACTCGTCCCCTGCCCCTGCCCCTGCCCCCGCCCCTGCCCCCTTCGAGCAACCGCTTCCCGAGTCTGACCCCTCGACCGGCTCGGCTTCCAGAAGCAGCCCAGTCGGGAGGCCCGCTCGTCCATGGTGGCCGCATCCTGGAGCCGGCCCCGCCCACCCCGAGCTCGGCCTCCCAGCTCGGCCCGATCGGCCAGGCATCGCTCCTGCCGCGTGGCCACGGGTGGAACACGACGGGAGCACGATCTCGGAACGGAGATCAGAGCGACAGAATCACAGACAAGGGCAAGGGCATGGGCATGGGCATGGGCATGGGACCCTTTTCTCCCTCTTCGCTGGGCCCCTTTTCTCCCTCTTCGCTGGGCCCCTTTCTCCCTCTTCCAAGAGCCCCTTCCTCAACGGAAGAGCTCGCGCACCGGGACCACCCTCATCCGCTCGCGCGTGATCCCGAGGCGGTAACGCTCGACGTTCGCGTCGAACGCGCGCACCTCGTCAGGGACGTTGCCCGCATAGCGCGCGGGTGACGGCCGCTCCTCGGCGAGCTGCGCGGCGAAGGCCTCCGCGTCGCTCGCGACGAGCGCGATCTGGAGCTTCGAGGGATCCACGTGGCGCCGGAGCGCCTCGTTCACCGCGTCCACGTCGAGCGCCGCCCACTGCGCGCGCAGCCCCTCGAGCCAAGGATCGGGGGCGTCGTAGAAGCGGTCGTCGACGTCGAAGCCGAGGCGCCTCGACTCCGTCTGGAGGTAGAGCGCGAAGTAGCCGTCGATGAAGCCGCGGATGCGGTCGAAGTCCTCCGCGCTCAGGCCACGCGCGACCTTCTCGCGGAAGGCCTTGACCGCGAAGCGGAGCGCGAAGTGCGCGCGCTCGCGCGGCACCGGACGGATCCAGAACGAGAAGTACTGCTGCCGCCGCGCGGTGTGCGGCCGCGGGAAGCGGGTCCACCCCTCCTGCTCGAAGTGCTCCGCGTAGGCGTAGTCGCCGTAGTTGAGGCCGCGTTTGCCGCGCATCTCGTTCATGAGCCAGCCGGCGAAGGTCCGGTGCTGGCCGAGGTAGGCCGCCGCGAGCGTGAGCGCCGCGTAGTCCGGGTGGTCGCGCGTCACCTCGATCGGCACGCCGAGCGACATCGCGACGGACTGCGCGTCGGGCTTGTCCACGATCCAGATCCGCGGGCCGTCGAGCCGAGGCTCGGGCAAGACCCGGCGGCCGACGCAGTGGTCGGAGTCGAGCCGCGCGATGTCCTCCAAGAAGCGCGCCGCGAAGCCCTCGGGGTAGTCACCCGCGACGCCGACGATCGCGCGCCCCGAGCAGAAGACCCGCTCGCCGTGCGCGCGCACCTCGTCGCGCGTGATCGCCGCGAGGCCCGCCTCGGTGCCGAGCACCGGGTGCGCGAAGGGGTGCCCCTCGTAGAGCATGGCGTGCAGCAGCTCCTTGCCGAGCGCCTCGTCGTCGCTCCCGCGCAGCTCGAGCGAGAGCGCGCTCTGGGCGCGGGCACGGAGCCGCTCGAAGTCCGCGGCGTCGTGGCGAGGTCGCAGCAAAACGTCGCGGAAGAGCGCGTAGAAGTCCTCGAGGTGGTCGCGATGCACACGCCCGACGAAGGCCGTCTGCTCGCGATCGACCGCCACCTCGATGCGGCCCGCCATCGGGTAGAGCGCGCGGCTCAGCTCGGCCACGCTCCGCTCGCCCGCGCCGCCCTCGACGCGGAGCCGCGCCGCGAGCCGCGTGAGCCCCTCGCGACCGACGGGGTCTTCGGCGCTCCCGGCGTCGAAGACCACCCTCAAGGTGACGACGGGCGAGCCGCTCTTCGCCTCGACGAGCTGCGCGACGCCGAGCTCCTCGCGCGGGACAGGCGGTGGCGCTTCGACGACCACGTCCGTGCCGAAGCGCTCGTCGACGTCGGCCGGAGGGATCTCGCCGGTGGCGCGGGGAAGCGCGGGGCCGCAAGCGAGCACGAGCGCCGCGAGCATGGGGATGCTCATCGTGCGGTGTCGCCGAAGTCCGCTTCCGTGTCCGCTTCCGTGTCCGCTTCCGTGTCCGCTTCCGTGTCCGCTTCCGTGTCCGTGTCCGTGTCCGTGTCCGTGTCCGTGTCCGTGTCCGTGTCCGCTTCCGGGATCGGCCCCCGCGTCGGGAGCGCTCGTGAGGTTGGGGCGGCTCATCGTGCACCTCCAGTCGGCTCGGGGCAGAGCGGCGCCGGGGTTGGGGTCGGCCCATCCGCCTCGCTGCGCTCCGCGAGCGTGACGCGGAAGCGACGGGTCGGGGTGAGGTAGCGACGCGCGACCGCGGCGACCTCGCCCGGCGTGACGGCCGCGAGCGCCGCGAGGTACTCGTCGAGCGCGGCGATCGAGCCGCCCGCGGCCGCGAAATTGCCGAGCAGGTCCGCGACGTCCGACGGCGTCTCCACGTCCGTGAGCAGCGAATAACGCAGGTTCGAGCGGACCGCCTCGATCTGCTCGGGCTCGATCTCACCCGCGGCGATGCGGCCGAGCTCGGCCTGGATCGCCTCCGTGATGCCCTCGAAGTCCGGCGCCCCCTCGCCGGGCGCGAGCACGGTCGTCACGACGAGGAGGCCCGGGTCGCGGGTGAAGCTCCGCTCCCAGGCCGAGAGCTCGAGCAGCCGCCGCTCGTCGACGACCAGCCGCTGGAAGAGCGGCGAGGGCTCCGCGAACGCGAGCCCCTTCACGAGCTCGAGCGCCGCCGCCTCTCGGATCGCCGCGGCCCGCGCGGCGCCGCGCGCCGCGCCGCCGTCGAAGCTCGGCGTGCGGTAGGCCAGGAACGCGCGCGGAGGCGTGGAGGCGTCCCACGGGAGGTGGCGCGAGCGCCCCTCGGTCGGCTCGGGCTCCGCCTGGACACGCGGCTGGTCGCGGCGCCCGCGCCAACGGCCGTAGCGCTCGCGTACGAGCGAGACCAGGCGCGCGTGGTCGACGTCGCCGACGACGATGAGCGTGGTGTTGTCGGGCGTGTAGAAGCGCTGGAAGAAGCGGCGCGAGTAGGCGAAGCGCGTGGGCATCGCGCAGATGTCGCGGAGGTAGCCCATCGTCGTGTGCCCGTAGGTGTGGCGCTGGAAGGCGAGCTCGGAGAGCGCCTCCCACATCGGCAAGAAAGGGCCGCTCGCGCTCTTCGCGTACTCCCCCTGGACGGCGCCGGTCTCGGTGCGGAAGACGTCCTCGTCGTAGCTGAGGCGCTGGAAGCGCTCCGCCTCGATCTCGACGAGCGACTCGAGCGCCGTCGCGGGGGCCGTCAGCGTATAGAGCGTGAAGTCTCGCGTGGTGTAGGCGTTGTTGTCGGCCCCGACGGCTTGCACCCGCTCCTCGTACACGGGGCCCGGCATCGCCTCGGTGCCGCGGAACATCATGTGCTCGAAGAGGTGCGCGAAGCCGCTGTGGCCCGGCTCGACCTCGTCCCGCGAGCCCACGCGGACGAGCGTGTAATACGCGACGATCCCCGGCGTGCTCCACGGCACGCTGACGACCGTGAGGCCGTTGGGGAGGCGAGTCGTCTGCGGCGCAGCGTCGAAGAGCGGGTGCGCCTGCTGCGCGGTCGCCTGCTGCGCGGTCGCCTGCTGCGCGGCCGCGTGCAGCCAGAGCGGAGCGAGGAGCGCGAGCGCCGGCGCTGCTCGCGCGAGAGAGAGTCGTGACGAGCCCATCGCGGCGACGATAGCAGCCCGACAAAACCGCGTTCGAGTCTTTCCGTGCTGCCCCCACGAGGCGCACAGCGATCGGCGTGCGGCGAACGGCGTGCGGCGAACGGCGTGCGGCGAACGACGCGCGGCGAACGACGCGCGGCGAACGGCGTGCGGCGCGGCGTGCGGCGCGGCGTGCGATCCCGACTTGCGCGCCGCGCCGCGGGCGACGTTCACCAACGCGCGGTGAGCGAGTCGAAGAGTCGTCGACAATCGGCGGCGACCTCGTCCGCCCGCTCGGGATCGGCGTGGCAGCTCAGCACGAGCCCGACGCCCTCGTGCACCCCCGCGCGCGTCCGCGTGCGGTGCGGCGGGTGGCTCGCGTGGAAGGTCGCGACCACCTCCACGGCGTCGGCCGGCCCGAGGGCTGCGTCCCGTTGTTGATGGACACGAGCGATCGCCTCCATGTTCCGCAGGCCGAGCGCGGCGTACGCGCGCGTGTCCCCGTCGAAGGGCTCGATGACCAAGGTGGCGCTCGGCGCGAAGGCCCCGACCGGCTCCGGCGCCCGGAACGACGCCGCGGCGGTCGGCACGGCGCTCTCCACCCGCGCCCAGCCGGGCGGCAGCCCCAACGCCCAGCGGACGACGCGGCCCTCGACCTCCACCACCCCCGACGCTGCGGCGATCTGGGGGGCGTCGTCCGCCCACCCCGCGTCGGGCGCGCTCTCCATCGACGGTGGCACGCCCGCCACGCTCGGCCGCATCCCGAGGGCGAACGCGCCGCCGATCACCGCGCCGATGAGCACGATCATCGCGGCGATCGGCAAGGCCCGGGGGCGCCGCTCGACCTCCGCGAGCGGCGTCAGCGCCGCGCCTTCGGCGGGCGCCGTGATCGGGGTCGCGTCCTCGGAGGGTGGCGGCGTCTCTTCGCCTCCAGGCTCGCTCCACCGCGCGACCACCGCGGGCCCATCGCGCCGCATCGCGGGCGGAGTCGCCTCGGGCGCCGACGGCCGCGTGCGCGGGATCGCCGCGCTCTGCGCGACCTTCCCGGGGATCATGATCTCCTCGGGGAGGGTCTCGGCGTCCATCACGTCGAGCTCGCCCGACGCGCCCGGTCCGATCGCGGGGCCGTCGAGCTCGAGCGCGTCGGCTGGCAGCGCGTCCAGGAGCCGCGCGAGGGCCGCCGCGTCGCGCGGGCGATCTGCCGGCCGCTTGGCGAGGCACGCGTCGATGACGGCGGCGAGCGCGGGAGACACCCCCTCCACCGGCGGATGCGGATCGGAGAACGCGCGCAAGATGGTCGCGTGGGGCGTCTCGCCCTCGAAGGGGCGATGCCGCGCGATGGTCTCGTAGAGCATGACGCCGACGCTCCAGACGTCGGCGGCGGGCGTCGCGTCCTTCGCCTCGAGGGCTTGCTCCGGCGCCATGTAGCCGGGCGTGCCGAGCCCCGCGCCGGTCTGGGTCTGGCTCGGCCCCTCGAGCGACCGGGCGATGCCGAAGTCGAGGAGCTTCACGCGCTCGACGCCATCGACCCGCGCGACGAAGACGTTCTCGGGCTTGAGGTCGCGGTGCACGAAGCCCTTCGCGTGCGCAGCCGCGAGAGGGTCGAGGAGCGCACGAATCCAGTGGAGCACCTCACCGCGCGAGGCGTGGTGCCGCCGAGTGCGGAGGCTCTCGCCCTCGAGGAGCTCCATCACGAGGAAGAGGAAGCCGTCGTCCACCTCCACGCCCGCGTCGAGCATCTGGACGATGCCGGGGTGCCCGATGGTCGCGGAGGCCGTCGCCTCGCGCTTGAAGCGGCGGATGTCCGCCGCGTGCAATCCGTCGAGGCCCGCGCGGACGATCTTCAACGCGACGGATCGCTCGGCGAGGGTGTGCCGCGCGCGATAGACCGCGCCCATGCCTCCGGAGGCCAGGTGCTCCTCGATGCGGTACCGCCCTCCGACGAGTGTCCCCCTCTTCATCGGATCCCGAGGATGGCGCGCTCCGAGCGGATCGTCACGTATCTCCGATCGAGGGTCCACGCGCAGCGACGACTCGCGAGCGCGGCTCCGGGCGGCGATCGCGGGGTCGCCCCCCGCTGACAACTCGCCACACCTACAGGTAGGGGAAGGAATGCCCCGACAGAAGATCGTCCGACGGCGGTCATCCGCTCGCGGTCATCCACCAGCGCGGAGGGCGAAGACGCGGAGCAGCGGGTGCGCGAGGCTCATCGGCGGCGGCACGAAGAAGGCGGGGCGCGCGCCCGCGCCTGGCTCGAAGAGCGGGCGGAGGGTGGCGCGGTCCACCCACCGCGCCTCTTCGAGCTCGTCGCGGTCGAGCGCCACCTCGCCCGTCGGCGCCTCCGCGACGAAGCCGAGCATCAACGACGCCGGGAAGGGCCACCCCTGCGAGGCGACGTAGCGCGGCGCGTCGACCTCGAGGCCGACCTCCTCGCGCGTCTCGCGCCGCACGCACTCCTCGAGGCTCTCGCCGGGCTCGACGAAGCCCGCGAGCGCCGAGTACATCCCTTTCGGGAAGCCCGGCTGACGCGCGATGAGGCACTCGTCGCCGCGCGTCACCAGCACCATCACCGCCGGGTCGGTGCGAGGGAAGACCTCGTGTCCCTCCGGGCAGACGCGCTTGAAGCCCGCGTCGCGCGCGTGGAGCGGAGCGCCGCAGCGCTCGCAGAAGCGCGCGCGCCGGTGCCACCCGCAGACCCCGCGCGCGTAGGCGAGCAGGCCGAAGTCGTGCGCGGCCATGAACGCGCCGCCCGCGCGGAGATCCTCGAAGCGCGCCGCGCCGACCTCCGGCGCCTCGAGGTCGCTGAGATCGACCGCGAAGAGCGGCCCTCGCGCGTCGACACCGAGGAAGACGAGCTCGCGCGCCGCGAGCCAGTCCGCGTGCGCGCGCGGCGCGAGCAGCGCCGGCTCGGGGGTCTTCGCGCCGTCGGGGCGCACGAGCAGGCTCCGGTTGCGCCACACCGGGACGAGGCGCGCGTCGGGCGACGCCAGGGCCTCGGCGAGCCAGGACGCGTCCGATCGACGATGCGCTGCGCGGTCGAGCATCGGCGGATCCTGGGGCCCACGCGCGCGGGTGTCCACGCGGACGGGCGCGCTCGCCGGAGGGGCCGTGCTACAAACGCGACGAGGCCCGCGACGATGACGATCTGGTTCGACGAGACCTTCGAGGGGACGCGCTTCGGCCTGAAGGTCACGCGGACGCTCTACGGCGCGCAGAGCCCGTACCAACGCATCGACATCTTCGAGACGGAGGCGATGGGGCGCGTGATGACGCTCGACGACGCCTTCATGACGAGCGAGCGCGACGAGGCGCTCTACCACGAGCTGCTGGTGCACCCCGCGATGCTCGGCGCTGCCTCACCGAGGCGCGTGCTCGTCATCGGCGGCGGCGACGGCGGCACGGTACGCGAGGTCCTCAGGCACCCTTGCGTCGAGGCGTGCGTGATGATCGAGCTCGACGAGCTCGTCGTCCGCGCTTGCCAGACCCACCTGCCGACCATCGGCACGGCGTGGGACGACCCGCGGCTCGACGTGCGCTTCGCGGACGGCATCGACTACGTGAAGACCAGCGACGAGCCTCCATACGACGTCATCCTGCTCGACGGCACCGATCCCGTCGGCCCCGGCGCGGTCCTCTTCGAGCATGACTTCTTCGCCGCGTGCAAGCGCATGCTCGTAGAGGGCGGTGTGCTGGCGCTGCAGAGCGAGACCCCGATCCTCCTGCGCGAGGCCTTCCTCGAGACGCAGAAGAAGCTCTCCGCGCTCTTCGGCGCGGTGGCCCCCTACTTCGGCGCGGTGCCGCTGTACCCGAGCGGCCTCTGGAGCTGGACGTTCTGCTCCGACACGCGCGACCCCCTCGCGCCGGACGGGGCACGCGCCGAGGCGCTCGAGCCCTCGCTCCGCTGGTACAACCGCGACGTGCACCGCGCCGCCTTCGCGCAGCCGAGCGAGCTCCGACGCGCGCTCGCCGCGATGCACGCGCGCTGAAGCGGCCGCCTCACCGTTCGCACGCTCCGTGCGCACGCCGACACGTAGAGGTTCATCAACGCGTCGTGGTCGTGCATGCTCCGGCCCATGTCCGACACCGAGAACCCCTGCGGCGTCTGGGGCGAAGCGACCGCCGACACGCATGACCGCGCCAAGCTCGCCGAGGCGCTCGTCGCCGAGCTCGACGCGGGGCTCGGGCTCCTCGCGACGCTCCCGCCCGCCGCGACCTTCTTCGGCGGCGCGCGGATCCAGCGCGACGATCCCTTCTACGCCGCGGCGATCCGCATGGGGGAGCTGCTCGCCACGCGCGGGGTGCCCCCCCGGACGGGCGCGGGCCCGGGCATCATGTACGCGGTGCCCGAAGGCTATCGCCGCGCCGCGAGCCCCTCCACCCCCGCCGGCCCCGAAGCGCCCGGCGAGCAGGTCGGTCAGGCGCTCACGCAGGGCTTCAACATCAAGCTGCCCTTCGAGCAGGAGGTGAACCCCGTCATCGACGTCCACCTCGAGCTCGCGCACTTCCCGACGCGCAAGCTCATGCTCTACGCGCACTCCGTCGGGCTCGTGATCTTCCCTGGCGGCTTCGGCACGCTCGACGAGCTCCTCGAGGTCTGGCGCCTCAAGTCGGCGGGCCGGCTCGCGTTCCCCTTCGAGCTCTTCGGCGAGTCGTTCTGGACCCCTCTCATCGACGTGCTCCGTCGGCTCTGCGCGGGCGGCCAGCCCATGGTGCCCCCGGAGGCCTTCGACCTCGTGCGCGTCAGCGACGACCCGGAGGGCATCATCGAGCGCATCGCCGCGTCGGGCGAGTGCCGCGCGTTCGACGAGCCCATCGACACGATCGGCGAGCGCGTGGCCTACGAGCTCATGGACGGCCTCCGATTCCTCGAGCAGCTCCCGACCGCGGTGACCGTGATCGGCGGCAGCCGCCTCGCCGAGGACGACCCCACGCTCGCCGCCGGTGAGGCGATCGCCGAGCGCCTCGCGCGCGCCGGCGTCCCGACCCGCGCCGGGGGCCCGGGCCCAATCTCCATCGCCCTCGCCCGCGGCGGGCACCGCGGCCGCCGCGTCCTGCCGCAGCAGGCCTTCGGCATGCGCCGAGAAGACCACCGCAACACCTACGGCGCCGACCGCGTGCACCTCGTGAACGACCGGCTCACGCACAAGGTCCTGCTCACCGAGAACAGCCGCGCCTTCCTCGCGCTCCCCGGCGGCCTCGGCACGCTCGACGAGCTCTTCAGCATCGTCTGTCAGCTCCAGACCCAGACGATCCCGCACCGACGCGTCGTGCTCTTCGGCTCCGCGTGGTGGCGCCCGCTGCTCGACACCCTCGAGGCCCTGATGCTCCGCGGCGAGCGCCAGACCATCAGCGAAGGTGACCTCGCGCTGATGACGCTCACCGACGACGTCGACGAAGCCACCACGCTCCTCCTCGAGCCCCCCGAGCCTCCGGCGCCGAAGAAGAGCCGCGGCGGCAAGGGCTGAACCCTCGGCGGCCAGCCCGCGGCGGCAAGGGCTGAACCCTCGGCGGCCAGCCCGCTCCGTCAGCCGACTCCGAGCTCGGTCAGCGCGCTCACCAAGCGTGGCGCGCGGCGCCGTCTTCACCCCGTGTTGCGCAGCCCCGCGGCGACGCCCTGCACCGCGAGGCGGGCGACCTGGGCCCACGCCTCGTCGCCCTCGCGCATCCGGCGGAGGCCCTCGATCTGCAGATACGAGAGGGGGTCGACGTAGGGGTTGCGCAGCTCGATCGCGCTGCGGATCACCTCGTCGCCCGCGAGGATCTCGCCCGCGCGGGTGGCGCGCAGGACCTGCTCGACCGTGCGGCGGTGCTCCGCCTCGACCGCGCCCGCGATGCGCTCCCTGCCGACCGGATCGTCGCAGAGCGCCGCATAGCGGGCCGCGATGTCGAGGTCCGACTTCGCGAGCGTCATCTCGACGTTGTCGAGGAGGTCGCGGAAGAACGCGCTGCGCTCGTAGAGCCCGCGCAGCGAGACCGTGTCCAGCGTCTCGAGCGCAGTCCCCACACCGTACCAGCCCGTGATGACCGAGCGCTGCTGGCTCCACGAGAAGACCCACGGGATCGCGCGCAGGCGCGCGAGCGTCAGCGCCCCACCGCCCCGCTTGCTGGGGCGCGAGGCGATGTTGAGCTGCGCGATGACCGGGAAGGGGGTCGCGGACGCGAAGTAGGGCACGAGCGCTTCGTCCTCCACCAACGCCCGATACGCCCGCGTGCTGACGTCCGCGAGGCCCGGCAGCAGCGCCGACTCCTCGGGCACCTCAGGCCGCGGCGCCGACCGGGCCTCCCAGCGCGTGTGCAGCGCGGCGCCCACCGTCTGCTCGAGGTAGCGCTCGGCGAGGTCGGGGCTCGCGAAGTGGAAGGACCGCACCTCGCCTTGCTCGGTGAGCTTCGCGTCGCCGCTGAACGCCTCGGGCGGGAGCGCGCGCAGCGCCCGATAGGTCGGGCCGCCGCCGCGCGAGGTCGAGCCGCCGCGTCCGTGGAAGACACGCAGGCTCACCCCATGCGACGCGCACACGCGCGTCGCGGCGCGCTGCGTCTCGAGCACCAGGATGCGGCTCGCGAGCACGCCGTTCTGCCGCATCGAGTCCGAGTAGCCGACGAGGAGCTCTTGAACCTCGCCCCGCCGCCGCACGTGCTCGCGATAGCCCGCGTTGCGCATCATCGCCGAGAGGATGGGCACCGTGGCCTCGAGCGCCTCGCGCGTCTCGAAGAGCGGCACGACGTCGACGTGATCGGCGAGGCCGTGCAGCTCGAGCAGGCGGTAGACCTCGAGGACATCGGCCTCCGACTCGGTCATCGAGATGATGTACGTCTGCACCGCCTCGCGACCGAAGCGCGCCTGGCAGCGGCCGAGCGTGTCGAAGAGCGAGAGGCAGCGCTTCGCCTCCGGTGAGAGCGGCGCGCGGCGCGGCGGCAGGCGGAGCTTCGCGAGCGCCGCGACACGCTCGCTCGGGCTGCGCTCGGGGTAGCTCGGGTCGGCGAGCAGCTCGGCGACGACGGCGCGGTGGACCTCGCTGTCCTCGCGCAGGTCGAGCGCGGCGAGGTGGAAGCCGAAGACCTGCACACGCAGCACGAGGTCGAGGAGCGCGTCGTGCGGGAGCGCCGTCGCGCCCGCCGCGACGAGGGCCTCGCGCATCGCCATCAGGTCGTCGACGAGGTCCTCGGGGTGCGCGTAGCCGCCCGCCGCGAAGCGACCCGTGCGCTCGAGGCGGTCGCGGACGAAGGTGAGCAGCCGCCGAAGGGGCTCGTCGGGGTTGCGGCGCGCGGCCTGGCCCGCGAGCTCGGGCACGGCGGCCTCCGCGCGCGCGAGCGCCGCGTCGAGCGCCGGGTGCGCGGGGAGGTGACGCGACGCGATCGCCAGCGGATCGACGAGCGCGTCGACGTCCGCGAGGTAGCGATCGATGCAGATGAAGCGGTGGATCTCGAGGGTGCGCTCGAGCGTGGCGTCGTCGACGAAGGGGTTCCCGTCGCGGTCGCCTCCCATCCACGAGCCGAAGTAGATCGGCGGAGCCAGCGTCGCGGGGTCCACGGCCTCGCCCTCCCCGAAGGTCGACTCGAGCGCGTAGGCCAGCTCGCGCCTCATGCGCGGGACGACGTCGAGCAGGACGTTGCGCAGATACCAGACGCCGGTCTTCACCTCGTCGAGGACCGTCGGTCGCTCGCCCCGCTCGCTCGCGTGCTCCCAGAGCGCCTCCACGGTCGCGCGCAGTCGCCGCGTGAGCTGCCGGTCGGCGGTCGGCGTAGGGCTCGTGCGATCGAAGCGCTCGAGCACCTCCCGGACGTCGGCGAGCAACCGCTCGGTCGTGCGGCGGCGCGCCTCCGTGGGGTGCGCCGTGAAGACGAAGCCGAGCCGTACGTCGCCGAGCGCGGCGAGGACCTCCTCGCGCGTCGCCCCGCGCGCCTTGAGCTCGTGCACCACGTTGGGCAGCGACTCGGCGACGCGCGTCGGCCCGCCGAGGCGCTCGCGCCGACGCAGCTCCCTCGCTCTCTGTACGTCCTCAGCCTGGTTGACGAGCTGGAAGTAGAGGGTGAACGCGCGCACTACGTCGAGGGCGCGCTCGGACGGGAGGCTCGCGGCGATCGCCGCCAGCTCGCGGCGCGCGTCCGCGCCTCGCCCGTTGGCCTCGTCGCGCGCCTCCTTCGCCGCGCGACGCATTCGCTCGACCGCGTCGAAGAGCGGCTCGCCGCCATGGTGCCGAAGCACGTCTCCGAGGGTGTCACCGAGCAGGCGCACGTCGCCAGGGAGCGTTCGTTCCATGGGTCGAGCGTAGCATGGTTCGCGTGACTCCACATCGAGTCACCATGCATGGACCACCGCGGCACAGCTGGGGGGCGGATGGGGGACTGAACCCCCGACCGATCGCGAGCGTGGGGTTTCGCCGCCCCAGCGTGCGCGGAGTGTCCTCTCCGAGGTTTCACCCCGTCCCCAGCGAAGGCGCGGCTCCAAGTGAAGATTACTTCGGAATTGGGCGGCGCCGCGCCGCGATTCCGATGACGCGCAGCGTGGCTCCACCTTTGCACAGTCGGGAGCCATGGGCTCTCCGACTGCTCCGAAGCTGCGAGGTCTGACGTTGACGCCATTCGTGGTGGCCTTCGCGCTGGTGGGTTGCGAGGGAGGCGTCGCGATCAGCCACGCGCCGGGGCAGCAGGACAGCCCGTCCACCGACGCGGGGCCGACGGCCGACGCAGGTTTCTTCCCTACCGTGGACGGGGGCTCCCCCGGTCCGAGCCCCGACCCGACGCCCACGCCCACGCCCGATCCGGACCCGACCCCCGCGCCCGATCCGGACCCGACCCCCACGCCCGACCCGACACCGGATCCGACGCCCGAGCCGACGCCGACACCGGATCCGACGCCCGAGCCGACGCCCGAGCCGACGCCCGACCCGACGCCCGATCCGACGCCCACCACGTGTGCGAGCGAGACCGAGGCCCGCGTCATCGCGCTCGCGAACGCCGCGCGCGCCGCGGTCGGCGCGGGGCCCCTGCGCTGCGACGACCGCATGGCGCTCACCGCCCGCGCCCACAGCACGGACATGTGCACGAACCGCTACTTCAGCCACACGGGCCTCGACGGGAGCAGCCCCTTCGACCGGATGCGCCGAGACGGCGTCACCTATCGGACCGCGGGCGAGAACATCGCGCGCGGCCAGCGAACGCCCGAGGCGGTGCACGACGCCTGGATGAACAGCGACGGCCACCGGCGGAACATCCTGAACGCCGCCTTCGGTCGGATCGGCGTCGGACACGACCCCTGCGGCGGCGGCCACTATTGGACGCAGGTCTTCGCCGACTGAGCCGAACGGTTGCTGGCGAATGATTGGCCGCGTGGCTACGGCCGCACGACCAAGCGCGTGATCTCGTCGGCCCGCACGACCACCCTGCGGTCGAGCGTGCGCCCATCGGCGAGCACGACGCGGAGCTCCTGCGGACCGGCCGGGAGGTTCAGCGTCCCGGGGATCGTCGCGACCTGGCGACCCCGGTGGAGCACCCGCGCGCCCCAGAGTTCGCTCGGCCCCGAGAGCCGCACCTCTCCTTGAGCGGTCGAGGCGGGCGCCGCGGGGGCCATCGCCGTCGAGCGCGGCGGGCGCGTCACGCGGGGTCGGCGGGGTCGCGCCGCCATCGTCTCGGTCGCCCGGGCCGGGTCGCCGAGGCCCTCGGTCGCGCCCTCTCCTTCGTCCATCGCGCTGGCGCTCGCGGGCGCGGCGCTAGGCTCGCTCACCCGCTCGACGATCGGCGCAGGCTCGGGCGCAGCTGCTTCGCTCGAAGGATAGGTCCACCAGCCGACGGCGAAGGCGGCCGCGACCCCGACGCCGATCGCCCCCGCGACGCGCGCTCGTCGCCCACGTCGCGCAGGATCGAGCGCGTCGGGCAAGAGCGCGCGGACGTCCTCCGAGCGGAGCCCCCGCGCGGCCTCGTCGAGCGAGAGCGGAGCGTAAGCGCCGGAGAGCTCGGGCTCGATCGCCCGCTCGATCCCCTCGGGAAAGACGCGGGCCAGCCACTCGGCGATGTCGCCCGCCGAGGTGCAGGCGGGCAGCGTCGCCTCGAGCGCGCGGGCGAGCTCGCGCGCGCTCGCGTGTCGCTGCGCGGGATCGCGTGAGAGCGCCTTCATCACCACCGCCTCGAGCGCAGGCGGGACGTCGTCGACCTTCGACGAGATGGGCGGGATGGGTTCGTTGACCAGCGCGAGCAGGGTCTCCGCCGGCGCGTCGCGCTTGAAGAGGCGCTCGAGGGTGAGCAGCTCCCAGAGCACGACGCCGAGCGCGAAGACGTCGGCGCGCCGGTCGACGGGCTTCCCGAGCGCCTGCTCGGGCGCCATGTAGGCGAACTTCCCCTTCACGCGGCCGGTCGTCGTCTCGGCCAGCCGATCGGCCGCGCGCGCGATGCCGAAGTCCAGCACCCGGAGGGTCCCGTCGACGCTCAGGAAGAGGTTGTGCGGAGAGACGTCGCGGTGGACGACGTCGAGTACGCGGCCTCGCTCGTCGCGCAGCTCGTGGGCGGCGTGGAGGCCTTCGCACGCTTGCACGAGGAGCCGCACGCCGAGCGTGCGCCGCTCCGGGTGCGCCGCCGCGGGTTGCTCGCCGAGGCGCCGCAGCAGCTCGGAGAGCGGGCAGCCGCGCAAGTACTCCATCGCGATGAAGTAGCTGCCCTCGACCTTCCCGAAGTCGAAGACGGTGCAGACGTGCGGGTGCTGGATGCGCGAGGCGATACGCGCTTCGTCGAGGAACATCGTGACGAAGGCGGGCTGCTTGGCGAGGTGGTCGTGGATCCGCTTGAGCGCCACGAGGCGCGTGAACCCCTCGGCGCGCTCTTCGCGCGCCAGGTACACGCGGCCCATCCCACCGGCCGCGAGCTCCCGGATGAGCGCGTAGGGGCCGAAGCGCTGGCCCGCCACGTCCTCGGGCTCGAACGCCCCCTCCGAGAGCTCCGGGCACGTATCGTCGGGGGACAGCGTCAGGGTGGCCATCGGCGCCGGGAGTGTACCGGATTTGCACGGCCTCGACGAAACGACGACGCCCCGGCGGCGACCTATTCACCACCGCGTCCGCGAACGCCGCACGCATTCTTCACTGGCCCCGAGCCCCCCGAGACCCCAAAGAGCCTCGCAATGCCGCACGGCCCCACCCCAGATCCAGCTCGCCCCGCACATCGCTGGACCCACGAAGAGCGCCCCCGTAGGCTGCGGGAGACCGTCCCCATGGTGACGACCCCCAAGCAGTACCGCGCGCTCGAAGAGGCCATCGACTCGGTGGCGGCGAGCTACGACCGCGGTGAGCCCATCGACAACCTCGAGAGCGCCGCGCTGCCAAACCGTCAGCGCTGCATCGAGGCGCTCCGCGAGCTCGAGGCCGTGCTCTACATGGGGTTCTACGCGACCCGAGCGCTGAACCGCGACAACCTGCGCCACGCGCTCGCCGAGCACCTCTACCGGGCGCATGCGCTGCTGGTCGAGCAGATCGAGCGCGCGCTCACCTACCAGAACTGGTACGGGCTCTGCGAAGAGTGCCCGCCCCCCGGCAGCGGGGAGGACATCGTCATCGGGCTCTTCCACGAGATCCCCGAGCTGCGTCGGCTCCTGAACACCGATCTGCAAGCTGCGTACGACGGCGACCCCGCGGCCGAGAGCATCGAAGAGATCGTCTTCGCCTATCCGAGCATCCACGCGATCACGACCCACCGCATCGCGCACGTGCTCCACCGGGCCCGCGTGCCGATGATCCCCCGCATCCTCTCCGAGGACGCCCACGGGAAGACCGGCATCGACCTGCACCCCGGCGCCACGATCGGCGAGCGCTTCTTCATCGACCACGGGACCGGCGTCGTCGTGGGCGCGACGGCGGTCATCGGCCGCAACGTGAAGCTCTACCAGGGCGTGACCCTGGGCGCGCTCTCGGTGCCTCGCCGCGGCGAGCGCATCAAGCGACACCCGACCCTCGAAGACGACGTCACCGTCTACGCGCACGCCACGATCCTCGGCGGGGACACCGTGATAGGCCGCGGCAGCGTCATCGGGGGCAACGTCTGGCTCATCGAGAGCGTCGCCCCAGGCTCGAAGGTGTTCGGGCGCGCCCGGGAGCCCGAGGACGACTCGGGCCGCTGAGGCTCGAATCTCGGCTCGAGGCTCGGCACGGTGCAGTCGGCGCGCTGCGCTCCGCTCGCGGGCTGCTATCCTGCGGCGCGATGGTGGTAGAGGCGCGTGGTGCGAGGCGCCCCGCCGCGGCGCGGTGGCCGCTGGCGGCGTACACCCTCGCCTTCGGCCTGCTGCTGCCAGCCGTCGCGCTCGCCCACGACGCGCTCGAGGTCGCAGAGGGGATGATCGAGAGCGCCGAGTTCGAGCGGGCGCTGACCCGGCTCGACGCCCTCGCGGACGACGAGCGCGCCGGGCTCGGCGCCGACGAGGTCGCGCGGCTGCTGCGGCTGCACGCCGTCGCGAGCGCGGCGCTCGGCCGCGACGAGGCGACCCGCCGAGATCTGCGCGCGCTCGCGAGCCTGCTCTCGGGGGCCGATCCTGGCGCGCTCCCCACGCCGCTGCGAGAGGTTTACGAGGCCGAGGCGGGGCGGAGCTCGCGCCCCGTGCGCGTGCGGGTCCGGCTGGTGCATGAGCTCGGCGGGCAGGTGCAGGCTGCGGGGGCCGTCGAGCATGATCCCGGCGCGCTCGTCCGCGCCGTCGTGCTCCGCTGCATCGCCCGAGATCGCGAGATCGCGCGCGCTCGCGCCGAGCAGCTCACCGTGCCGGCCAGCGAGGGCCTGCGGTGCGCGGCCGCCGCGCTCGGGCCGGGTGGGTACCTCGTCGCGCTCGACGAGGTGCGCTGGCTCGGAGGAGGGCTCGACCCCGAGACGCTCGACGACCCGAGCTGGACCTTCGAGGGGCCCCCGCCCCGCCGAGCACGGTGGAAGCTGGCGCTCGGCGTCACGACGGCGCTCGCGGTCGTGGGCGGCGTCGTGCTGGCCATCGTGCTCGCCTCGAGGCCGCCCGCGCTCGCGGGCCCGACCTGGGAGGGCTCGTGAGGCGCCCCTGGCTCGCGCTTGCCCTCGCGCTCGGCTGCGCGGAGCCCACCCCCTGGGTCTTCGTGCCCGGAGAGGGCGTCGACACCCGCCCGACCTTGGTGCGCGCCGAGATCCACGACGCCGAGGTCTGCGAGCGAGGCTGCCAGGTGCAGGAGACCCCGCTCTACTGCGGCCTCTTCGTGCCGCCGGGGCCTGGGCCCCGGCCGACGGACCTCGCGCGCGGGGTCACGTATTGCTTCGTCGGCACGGCCTTCGACGAGACCGGCGTCCCCTTCGCGCGCGGGTGCGCGCTCGGCGAGATCTCATCCGATCGCGTCGAGATCGTGCTCGGCCCCGCGGTCCTCGACGACCGCCCGCGCTGCGCCGACGGCGCCGACGCGGGCTTGCCCGACGGCGGGATGCGGGACGCGCCCGAGCTCGACGCGCCGGTCGAGGACGTCGGGCCCCTCGACGCGCCGCTCGACGCCCCCGCGATCGACGCCGGCCCGGGGCCCTTCCAGCTCACCGTCCGGACCGATGAGCTCGGTGGCCTCGACGTGATCTTCCGTCTGCCCGACCGCACGCGCACCTGGAACATCCCGCCGCGGGTCGGGAGCTACACGATCCCGGACGAGATCGCGCGCGGGACGCCGGTCAGCCTCGTGCCGCGGCCGACCTGGACGAACGGTCACGTCGAGTGGCTCGACGAGGTCCCCGGCGTCTGCGTACCCGGCGCCGTCTGCACCTTCGAGCTCGCCTCCAACCTCCGCGTCGGCGGCCGCTTCGCGCCCTGCCCCTCCGGCGTGTGCGGCGACTTCGATGGCGACGGCGTGGTCTCGGACGCGGACGCGGCGGCGATCCGGCAGGCGCTCTCGAACCGCTACGCCGAGGGTTGCGCCTTCTGGCGAGGCGACGTCGCCGAGGCCCGCCGCACGCTCAGCGTCGAGGACGCGCAGGCGATCGAGAGCTCGCTCCGCGGGGGCCCCGCCCTCGTGTGCGACCCCCCGCTGCCCTGAGTACAGTGAACCAGGAGTTCGTGACCAGGTGCAAAGAGGCGCGCGTCCAGCAAGGCGCGACGAAGGAGCGGGCTGCTCACCCGTGACTGAGGAGCAACGCCGCTGGACGGGATGGATCTGCCGCACCTGGTCACGAACTCCTGGGGAACTGTACTGAGTACGGCGGGCTCGTCAGCGCAGCCCGTGGCGCCGCAGCAGGCGGTGGAGGTAGGGGCGCGCGAGGCCGGCGGCGCGCGCCGCGGCGGACACGTTGCCGTCATGAAGCGCGAGCAGCGCGGCCGCGTAGTCGCGCTCGAAGCGCGCGAGGGCGTCGGTCCGCGCGTCGGCGTACGTCATGCGCGCGTCCACGGGGCTCGGTCCGCTGGGTTCGGCCGGCGCCACCGGATGAACTGGCATCACGTCGCCCAGCACGACGCAGCGCTCGAGGTAATTGCGGAGCTCACGCACGTTCCCCGGCCAGCGCCCGAGGGCGATGCTCTTGACGAGCTCGGGGGTCAGCACGCTGGCGATCGCGACGTCGTCGAGGCCCATGCGCCGCAGGAGCAGATCGGCGAGCGCGGGCAGATCCTCGATGCGCTCGCGGAGCGGTGGCAAGCGCGCGTGCACGACGGCCAGGCGATAGAAGAGATCCTCGCGGAACCGGCCCGCCGTCACCTCTTCGCGAAGATCCCGGTTCGTCGCCGCGACGAGCCGCACGTCCACCGAGATGGTGCGTGTTCCGCCCACGCGGCGCACCTCGCGTTGCTCGAGCACGCGCAAGAGCGCCGGCTGCACGTCCGGGCGCAGCTCGCCGAGCTCGTCGAGGAAGAGCGTGCCGCCGTTGGCCTCCTCGAAGAGCCCCGTGCGGGCCCCCTCGGCGCCGGTGAAGGCGCCGCGCTCGTGCCCGAAGAGCTCGCTCTCGATGAGGTTCGGAGGGACGGCGCTGCAATCGAGGACCACGAAGGGCCCCTCGCGACGCGGGCTCGCCTCGTGGATCGCGTGAGCCGCCTCCTCTTTGCCGGTGCCCGTCTCACCCTCGAGCAAGACGGTCGTGTCGGTGGGCGCCACGCGCTCGAGCACGGCGAAGAGCGCGCGCATCGCGGGCGAGGCCCCGTAGAGGCCGCCGAAGGACTCGCTCGTGCTGAGCGGGATGCGGTTCGTGCCGCCGAGGAGCTCGTACCGGATCAGCGTCTTGCCGATGCGGAGCGTCGAGCCGTGCTCGATCCACCCGGACTCGACCCGGACGCCGTCGATGAAGACGCCGTTGCGGCTGCCGAGATCGCGCACCCGCACGCCGCGGGCGTCGACGCGGAGCTCGACGTGGAAGCGCGAGACGCGCGCGTCCTCGAGGCGGAGGTCGTTCGCGGGATGAACGCCGATCGCGAGCCGCTCGCCCGTCGACTCGAGGCGGTTGCCCGCCTGCGGGCCGCTGAGCACCGTGAGGGCGAAGCGCTGCACCGCGAGCGAGGTCAACGAGGCGACGAAGGTGTCCTCGCGGGTCTTGAAGTCGGGATCGTTCCAGCTCGAGCTCACCGCCGACGAGCGTACCATCCACGCCGGTCGCTGCGGGGGCCCTTGGCGAGCGTCGGTGCCGCGCCTACCGTTGCGCCGTGGACACGCCGTCGCCCGAGTCGTACCTCGGCGCGCTCGCGATCGTGGCTGCGCTCTGCGTGAGCGCGACGATCGTCGGGCTGCTCGTAGGTCATGCCGCCGAACGCCTCGCGTTCCGTGGTCGCCGCAAGGTCTTCGACCTGAAGCTCAAGCGCGGCCAGGTCGCGAAGGAGGCGCTCGGGACGGCGCTCTTCCACCTCGTCTTCGTCCCGGTCGCTGCGCTCGCGATCCACCTCGGCTGGATCCGGTTCTCGGACGGGTGGCTCGCGAACGTCCTCGGCTTCGCGGGGCCCTGGTTCGGCTTCCAGCTCTTCTACTACCCCTTCCACCGCGCCCTCCACCACCGGCGGCTCTTCTGGGCGCACCGCTGGCACCACCACTCGCTCGTGACGACCCCGATGACGGGTTTCTCGATGCATCCGGCCGAGGCGGTCGGGTGGTGCGTGGGCCTTCTGTCGCCGCTGATCGCGCTGAGCGCCTTCGACCTCCTCGGTGGCGTGGGCTTCGGCGTCTTCTTCGGGGTGTTCTGGATCGGCAACATCGCGGGCCACGCCAACGCCGAGATCGTGCCCGTCCCGTCGAGCTGGGCCTCGACCTTCATCAGCAACCCGATCTCGTACCACTCGCTCCACCACGCGCGCTTCGACGGGCACTACGGCTTCGTCGCGGCGACCTTCGACCGCCTCTTCGGGACGGAGTGGAGCGATTGGCTCGCGGTCCACCGGCGTGTCTTCGGCGGCGAGCCGCTGACCTCGCTCCGGCAGCGGCTCGACGCCGACGTGCAGGCCCCTTCGGACGGCGCGGAGTAGTGCCCCCTTCGAACTTCCGGGCGGGGGTACTAAGATCCCGCCGCGAATGAAGCTCGACCTCACCGATCGCATCGGCGGCACGCCGCTCGTCCACGTCCCCTCGCCGAACCCCAAGGTGCGCATCCTGGGCAAGATGGAGGGCAACAACCCGGGCGGGAGCGTGAAAGATCGCCCTGCGTGGTCGATGATCCGACGCGCCGAAGAGCGCGGCGAGCTCGGCCCCGACGTCTCGCTGATCGAGCCGACCAGCGGCAACACCGGCATCGCCCTCGCGATGATCGCGGCCGCGCGCGGCTATCGCATCGAGCTCGTCATGCCCGCGAACAGCACCGCCGAGCGTGTCCAGACCATGCGGGCGTTCGGCGCGAAGGTCGTCCTCACGCCCGCCGAGGCCGGCATGGAGGGCTGCATCGACCTGGCACACGCGCGCGTCGCCCAGGGCGGCTACCGGATGCTCGACCAGTTCGCCAACCCCGACAATTGGCGCGCGCACGTGGAGACCACGGGGCCCGAGATCTGGGCCGATACCGCGGGCGAGATCACGCACTTCGTGTCGGCGATGGGTACCACCGGCACCATCATGGGCGTCTCGCGCTTCCTGAAGGCGCAGCGAGAGGCGATCCAGATCGTCGGGTGCCAGCCGACGGAAGGCTCGCGCATCCCGGGCATCCGCCGATGGCCCACCGAGTACCTGCCGAAGATCTTCGAGCCCGAGCGCGTCGACCGGATCGTCGACATCGACGAGGGCGACGCCGAGCGCACCGCGCGCGCGCTCGCGGCCCGGGCGGGGCTCTTCGTCGGTGTCTCGGCGGCGGGCGCGGTCTGGGCGTCGCAGAAGATCGCGTCCGAGATCGACCGAGGCCTCGTCGTCTGCGTGCTCTGTGATCGAGGAGACCGCTACCTCTCGTCCGACCTCTTCGCGCCCGACCACCCGACCCTCGGCGGCGAGGGCCTCGGCGAGCTGGAGATCATCCGATGAGCACCATGCGCATCACGCTCCGGCGATCGGGGGCCTGCGCCTTCGAGGCGACGAACGAGGCGGGGGCCCGCGTCGTCGTGGCGGGCTCGAGCGAGCTCGAGGCGCGCATCCTCGAGCGCGCGGACGCCTCGCGCATTCCCTCGCCCTCTGCGGCCCCGGCCGCGGACGCGCCCATGCGGCCCATGGAGCTCTTCCTCGTCTCGCTCGCCGGCTGCGGCGCGATGGACGTGGTGCTGATCCTGAGCCGCCAGCGCGAGCCCCTCGGCGAGCTCACGATCGAGGTGAGCGGCCGGCGCGCGGACGCGACGCCCGCGGTCTTCGAGCAGATCACCCTGCGCTTCGTCGCCCACGCCTCGGACGTGGGGGCGGTCGACACCGCGAAGCTCGCGCGCGCCGCCGAGCTCTCGGTCCACAAATACTGCTCGGTCGCGAGCATGCTCGGGCCCGACGTCGAGGTCCGCGTCGAGACCGAGGTGCGGTAGGCCGCCAACTCGAGCTCGGTCTCCGCGCGGCCTTGTCCGACTCCGTGTCCGACTCCGTGTCCGACTCCGTGTCCGACTCCGTGTCCGACTCCGTGTCCGACTCCGTGTCCGGGTCCGATTCCGAGGCGCGGCGGGGGCCCTGTTCACGGCGCGGTCGCGCGGGCTCGACGCTCCGGCTCGCGCCACCAGCCTTCGGGCCACCGCGGAAGGGGTGCGGCCTCGTCGACGCGCTTCCAGAGCGCGAAGCGCCCGACCACGCCGACGCGCTCGTAGCCCGCCGCCGGGAGCACCTCCTCGTCGACGGGGAGCTCGGCGCGCGTGGCGAAGAAGGTCGGCGCGGACTCCCCGAGGCGCGCGTAATGGGACGCCTTCGCGCGCTCGAGCACCTCGAAGTCGCTCACCCACCACGAGTGCAGGTGGTTCTCGAAGAAGCGCGCGGGCGAGCGCAGGCCGCTGAGCACGTAGACCGTCGGCTCGTAGCCTCGGACGTGCAGCGAGTCGCCGCGCCGCGCCCCGCGCTCGCGGAGCAGCGACGCCATCGCGCGCTGCTCGCGGTAGTCGTAGCCGAAGTCGGGCGAGACCATGCGCTCGGAGAGGTCGGTCCCGGCGTAGAGCCCGCGCACGTGCGCGCCGTACGTCGAGCCCGGGCGGAGCAACGCGACGAGCGCGAGCGCGACCGCGGCGATCCAAGGCCCGCGCTTCGGCAGCCGCGCCGAGAGCAGCGCGTGGAGCAGCAGGAGCACGAGCCCGCCGCTCGTCACGTCCCATTGGTAGGCGCTCAGCTTGCCCTGGGAGAGGACGGCGAGGACGGCCGAGAAGAAGAAGCCGAAGGCGAGCAAGACCCCGGTGTAATCGGGTCGCGTGGACACGGAGTCGGACGCGGAGTCGGACACGGAGTCGGACACGGAGTCGGACACGGAGTCGGACACGGAGTCGGACACGGAGTCGGACACGGAGTCGGACACGGAGTCCGGACACGGAGTCGGACTCCCACTCCGAGCCTGACCCAGACCGAGTAACGGTTGGAGCCGTAGAACCGGTGCCTGGGCGCGGGTCGGAGGGGGCTTGTGGCCCCTCGAGCTGGCTAGGAGAGTGGCCACTCGCTGGCCAAGGTGACGGCCGGGCAACAGTTGACCATGACATCGGTGTCAGGGTCGACGCCGCTTCGTCACGTCAATTCCACGGGGCGGCGCAGGTCGGCGCGCCCGGGGATCGAGAAAATTGCGACATCCTGAGCATTAATTGGCTCCAAACCGGATCTCCGTCGCGTGGCACGCAACGTGCTGTGAGGTTTCTCGGTTGGTCATGCATCTTTTTGACGCTTTGGGTTGGTCGCCTATGCTCGGCGCCGACATGGGCCCGACACCGGGCTCTCACACGGTCGGCACCTTGGAATGGAGTCGTCTCCGAACCGACACCCGTGAGGGTGACTCGCTCGGCGTCGGACACCGCGCCATCGCCCCGCAGCTTGGCTTCTGAAGGGTATCGCCATGGCTTTCGACGCTACCGCGCGAGCTCACGACAACGTCTCCATCCTCGATCCCTTCGCCAACGAGGCGCGGGAGTGCTTCCGCCAACAGGCGGCCACCATCGCCGCCCTGGCATCTCGGGTCGATCGCTCCTTCGGTCAAGCCGTCCGCCTGCTGCACGCCACGCAGGGCCACGTCGTGGTCACGGGCATCGGCAAGTCGGGTCACGTCGGCCGCAAGCTCGCGGCCACCTTCGCCTCGACCGGCACGCCGAGCTTCTTCGTGCACGCAGCCGAAGCCTTCCACGGCGACCTCGGGATGATCACCGAGCGCGACGTCGTCATCCTGATCTCCTACAGCGGCGAGACGCCCGAGGTCGCGGGGCTCCTCCCCCACCTCCAGGCGCGCGACATCTCGACCATCGCCCTCGTCGGCGATCTCGGCTCGACGCTCGGGCGCGGCTCGGACGTGGCGCTCGACATCTCGGTCGACCGCGAGATCGACCCCAACGGCCTCGCGCCCACCTCCTCGACGCTCGCGACCCTCGCGATGGGCGACGCGCTCGCGGTCGCGCTCGTGCGCCTGAGCGGCTTCGAGGCCGACGACTTCGCCCGCCTACACCCCTCGGGCCCGCTCGGCCGCCGGGTCCTCCGCGTCTCGCGCGCGGTTGAGCCCGACGCCGTCCTGCTCGCCCCCGACACCCCGATCCGCGAGGCCTTCCTCGAGCTCGCGCGCTCCCCGCTGCCCGTCGCGGCGGTCGTCTCGCACGGCGTGCTCGTCGGCACCGTCTCGGACACCGAGCTCCGCGGCGCCCTCGAGCGCGGCGCGAACCTCGATGAGCCGGTCGGGCGGATCATGCGCTGCGATCCGGTCGCGGTCGCCGCCTCCGCGCTCGTCACCGACGTCGATCGTCGGCTGGCCGGGCGCCACGAGGGCGCGGCGATCGTGGTGGACGAGCGGGGTGGCATGGTCGGCGTCTACGTCCGGCCTGCGCGCTGACCCAACTCGATCTACACCCGTCCCATGTACCTCCGCTCCCTCGCGCTCGTCCCCCTCTTCGTCGCCTGCGGGGGACGGAGCACGCCCAGCGAGGACGAGATCTACTACGCCGCCGCGCTGCGGCCGGGCGTCGAGGTGGCGACCACCGAAGGCGAGCGCGCGCTGCTCGCGCAGATCGGCCAGATCCCCGAAGGGCACTTCGAGGCTGCTGGGGAGCGCTTCGAGCTCGGGCCCGCGTACCACTCGGCGAGCGGCCGCTTCTGTCGGCGCGTGCTGACGCCGCGTCGTGAGCGGCTCGCCTGCGTGGGCGAGGGCGACGTCTGGACCTTCGTCCCCAACCCCTTCGAGGGGAGCACGGGCGCCGACGTGCCGGTCCTGCCGGCCGGCTACGACCGCCCCGAGGGCGCCGTCGACGCCGCGCCGAGCGCGCGGACCGCGCAGGAGGCGCAGCCATGAGCGCGAGCGTCAGCGCCGCGAGCCCCAGCCCGACGAGCCCGACGGCTCCGTCGACGCTGGACACGCTCGTCCAGGGCACGCTGACGCAGCTCCAGGTCATCCACGCGCTGGCGCTCCGCGAGACCCGCACGCGCTTCGGCGCCCACCAGCTCGGCTACGTCTGGGCGCTCCTCGAGCCGCTCTTCTGGATCGGCACCTTCTGGGGCCTCTTCGCGCTCGCCGGCCGCGAGGCGCCGAACGGCATGCCCATCGTCGCCTTCCTCGCTACGGGTGTGCTGCCCTACGAGGTCGCGATGAAGACGGCGGATCGCTGCGGGAACGCGGTCAGCGGCAACCGCGCCCTCCTCTTCTACCCGCAGGTCCAGCCCGTCGACCTCGTGCTCGCGCGCGGCGTGCTCGAGGGCGCCACCTACGGGGCCATCTTCCTGGTCATCCTCGGCACCGAGGCGCTCGTCTCGCAGCGCTTCGAGATCCACGACGCGCTGCTCGTCGCGGGTGGCCTCGGGCTCGGCGCGCTCTTTGGCACCGCGCTCGGCCTCGTCCTCTGCTCGCTCAGCGTGCTCAGCAACGTCGTCGAGCGGCTCAAGGGCCCGCTCTTCCGCCCGCTCTTCTGGATGAGCGGCCTCTTCTTCACGGCCGAGTCGGTGCCCTCGAACGTGCGCGACGTCCTGCTCTGGAACCCGATCCTGCACTGCGTCGAGCTCGTCCGCGACGGCTTCTTCCCGTCCTACACCGCGCACCACGTGGACGTCGGCTACGTGCTCGTCTGGATCGTGGCGCTCGCCTTCGTCGGCCTCACCCTCGAGCGCGTCGTGCGGCGCAAGGTGGAGGTCACATGATCGCGCTCGACGGCGTCACGAAGGCCTACCGCACCACGTCGGGCGAGCACGTCGTGCTCGACCGCATCGACGCGGTCTTCCCCGAGCGCGTCAGCGTCGGCATCCTCGGCCGCAACGGCGCGGGCAAGTCCACGCTGCTGCGCATCCTCGGCGCGGCCGAGCTCCCCGACGAGGGGACGATCACCCGCCAGGGTCGCGTGAGCTGGCCGATCGGCTTCGCAGGCGGCTTCCACGGGAGCCTCACGGGCGAGGAGAACTGCCGCTTCGTCGCGCGCATCTACGACGCCGACCTCGACGAGGTGGTCGAGAGCACCCGCGCGTTCGCGGACATCGGGACCTACTTCAGCATGCCCGTACGCACGTACTCGAGCGGCATGCGCGCGCGCCTGGCCTTCGGCCTCTCGATGGCCATCGACTTCGACACCTACCTCGTCGACGAGGTCACGGCCGTCGGCGACTCCAAGTTCCAGGCGAAGTGCCGACAGGCCTTCGCCGAGCGTCAGGAGCGGTCGTCGGTCATCATCGTGAGCCACCAGCTCAAGACCATCCGCGACTATTGCCAGCGCTACGCCGTCCTGCGGCGTGGCCAGCTCCACTTCTTCGACGACATCGCCGAAGCCGAGCGAGCCTACGAGGCGAACCCATGACCGGCCCCTTGCCCCCCGACCGCCGCGCCGCCACCGCGCGTGATCTCCGCCGCTTGCGGGTCCGTCGGCTCGTGCGCCGGCTGCTCTTGGGCGTCGGCCTGCCCACGATCATCGCGAGCGTCTACGTCGGCCTCGTCGCGACCCCGCAGTACGAGTCGGTGTCGAGCTTCACAATCCAGAGCGCCGACGGAGGCGCGGGCGCGCCGAGCCTCGAGCTGCTCTTCGCGTCCATCCCCGGCAACTCGGCCGGCCGCGACGTGCTCCTCGTGCAGGACTACATCCGCTCGCGCGAGATGCTCCGCTACCTGAGCGCCGAGCACGGCTTCATCGACCACTACCGCGACGCGGGGGTGGACTTCTTCTCGCGCCTCGCGAGCGACGCCGACCTCGAGGACCAATACGAGCTCTTCGCCGACAAGGTGAAGATCGAGCACGACACGCAGTCGAGCACGCTGACCTTGCGCGTGAAGGCGTACGACGCCGAGAGCGCAACGCGCTTCGCCGCGGCGATCCTCGCGGCCAGCGAGCGCATGGTGAACACGCTCTCGCAGCGCGCGCGCGATGATCGCATCGAGCTCTCGCAGGCGGAGCTCGATCGCGCGGAGGCCCGCCTGAGCCAGGCGCGCCAGACGCTGCTCGCGGCCCAGCACGCCGGCGAGGAGATCAACCCGATGGCCAGCGCCGCGGCGATCCTCGAGCTCCGTGGTCAGATCGAGGCCGAGCTCGCCCGCGCGCGCGCGGAGCTGAGCGCGGTCCGCTCGACCACGGCGCCCGGCTCGGCCGAGATCGTCCAGCAGCAGCAGCGCGTGCGCGCGCTCGAGCGGCAGCTCGAGGCCCAACGCGGCCGGCTCGCGGGCGAGGAGGGCCGCGGCCTGAGCGAGGCGATCGCCCGCTTCGAGCCCCTCGTCGTGGAGAAGGAGTTCGCGGAGCGCGCGTATGGCTCGGCGCTCGCCTCGCTGGAGATGGCGCGCGTCGAGGCGCACCGCCAGCACCGCTACCTCGTGACCATCGCGCCCCCGTCGAGCCCCGACGCGCCGACCCACCCCCGCTTCTGGCGCGCGGTGCTCACGGTGCTCGTGCTCAGCTTCTTCTTGCTCGGCATCGGCACGCTCCTGCTCGCGTCCGTGCGCGAGCACGCGCAGGTTTGACGTGATGAACGCTGCACCCCTGAGCCGCGCGGCGCTCGTCGCGCTCCTCGCCGCCTCCGCGCTCTCCGCGCTCCCCGCCGCGGCGCAAGAGACCCCGACCAACCCGACCTCGCCCGCGCCCGGCGCGCCGCCGCCGCCGCCGGCGACCGGCCCCGACGAGCCGACGCAGCCCTCGCCCTTCGGCGCGTCGCTCTTCTCTGGCAGCTACGCGGGCCAGCGCGAGGACGGCATCAACCCGGAGTACCGCATCCTCCCCGGCGACCGCGTCGCGGTGAACGCCTGGGGCGTCACGACCATCGCCGACATCTTCGTCGTCGACACGCAGGGCAACATCTTCCTCCCCGGCATCGGTCCGGTGCCGCTCGCGGGCGTCCGCAACGCCGACCTGACGGAGGTCGTCCGGGGCGCCATCGCGCGCTCCTTCCGCGGCACCTTCGGCGTCTACACGAACCTCCTGCACGCGAGCCCCGTCGCGGTCTTCGTCACCGGCGGCGTCGCGCGGCCCGGGCGCTACGCCGGCATCCCGAGCGACTCGGTGCTCTTCTTCCTCCACCAGGCGGGCGGCATCGACGCGCTCTCGGGCAGCTACCGCCACGTGCGCGTCCTGCGCGGCGCGCAGGTGCTCGCGGATGTCGACCTCTACCAGTTCCTCACCGAGGGCACGCTCGCGACGCCGCAGCTCGCCGACGGGGACGTGATCCTCGTGGGGCGCCGTGGGCCGATGGTCGAGGTGCGGCCGCAGCAGGGGCCGCGCGTGCTCGTCGAGCTCACCCAGGCGGACGGTCGCGGCGCCGAGGTGCTCTCGGTGGTGGCGAGCGGCGCGCGGGCCAACGAGGTCACGGTGCGTGGCATGCGGGAAGGGCGCCCGGTCGTGCAGGCCTTCGCGGCGCCCGCGTTCGCCGCTGCGCCGCTCCGCGACGGCGACGTCGTCACCTTCCGCGAGGAGGGCCGGGCCGACCACGTCGTCGTCCGGCTCGAAGGCGAGTATCAGGGCCCGAGCGAGGTCACGGTCCGGCGCGGCACGCGCCTGCTCGACCTGCTGAACTGGGTCTCGGTCGATCCCGAGCTCGCGAACGTCGAGGCCGTGCACGTCAAGCGCGCGAGCGTCGCCGCCGAGCAGCGCCGCACCATCCTCGACGCCCTCGACCGCCTCGAGCGCTCGGCGCTGCTCGCCTTCAGCAGCACCGAGGGGGAGTCGACGATCCGCGTCCGCGAGGCCGAGCTCGTCCGCACCTTCGCCGAGCGCGCACGCAACGTGCAGCCCCTCGGCCGCGTCGTGACCTCCACCTCGGGCCACCAGCTCAACGTCCTCCTCGAGGAGGGCGACACCGTCGTCATCCCCCACCGCACCAACGTCGTGCGCATCGGCGGCGAGGTCAGCTTCTCGCAGGCCGTGATGTACCGCCCCGACCTCGACATCCGCGACTACGTCCGGATGGCCGGCGGCTTCTCGAACCGCGCCGACACCGGCGCCGTCATCATCATCCGCCCGAGCGCCGAGGTCTTCATCGGCTCCGCCCGCGGCGTCGAGATCCGTCCGGGCGACGAGATCTTCGTCCCGCCGCGCATCGATCGGAAGATCTTCCAAGGCGCCCTCGACCTGAGCCGGATCGTCTACCAGCTCGCGGTCGCCGCCTCGGTCTTCATCCGCATCGGCCTCTGAGGTCTGGGACCCCGCCGCACGACACGGGCCGGTGGATCGCGTTCTCGACCTCGAGGTCGGCACCCTGCCGCGAGGTCGGCACCCTGCCTCCCTCGAGCGAGCCTCGGGCCGTCCTTCGTGCGCCGACCTCGAGCCGGTCCACCGATCCAGACTCGCCATTGCCCTGGCGAGGGGGCATCGCCATCTGGCGACGATGGCTCGGATGGGCAGCCCTTCGTCCCGTACGGTCATTCCGGGGGACGTCGCGCCGAAGCATGAGATCCTCAAGGAGGAAACGGATGCGCATCTCGATGTCATGGTGGTCCGCGCTCGCGCTCGTCGCGGTCGCGTGCGGAGACGACTCGGCCCCGACGGGCGACGCTGGGCCACTCGACGCCCTCGGGTCGGACGCTTCGCTCGACGCAGAGACGGGGATGACGCCGCGTTTCGAGGCCGGCCCGTGTCCAGTCGCCTTCCCGGGCTTGGTCGAAGGCGAGACCGTGCGGTGCGGTCGGCTGGTCGTGCTGCAGGATCGCGCGCGGCCGGACGGACTCACCCTCGGGCTCTCGGTCGTCATCGTGAGCATGGTCGAACGGCCCGCCGCGGAGCCGATCGTGCATCTCCTCGGCGGTCCGGGGCTCTCCGTCCGCGCCTACCAGGAGGTGCTCGCCGACTTCGCCGGTGATCTCTCCGAGTCCACCGGGCGCGAGGTGGTCCTCTTCGACCAGCGCGGGACCGGCGACTCCGAGCCCTTCCTCGCCTGTGGCGCCGTGGAATCCTTCCCCGCCTGCACCGCCCGCCTCGCCGGGGACGGCATCGACCTCGCCTTCTTCGACACTGCCAGTAGCGCTGACGACGTCGAGGATCTTCGACGCGCGCTGGGCGCGCCCGCGCTCCACCTCTACGGGCAGTCCTACGGCACGGTGCTCGCCCTCGAGGTGATGCGTCGTCACCCGGACGTGCTGCGGAGCGTGCTGCTCGAGTCGACGAGCTCGGTCCCCTTCGATGCGTTCCTGACGAGCTCGCCCAGGAGCTTCGAGCTCGCGTTCTCGCGTGTGGCCGCCGAGTGCGCCGCAGACGCCGAGTGCGCCGAGGCGTTCCCCGAGCCGCAGGCGGACCTCGAGACGATCCTCGCGAGCCTGACCCCCGGGAGCGAAGAGAGCATCGGCTTGGCGACGGTGATTCGCACCCTGATGCAGAACGCGCGGGGGAGCTCGCTCGTGCCGCTCCTGCTCTCGTCCGTCGTCGACGGGGACGTCGACACCGTCACGGCGATCGTCGCGGAGGCGCAGGGCCTCGCGCGGGAGCAAGAACGCGTCTTTCGTCGCTTCTCGGAGCTGATGTACTGGACGATGACCTGCGGCGACTACGCGAGCCTCTTCACCGACGAGGAGAACGAGCGGGTGAACGGAGCCTCGCACCCCGTCTTACGCGCGGTCTTCGGCGAGGACGCGGCGGGCCTGCGTGGCGTCTGCGACGCGCTACCGCGCCGCGAGCCCGATCTCTCGGCCGTTCGAAGTGACGTGCCGACGCTGCTCGTCGCAGGGACCCATGATGACAACACGCCTCTGGAAGTGGCGGAGGCGGTCGCCGCCGAGCTCGGGGCCGCGCGTGTGCTCGCCGTTCGCGGCTGGGGCCACGTGATGCTCGCGCGAGGAAATGCGTGCGTCCAGGAGGCCTACACCCGCTTCGTCGCCGACCCCGCGGGCGCCCGCGACCCTGCTTGCGTCGCGGCGCAGCGCACGAGCTTCCCTCGGTCGGTCGAGTGACGCCCCGCCCTGGGTGGCCATCGTCAGGACGCCCGTCGATCTGCCTACGACCCGCGCTGCCCACGAGTCGCACCAGGCGTCACGCCGCACCAACGCCGGTACGCGCGGTGGAACGCACTCGGGCTGGCGAAGCCCGTCAACGTCGCGACCGTGTCCACGGTCTGCCCCTGCTCGAGCAGCACGTGCGCGACGGTCAACCGCACCTCGTCGAGCACGGCGCGGAAGCTCGTCCCACGCTCTCGGAGGCGTCGCTGCAGGGTCCGCTCGCTCATCCCGAGCCATCGCGCGGCGAGCCGGCGCGAGGGCGGCCGCTCGGGGACGAGGTTCATCAAATAGCGGCGCAATCGCGCGACGACGTCGTCTTCCCGTTCGGACTGGTCGAGCTCTTCGAGCAACGCCTCGCACCGACGCTCGAGGTAGGCCGCAACGGCGACGTTGCGTGTCACGACGGGGAGCGACAAGTGCGACTCGTCGAGCAAGAGGGCGTCCACGTTCCCGTCGAACGTCGGCTCGACACCGAAGAAATCGACGTGCGCTTGGCGTCGCGCGGGGGCCGGGTGGGCGAACGAGACCGCGGTGGGTCGGATCATGCAGCCCGAGAGCGCGCGCATCCCGCCGAGCATCGCCGCGACCGCGTATTCGACGGAAGCGCGTGCGCCGGGCGATCGGGCGTCACCCCGCGCCCCCTCGGTGCGAAACGCGAGACCTCGCGTGCCCGCTGCGGCAGGCACGTCGAGCCACAGCCCGTCCGTCATCCACAGGCGCTGGAAGCGCAGCCCGCTCGCGAGCGCTCGACCGACCGTCTCGCTCGTCGAGACGAGCAGGCCGACGAGCCCGAGGTCCGAGACGGGGGCCCTCGCCACCTCCAGCGGGAAGCCGGGGTCGGACACGACGGCCATCGCGCTCGCCCAAAGGGCGTAGTAGTCGGACGCGTGGACGTGGGTGCGGAGCAGCACGTCCGGATCGTCAGGATCGGGCTCGCCGCCACGCGCAGGCCAACCCTCGACCCGCACGCCGCGACGCTCGACCGCCTCGACGATCGCGCGGCATTTGGCGACGGAGACGGTCGGACCTCGCATCAGGTGGCACCATCCCTCGTCGGCGCCTCAAACTGAAGCGAGAACCGTCAGCGCGGGACCGGGGGTGCCGTCGTTTCGTGACTGCCTCTCGGACCGGAAAGGGTCCAACGAGCGCCGGCGGAATCCGCTCGCGCGCGGATCCATCGGGACGCCCCCCGCGCGCTTGACGAAGCGGAGTCGCAGTGCCACACGCGCGCCATGAATCGAGCGTCTCGTGCTTCCGTCGCCCGATGGGCGCTGCTCTTGGTGTGCTCCGCGGCGTGCGGCGGCGCGTCGACTCCGACGAGCGCCGTCGGTCCGACGGAACCGGCGGGGCAGCTCGTGCTCGCGCCGATCCGCTTCGGCAGCCCAACAGGAGAGATCACGCTCGACGAGGCGGGTCGCTTCGCCGAGGCCGGAGCGATCATCGGGACGATCTCTCGCGACGGGGGCTTCGTGAACGCGGAAGGCGTCGAGATCGGGCGGCTCACGCCCGAGGGCGTGCTCTACTTCGCCGGCCGCCGCGAGTCTGCGACGATCGACGACGCCCACGCGCTGCGCGACGGCGGCGAGCTCGTGGCCTCGATCGACGACGAGGGTCAGATCGTCATCCACACGGGCGACGGCCCCGTGAGGTTGGTGACGGGGGGCGTGACCCCGGCGACCGCGCGCACCGCGATGTTCATGTTCGCGATGTACAGCGGCCTCATCCACCTCGCTGGTCAGGCCGAAGAAGCGCACGAGTCCCCCGAGCCCGTGCCCTGAGGAGGCAGAGCCATCAACGCGCGTTCGTCGCGACCTCGGCTGCGCGCGGCGCGAGCGCCTGCGCGACCGACGTCCACAGGCGCGCGCGGGCACGGAGCGCGCCGAGCGCGGCGTCGAGGGCGCAGCGCTCGGCGGCGACGTCGCCCGCGAAGAGCTCGCCGAGGAGGCGCTCGGCCGCGGGGCCATGCTCGTCGCCGTCGAGCTCGATGTGACGCCGGAGGTAGGCGATCAGCGTCGGGCACGGGCGCCCGGACGCCTCGAGGCGCTCCACGAGCGGCAGGAAGATGCGCGGGATCGTGTCCTCGCGGGCGTGGAAGAAGACCGCCGCGCGGGTCGCGAGCGGCGCCTCCAGCAGCGCGAAGGTGTGCGCGGAGAACGCGATGGCCTCGCGCGGGAGCCCCGAGCGCTCCAGCGCCTCGCGCGGCGCGACGCCCGCGCGGAGGGCGCTCTCGAGCGCACGCGCGGGCGCCGTGTCGGCGCCGACCTCGGTCATCGCCTCCAGGTACCACTCGTAGTGTGAGAGGTGTCGACCGGGCGCCACCTCGTCGCTCTCCTCGCCGAGGACGATCTCGTTGATCAGGCGCGTGAGCGGGCCGACGCGGGCGGGGACCCAAGGCACACGCGTGCACGTGAGATCGCGCTGCAGGCTCTTGAGGATCGACATGAAGTCGAGCACGCAGACGACGTGTCGCTCCATGAAGAGCGCGATGGCCCGGCGCACGTCGGGGGAGCTGGTGATCACCGAATACAGATCGTGGTCGGCGAGCTCTTGCTTCTCAGTGGCGAGCGCGTCGAGGTATTGCGTGCGGTCCATGATGGCGGGGTTTGGCCGTCGCGCTGGCGTCGTTCAACCCGGGATGTTCGAGAACGTCGCTCGCATCGGCTCGCGGAGGAGAGCGGCAACTTGGCTGCCTCCCCGCGCGCCTCGTCACGGTCACGGGGTGGTGCCCAACACGACCTTTCTCGGTTTCTTCGCGGTTCATCGCGAACTCTCGGTGGCGCGTCTCTTGCTCGCGCATTCCGTAGAGCTCGAGGGTCACCCAAGCTCATCGACCCACCAGGTCCGACCCCCGGACTCGACCCCACCCCTCGAAACCCGCTGGAGCCCCGCTCGTGCGTCCGCACCTCCTCCTCCCGCTCCTGCTCTCCGTCGCCGTCGGCGCCAGCTGCTCTCGTGAGCTCGGCGCGCTCCACCCATGCAGGTACGACGACCTAACGCCCCGCGTGACGTTTCTTCACGTCGAAGCCGTCGACCTCTCCTCTATGCCGCCGTGACGGGCATCCCTGAGGGTCTCTCGCCCGCCCCCCCGATCGACTACGCCGCAATCCTCGAGCACGAGCAGATGCAAGAGCGACCGGATCCAGAGAGCCCGAGCAGGCTCGCCCGATCTTGTGTCACTCCCACCGCGGACGGTGGCGCTCCGATCGTCGCCTATCCACCTCGCCGCCTGGTCCGTGCCGGGCAGCTGCTCGAGGAGGCGGGAGCGCGGGTCGTCTTGCAGAGCCTCTGTCGGGACGACCTCACGGAGGCGTTCGACGCCATCCTGCGCGAGCTCGCGATGGTCTTGGCCGACGATTGTCTTCCAAGGCTCTCGCGCAACGCGGCGGGCCGGCTGCCTTGTGCGCTCACCGAGGTGATGACACCTGGCCGACGCTGCGAAGAGGTCCCAGGGCGCGAGCTCGTGAACAGGACCTTCGTCGCGGGCGAGGAGGTCGAGGTGTGCCGCGTCGCTCAGCTCGCCGTGCATGACGGCGTCGTCGCGCCAGGGGAGGGATGGTTCTTCGAGCACGACGACTCGGCCGAGGCGAGCGGGAGATGCCCGCCGGGACGCACGCACCGGATCACCTCCCGAGGTCCGCCGCTCGCGGAGGACTACGAGATCGCGTGTTGGTGGAGCACGTCGGGCAGCGCGGACGATCCGCTCGGCGTGGGTAGCTCGTGCGCGACCGGCTGCGGTCAGCGCGTCGAGGGTCACCAGAACCCGCTGGCCTGCGAGCCGGCGAGCCGCACGTGTCAGCCGCCCTGCGAGCGCTCCTCGGAGTGCCTGGGCGGCTACACCTGCTTCGCCGGGTTCTGCGTGAACCCAACCTGTTGATGAGCCTCTGGGCCACGCACGCGGCCTATAGGAGGGGGCCGCGTCTCGCCCGCGAACGCGCCGACGCGGCGCCCCCATCCCTCACCGTCGGCTGCACTCACCCGCAGGGGGTGAGAACGTCCGATGAGCACGCGTGGATGAGCACCCGCTGGCTCAGCCGGCGGTCGCTTCGAAGAGGCCGATCACGGCACCCTCCGGGTCCGCGATGATCGCGAACTTACCAACCTCGGGCACGTCGATCTCGGGCACGAGCACCTGGGCGCCGTGCTTCGCGGCCCTGTCGCGTCCCGCCGCGACCCCTCCCGGTACGATGACGTAGGTCATCCAATGGGGCGGCGCTTCGCCATGGAGCGGCTGCGGGTCGGCGACCGCCGTCTCGCCCATGGCGAAGACCTTCGCGCCGCCGGGGCCTGGTGTGGCCCCCCAGCCGCAGACCTTCGCGTAAAAGGCGAACGCGCCGTCGACGTCGGGCGTGCTCAACGTCTCCCAGCAGAACGTCCCCTCCGTGGGCGCGCTCGGCTCGGGGTCGCCCCCCGTCCAGCGGCAGACGCTGAAGTACGCGCCCGCGGCGTCGCCGAGCACGGCGAAGCGGCCGACGCCCGGGACGTCCGTCGGCGCGACCGCGACGGACCCGCCCGCGCTCGTCGCCGCCGCAGCCGCCTCGTCGACGTTCGGCACCGAGACGTAGCTCGCCCAGCAGGGCGGCGGCTCGCCCTGGGTGACCATCATCCCCCCGATCTCGGTGCCGCCATGACGGATGAGCGTGTACGTCATGTCGACGTCGCCCATGTCTGCGTCTTCGAAGCTCCAGCCGAAGAGCTCGCCATAGAACGCCTTCGCGGCGTCGACGTCGGCCGTCATCAGCTCGCGCCACACGAAGTGGCCCGGTGTCCAGCTCGGATTGCCCATGATCCCTCCCCTGCGCGCCGGTCCACGCGCGCACTGGGGCTCTTACCACGGGCACGGCGCGCTGGGCACCCACGCGCCGTCGATGGCGACGTGTGCGAGGAGGTGTTCCTCGTCCGGGCGCAGATGCTCGACGTCCTCGCGGGTCGTGCGCGTGGCCTTCCTCCACGCAGCGGCCGCCTCCCCCTCGCTGGGCGTGCCGTGGGCCCTCAACGGCCCGCGACGAGGGATGCTCGAGGTTCTCGTACGCATCGTGCGCGTGCCCGTCCTCCATGCAGCGGCCGCCTCCCCTCGTTGGGCTGCCGTGGGCCCTCAACGGCCCGCAAGCGCGCCGAGCCACTCCCAGCACGCGGTCTGGAGCTCCGAGGCCGCGTGGCCGCTGGGGATCAGGCTGTACAGGCCGCGCCACACCACCGGCCGCCCGCGGACGTCGGCGGGCAACGGGACCACCGCGAGGCCCTCGGCGTCGAAGAGGCGGAGGGCGCGGCGCATGTGGAAGGCCGAGGTGACGAGCCCGACGCGCCGAAGGCCGCGCTCGCGGGCGAGCGCGGCGTAGCGCGCGGCTTCTTCGCTCGTCGTGCGCGCGCCCTCGACGCGGACGATCGCCTCGTCGGGGACGCCGAGCTGCGAGAGGATGTGCGCGCTGGCGGCGACGGCGTCGTGCGAGAACATGCCCTCGATGGCCGAGCCCGAGACGCCGATCGTCGGCGCGCGGCCCAGGTGGTAGAGGCGCGCGGCCAGGACCACGCGGTCGCCGCTCGCGCCCACCCGGACGTCGCCTGCCGGGCGGTCGTCGGTGCCGCCCCCGAGCACGAAGATCGCGTCGAGCGCGTCGCCCTCGAAGGGTCGCGAGCCGTGGTGCTCACCCTCCACCGCGCGGAGCGCGACGCTCGCGAGCGGCTCACTCCCCACGAGCGAGAGGGCCAGGGTGAGCGCCACCGCCGCGAGCGCGAGGCGGCGCTCACCACGGACGATGGCGACGAGCGAAGTCGAGAGGGCGCCCCACCAGAGGAGCCCCATCGGCATGAGCGAGAGCCCGATCGACTTCGAGAGCATGAGCCCGCGCGGCGCGCCGAGCGCCACGAGCGCGAGCCCGACGAGGACGAGCCCCCCGCCGAGCCGGCGCGCGCGCGTCGGCGTCTCGGTCGGGCGCCGCAGCACGCGCGCCCCGGCGGCGGCGGCGAAGAGGCCGACGATCAGCAGCATGAGCGCTTCATGGCCCGTGGTCGCGCGAGCCGCCATGGCGACGGCGCCATCGATGGTCGCGCCATCGGCCCTGCATCTCGACGTGCGCCCACCCGGTCGGTGCGGGGCAAGCGCCATGGCAGACGCCCGATCTCTCGTCGGCGATCTCTCGTCGGCGATCTCTCGTCGGCGATCTCTCGTCGGCGCGGACGAGGGAACCTGGGGAGGTCTGCGCCTCCGGAGGCGTACCCTCGACCGTGATGGCCCTCCCCACCGTGCTGCTGGATCCTCCCTGGCGACGAGCGGTGACTGCCCCGCCCGATCCCCGCGTGCTCGCGTATCCGCTCCCGCCGCCGCGACTCGAGTGGCGCGAGGGTGAGCGCGAGCGCTTCGCGGGGCCCGACGGCAAGCTCCGAGGAGACGCGGACGAGCGCGCGCTCGAGCGCCTCCTCGACCGGCTGGACGACGGCAAGCCACTCCCGCTGCCGGAGGTTGCCCGTCTGTCGGACGAGCGCCTCGCGGAGCTCGCCGACGAGGCACCCGAGAGCGCGTTGGAGCTCGGCGTCGTTCGTCGGATGCTCGCGCGGCTCGGGCCCTCGTTGGTGACACGCGCGATAGCGATCGTCCGGGTGCGCCCCCTCGCTCGAGGGCTCTTCGACGCCGTCGCGCCCGTGGCCTGCGCCACGCTCGCGCCGAAGGCCGCTGCGGCGCTCCTCGCGCGCGAGGTCTCTCCCGAGGAGCTGGCGCAGCCCTTCGTCCGCTCCGACGCCGAGGCGTGGCTCGAGCGCTTCCCTCGAGAGGCATCGCTGGGGTGCCTCCTGACGCCCGACGCGCCCGCGAGCCGCGCCGCCCTCTCGTGGCTCGCCGTCCGAGGCCTCGCCGCGGAGGTGGAGGCGGTGGTCGCGGCGTTGAGCGCGGAGCTCGACGGTGGCGACGAGGCGCTCTTCGACGCATCGATCCACGCGCAGCGGGTCGCCGCGCTCGCGCCGCTCGCGGGCACGAAGGAGCTCGCTTGGGTCGGCTACTTCGCCGCGCGCGGTGATGTACCCTCGGCGCTGGCGAGCCTCGCGTCGGCCCGTGGCGACGAGGGGATCCAGGTCGACGAGGCCCGCGCGCTCGCGCCGTGGTTGGCAGCGGCGCTCCGAACCAGCGGTCGCGCGCGCGCGCTCTCGTGGCTCGAGGCACATCGCGCGATCGTCGCGCCGGTGCTGGAGGACCAGGCGACGGATCCAGGCCCCGCCGGTGAGGACGCGAAGATCGCGCTGGCCGTGCTCGAAGGAGACGCCACGCGGGGAGACCCCGCGCTCGACGATCTCCCGCGGGAGCTGCCACCGCTCCCTCCTTTCTTCGATCCGAGCGCCCTCCCCGCGCCTCGGCTCTCGAGCGGCGAGCCGTTGACCCCGGAGGCCGTGCAAGTGCTTGGTGAGCTGCTGCGCTACTCGCGGCTCTCGCGCCCCCACGCAGGCCTCGTCCAGGTTCAGCAAGCGTGCGACGCGGAGTCCCTCGACGCGTTCGGAGCCGCCCTCCTCGCTGCGTGGGAGGCCGCGGATCGACCCGATCGCGAGCAGTGGGTCCTCGAGGCCGCGGGCAAGATCGGAGGGGTCGTGTGTGCAGGCGAGGTCGCGCGCCTCGTCCGGAGCTGGGGTCGCGACGCCCGTCCTCCGGAGCGTGATTGGGACTCTCGGAGCCGCGAGCTCGTCGTCGTCGTGGCTGGCAACCGCGACTGGGCGCACGCACGCCTGGGTTGCCAGGTGCTCGGGGTACTCGCGTCGCCCGGTCGCGCCGAGCAGCTCGCGCTCGGCTCGCTCGACGATCTTGCGCACCATGCGTCGGCGGCGTGGCTGAGGCGTGAAGCCAAGGCGACGCTGGACGCCCTGCGAGACGGTGGCGTCGCGCACCGCACGGTCGAGGACCCTCCGGCCCCCGACCTCGGGCTCGATGTCGACGGGTCGATGTGGCTCGACTTCGGTCCCCGTCGGTTCCGGGTGGCGTTCGACGAGCTGCTCGTCCCCTTCGTACGCGACGAAGAGGGCGCGGCGCTCGCGGCGTTCCCGCGGACACGAAAGAGCGACGACGCCGCCGCAGCCGCCGACGCGAAGCGCCGCTTCTCGGCGCTGAAGCGAGACGCGAAGGTGGTCGCGCGTCAGCAGCTGGGCAGCCTCGAGCGCGCGATGTGCGCGCGACGGACGTTCGAGCGCGACCAGGCGCGGGAGCGGTTCATGGACCACCCGCTGCTTCGACACGTCGCGCGGCGGCTCCTGTGGGGGATCGCAGCCGAAGACCACGTGATCGCCGTACGCGTCGCCGAGGACGGCAGCCTCGCGGACGCGGACGACCGGTACGTCGAGGCACCGAAGCACGCCAGGCTCCTCGTCGTGCATCCGCTCGATCTGCTCGACGACGGCGGGGGCACGAGCGCGCTCGACGCGTGGCGCGAACTCTTCGCGTCGTACGAGATCCTGCAGCCCTTTCCGCAGCTCGGTCGCGAGGTCTTCACGCTCCGCGGAGAGGACCGAGACGCCACGCACCTCGAACGTCTCGCGGGCGCGACGACGAGCCGCGGACGCCTCTTCGGCCTCGGACGGCGGGGCTGGGAGGCCAGGTCGGAGGGAGGCGCGCTCGTGCGGTGGACGCGCGAGCTGCCGCGCGGCGTGACGGCGAGCGTCCGCGTGAGCCCGGGGCTCTTTCTCGACGACCCAGGCGTGGACGAAGCACAGACCATCGACGAGGCAAAGTGCTCGCGTCCGCTCGGTGACCTCGAGCCGCTCGTCTATAGCGAGCTGGTGCGAGACCTGGAGGGCCTCCGGCGCTGACAGAAGCTCAGCCGACGATGCAAGCCGCACTACCGAAGGGCGCGCAGCGAGCGGAGCGAGCGTAGACTCGTGGGAGGGGGACGGGCCGTCGCACCGTCGGTTGGAGCGCCCGCGGGCGGCGACTATGCTCGCGCGATGGCAGGGGGATACCGGGTCGCGCCCGAGCGCGTGGTCGAACGGATCGTCTGCGGGCCGCTCGTGGCTTGGAGAGGGGTGGTGGTCGGCGCGCTCGCGCTCGCGCTCGCCGCGTGGCTCCAGCTCTCGCTCGGCTGGACGGTGGGCGGGATCGGCGCGGGCCTCGTCGCGCTCTTCTTCTTAATAGTGTCCACGCAGCGGAGCGTGCTCCTCGAGCTCGATCCCCAACGCCGGCAGCTCGTCGTCACGTCTCACCGCGGCTCGCGGCGCCTGCGCGAAGAGCTCGACCTCCGGCGCGCCGTGAGCGTCGGGCTGGTGCACGCGCGCTCGACCCACGGGCTCGACTGGATCCCCGGGCGCGCGCTCGTCGAGACCTGCATCGTCGTCGAGATGGATGACGGGACTCGACACCCGCTCTTCCATCGACGCTTCGGCGCAGGAGCCCAGGCCCGCGCTGCGGCGAAGCTCTCGGCGCTCCTGCGCCTCGGGCGCCTACCCGAGCCGACGCGGCCTCGGCGGGAGCTCGCGTGGGCGACCCCCTTCGTCGTGGTTGGCGCGCCGATCGTGGTCGGCATGGTCGGAGTGATCGTGCTCGGTGCCCGAATGGAGCGCGACGAGGGACTCGGCCGGCTCGAGCTGCGCTGCCGAGGGCTCTGCCGGCTCGGCGGGTTGACATGCCTGCCTGGTGGCCTCGTGCAGCAGCCGGCGCCGCCCGGCGAGCTGGTCGTCGAGGTCGCCGATCCTTCTGCCGAAGGCGGGTACCGCGCCGTCACCGTCCCGATCCGCACTGGGCAGCTGACGGTCTTCGAGTGCCATCCAGACGCCGTCAGCCCAGAGCCCCCGAGCGACCTCCCGTCCCCCTAGTGGTGCTCGGCGGAAGTGACGATCCGTTTGCGCCGGTCCTCGGCGCCGCTCGCCGGCCCGACCGGCCTTCGGCCTATCTCCTCGAATATGCTCTGCATGTCCTTCGTCGATTCGGACCGCCGAGCGACGCCGAATCCTCGCCGGTACGGTATCGTCACTTCCGCCGAGCACCACTAGTCGCCGCGACCGTTGCGAGCCTGGCGACGCCATCGCGATGGACTCGATTCGCCGAGGCGCTCCACCGCGACGTGAATTCCGCCCACACGGCAGCCACCACCTGCACCGTCGACACGTCCCGGCGACTGCGTTCCGATCGCAGGGCCCGTCTTCGAGCCTGCCTCGCCATGACGGCGGGGCCCCCTGCGCTCGTCGTCGCGACCGCGCCCTCTTCGAGGCGCGGCATCACGCGCTCGGCCGGAACTACGGCGCGACGGCATCCAGCGAGCGAGCCGTGTGACCATGAGCGAGCGCGCCGCGGGACGATCGTCGCCCCATCGGCCGGGGGTGCTGGCCCGCCGCCCCGTTGCGAGCCATGAGACCGGCCGTGCGCGCGTCCCACCCGCTCCTCGCCTTCTTCCTCGGCGCGGCCCCCATCTTCGCCGTGCTGGCGCTCTCGCCACGCCCAGCCCCACGGGGTCTCGGCGCCGTCGACCTCGAGGAGGTGCGCCTCGCGCTCCCCGATTCGCCGCGCTGGGTCGCGATGGTCGGGGGCTCCGAGCCGAGCAGCACCCAGGTCTCCCTCGCGCAGGACGCGGCCGCGCTGCGCCGCGCGCTCGGGGAGGGCGGCGCGCTGCTCTTCGGCGGCGGGAGCCGCGGGCTCGTCCAGGTGCGCGACGAGGACGCGGACCCCTCGCTGCGAGCGCGCCTCGCCGAGATCTTCGATCCTCGAGACCGGCAGGTGCGCTATGTCATGGGACCCGAGGCGGACGGCCCGGCCAGCGCGCCCGCCTTCTTCGCGACCATGAGCGCGCTTCGTAGCGACGACGGGCCGCTCACCTTCGTGCTCGCAGGACATGGCGAGGGCGGCGACATCCCCGCCGACAGCGTCTTCTACCTCTGGGGCGGCGAGCTGCTCGGCGTCTTCGACCTGGCAGCCGAGCTCGACGCGCTCGCGCGCCCCATGCGCCTCGTCGTGACGAGCTGCTTCGGCGGCGGCTTCGCCGACGCGATGTTCGTCGAGGCGCGCGCGAACGGCCCCCTCGCGGAGCCGCTCCGCTGCGGCGTCTTCGCGACGCGCTTCGACCACGAAGCGAGCGGCTGCGATCCGGATCCGAGGCGAGGCGTGCACGAGGGCTACGCGCTGCACTTCTGGCCGGCGCTGCGCGGAGAGGATCCCCGCGGCGCGCGCCTCGAAGGCGTCGATCTCGACGGAGACGGGCGCGTCTCGCTCCTCGAGGCGCACACCCACGCGCGCGTCGTCTCGCGCTCGCTCGACGTGCCGGTGACCACGTCCGAGCGCTGGCTCGAGGCGCAAGAGGAGATGCGGCTCGACGAGGGTCTCGAGGATCCGGAGGGCGCAGACGACGACGCGGGCGCGTGGGCCGAGCGGCCGACGCCGCGACGCCGCGGGCTCACGCGCGAGGACGTCCCCCCCGAGCTCCGCGCCGAGGCGCGCGTGATCGAGACACTCGGCGAGCTGCTCGACGCGCGGAACGAGCTCGCGGCGCGCGGCGCGCTCGCGCGCGCCGACGAGGCACGCCGCACCGCGCTGCGTGCCGCCGATC
>JAHBWH010000005.1 GCA_019637115.1 Myxococcales bacterium | reverse complement strand
AGTGGGGAGTGGGGTGTGGGGGAGTGGGGTGAGCGTGCTTTGGGGGCAGGGGCAGGGGCAGGGGACTTTGGGACTGCTTTACGGGCAGCCGTCCTCATCCTCGTCCTGCCCCTCGGCGGGGGCCAGGTTCGGGCAGCGGTCGTCGGCGTCGGGGATGCCGTCGCCGTCGTTGTCCAGATCGAGGCAGCCGTCGTCGTCCTCGAAGCCGTCGAGGTCTTCGGGGAGGTGCGGGCATTGGTCGAGGTGATCGGGGATGCCGTCCCCGTCGGTGTCGAGCGCCCGCGGCGCCCAGTGCAGGCCGAGGGCCGCGTGGACCGCGGGGGTGCCGACGCCGGACTTGAACGCCGTCCCGACCAGCGCGACGAGGTTCAGGTCACCGACGCGGTAGGTGAAGCCGAGGTCGCCGTCGACGCCGCTCGCGGGGCCGCCGCCGAGCGGATCGCGCGCGTCGAGCGAGCCGCGCGTCTCGAGGATCACCCCGAGCCCTTCGACCCACGGGACCGGGAAGCGGAGCGCGAGGCCGAAGAGCAGCAGGTCGCGGAAGAGCGAGGCGCCGATCGCGCGATCTTCGAAGCGGTGCCGCCAGCCGATCATGATGCCCGCGCCGAGGCCGAAGATGTTGAAGTCCGCCAGGAGGTGCAGGTCGGTCGTCGGTGTCCCTTCGCTCGCGAAGGTGTCCTCGTCGCCCGTCGGCAGCGTGAGCCCGCCGAGCAAGGCGACGCCGAGCCCCTCGCTTCGCCCCGAGGGGCTCGGGTCGCGACCATAGAGGCGCGCGCGGCCGACGACGCGGAGGTCGCCGAGCGCCTGCGCCGCGAGCGGGCCGCGGTCGTCGCGGAGCGGCGCGGGGTCCGCCGTCTGGTGCAGGACGAGCGGCATGTCGATCGCGAGCGCGAAGCGCCGACCGAAGCCCATCTGCGCCTGGAGGTCGCCGACGAAGCGGTGCCGGATGACGTCGACCTCGCGGTCGGCGACCGAGACGCGTAGCGGCTGCTTCTGGTAGCTCAGCCACATCCCCGCGTTCCACGCGAGCGAGCCCGGCATCGCCGTACCCTGGATGCCGAGGAAGCCGTCGCGATCGAGCGCCGGACGGAAGCGCCCGACGTCGACGCTCCGCTGCGCCTCCGCGCCGGCCGACGTGAGCCCAAGCGCGGCGAGGGAGACGAGGGCGAGGACGCGCCGGAGCCGCATCGGCGTCACCCGATCCGGATCGCCTTGAGGCGGGCGTTGACGTCGCGCGCGAGCGAGAGCTCCTGGTCGCGCGGCAGGGTGGTCGTGGCGCTGAAGAGCGCGAACGCGGCGAGCTCGTGCAGGGCCTGGTGCAAGGCCTCGAGGGGGTGCTCGGTCTGCACGCCCTCGATGGCGCGCACCACGAAGGCCGGGTCGATGGCGCCGAGCTCGTCGACCCCTTCGCCAAAGAAGGGGCCATAGCCGCTCCCTTGGATCCAGGCGTCGAGCGTCGCGCGGGTCTGATCGAGGCCACCATAGGTCGCGACCGCCACGAAGATGTCCTGGAGGACCGCGTTGAAGCGGCCGACGAGCGCCTCGACCTTCGCGGAGTCGACCCGCTTCGCCGTCTGGAGCGTGACGAGCTTCTGCTGGAGCAGGTGGTAGACGGCCTTGGTCGTCGCGAACTCGCCGAGGCCGGTCGCGCGCGCGATGTCCTCGATGGTCCGCTCGCCATCGCAGAGCGCGAGCACTCGCTCCGAGCCGTCGTCGAGCTGCTTGGCGCTCGTGGGCTCGGGCTGTCGGATCGGGCAGAGCGAGCTCGAGGGGATGCGCTCTCGGAAGAGCGCCATCTCGTCGATGCGCTGCACGCCCTCCATCAAGAGCGCCTGCACCGAGAGGTGCATGGTCGTCGCGGCTTCTTCGGGCTCGTCGCCGACCATGAAGGCGTAGAAGCCCTCCGCCACCACGAGCGCGCTGAAGAAGATGTCCTCGGCCTGGCGCTGGAGCCCTTGGTAGAGCTGCGCGGCGGTGACGAAGCCGCGCTCCACCGCGAGCTCCCCGAAGCGCTTCTCGCCGATCTCGGCGGAGAGCAGGCTCACCTGCCCTCGGTCGAGGATGCCTTCACGGAAGAGCACCTCGCCGAGGCGATTCGTCGGCGCGTTGCTGCGCGCGCCCTTCAGCGCGCCCTGGTCGAAGTGGAGCACGCGGACGGCGTCGCCACCCACGACGTGCAGCTCACCCCGCCAGTTCGAGCTGGCGATGATGTTGATCATCTCCATCACGGCCATCCGGCCGAGGATCTCGCCCGCCATGTGCAGGCGCGCGTGGGCGCCCCCGCGCAGCAGGATGACGCCGCCGTGGTCGAGGATGAGCTCGAAGCTCCCGGGGTGCTGCGCGAGGCGCGCCCGGGCGTCCTCGTCAGGGCGGAGCGAGCCGTCCGAAGCGATCGTGATGCGCGCGGCGACGGGCAAGGGAGCCGCATCGTACTTCACCCCACCCGGCGGGCCAACGTTTACCGCGAGCGGGCGTCGCCCGGCCGCGCCTGCTATGCGCGGGCGAGGAGCGCCGTCGCTCCGAGGAGGGTTGCGTTCGATGGGAAAGGTCGCGTTCGTCTTCCCCGGTCAGGGGAGCCAGAAGGTCGGGATGGGGAAGGCCGCGTTCGACGCCTCGGAGGCGGCGCGCGAGGTCTTCGCGGCGGCGGACGCCGCGCTCGGCGGCATCTCGGCGCTCTGCTTCGAGGGGCCCGAGGCGGACCTCATGCTCACCGCGAACACGCAGCCCGCGCTCGTCACCACCTCGGTCGCGCTCCTGCGCGCCCTCGGGGAGACCTGTGACGTCGCGGCCGGGCACAGCCTCGGCGAGTACAGCGCGCACGTCGCGGCGGGCACGCTCTCCTTCGAGGACGCGGTGCGCCTCGTGCGAAAGCGCGGCACCTACATGCAGGAGGCGGTCCCCGTCGGCGAGGGGGCGATGGCCGCGATCCTGAAGGCCGAGCGCGAGCTCGTGGAGCAGGTCTGCCGCGAGGTCGAGGGCGTGGTCGAGCCCGTGAACTTCAACGCGCCCGGGCAGATCGTCATCGCAGGCGCCGCTGGGGCCGTCGCGGCGGCGTGCGCCGCGCTCGAGGCGCAGAAGGCGCGCGCGATGAAGCTGCCCGTGAGCGCGCCCTTCCACTCGTCGCTGATGCGCCCCGCCGAGCTGCGCCTCGCGCCCGATCTGGAAGCCGCGTCCTTCGCGGACCCCGCCTTCCCGGTCTACGTGAACGTCGACGCCGCCCCGGTCACGACCGGCGCCGCCGCGCGGGACGCCCTCGGGCGCCAGGTGAGCCGCGCGGTCCGCTGGGACGAGAGCGTGAGCCGCATGGTCGCGGACGGTGTCTCGCTCTTCGTCGAGATCGGCCAGGGGACCGCCCTCGCGGGCATGATCCGCCGAATCTCACCCGAGGCCCAGCGCGTCAGCGTGCAGGGGCCGGACGACTTCGCGGCCGCCCGCGAGGCGATCGCGGTGGCCCGGGGGTGAAGGAGGACCGAGCGGTCCAGGTCGTCCGTTGGCCAGCCCCTTTCCTTCCATTGCCTCGCGCGGGCGACCGCGCGCGCGGGTCGAGCCGAAGAACGCGATTCTTCCGAGGGCGTCGGTCGACGGCGGCGGGAGTTGACCCGGCGGGAGAATCCTGTAGATAGCGCCCCGGCCGGGGCTCGCCGCCCGCCTGGGGTGCGCGGCGAGCGCGAGCGAACGCTTCGTTCCGGCCTCGCCTCACGACGGAAACCCCACGAGGGACACGCATGGATCAGCTCATTTACGCCGCGCCGGCAGCCGGCGTGCTCGCTTTGCTCTACGCTTTCTGGAAGGCTGCCTGGGTCCGCAAGCAAGACGCAGGCGACGACACGATGAAGGACATCGCCGCCCTGATTCAGGAGGGCGCGATGGCCTTCCTCAAGGCGGAGTACAAGGTCCTCGCGGTCTTCGTCGCCATCGTCGCCGGTCTCCTGGCCGTCGCGAACACGGGTGAAGGGCGGAGCCCGCTCATCGCGGTCTCCTTCGTGGTCGGCGCGGTGGCGTCCGGCATCGCAGGCTGGGCGGGCATGCGCGTCGCGACGAACGCCAACGTGCGCACCACCGCGGCTGCGCGCACCGGGCTGCCGGCGGCGCTCGACGTCGCGTTCAGCGGTGGCGCGGTCATGGGCATGACCGTCGTCGGCCTCGCGATCCTCGGCCTCGGCGGGCTCTACATCGCCTATACGGTCGGGATCTTCCCGGGAATCGCCGGGCTCGGTACCTCGATCACGGTGCTCACGGGCTTCTCGATGGGCGCGAGCTCGATCGCGCTCTTTGCGCGCGTGGGCGGCGGCATCTACACGAAGGCCGCCGACGTCGGCGCCGACCTCGTCGGCAAGGTCGAGGCAGGCCTGCCGGAGGATGACCCCCGCAACCCGGCCGTCATCGCCGACAACGTCGGTGACAACGTCGGCGACGTCGCCGGCATGGGCGCCGACCTCTTCGAGTCCTTCGTCGGCGCGATCATCGGCGCCATGGTCCTCGGCCTGGGCTTCGACGTCCTCAACCAGGCGCACGGCGAGCACACCATCTCGCCCGTGGTCATGCCGCTCGTCATCGCGGCGGCGGGCATCGTCTGCTCCATCCTCGGCACCTTCATCGTCAAGACCAAGGAGGGCGGCAACCCGCAGCACGCGCTCGACACCGGCGCCTTCGGCTCGGCGGGCGTGATGGCCGCCGCCACCTTCGGCATCGCGAACTACATGTGGCCGCAGGGTGGGGCCCTCGTCGCGGGCTCGACCGACCCCGTGCTCTGGTGGGAGGTCGGCGCGGCGACGGTCATCGGCCTCGTGACCGGCGTCTCGATCGGCATGATCACCTCCTACTACTGCTCGATGGAGAAGCCCCCGGTCGACAGCATCGCGGAGCAGTCGAAGACGGGCTACGCCACGAACATCATCGCGGGCCTCGGCGTCGGCATGCGCTCGACCGCGCTCCCCATCATCGTCATCGCCACGGGCGTGATCGCGGCGTCTGCGGTCGCTGGCCTCTACGGCGTGGCCATCGCCGCGCTCGGCATGCTCTCGACCACGGGCATCCAGCTCGCCGTCGACGCCTACGGGCCCATCGCCGACAACGCAGGCGGCATCGCGGAGATGAGCCACCAGAAGCCGGAAGTTCGCGAGCGGACCGACAAGCTCGACGCCGTCGGCAACACCACCGCCGCCATCGGCAAGGGCTTCGCCATCGGCTCGGCGGCCATGACGGCCCTCGCCCTCTTCGCGGCCTTCGCGCAGACCGCCGGCATCTCCGGCATCGACATCTCGAAGCCCATCGTCATGGGCGGACTCTTCATCGGCGGCATGCTGCCCTTCCTCTTCAGCGCCATGGCGATGAACGCGGTCGGCGACGCTGCGATGGAGATGATCGAGGAGGTCCGCCGCCAGTTCCGCGAGATCCCGGGCCTGCTCGAGGGTACGGCGAAGCCGGACACCGCGCGCTGCGTGGACATCAGCACGAAGGCCTCGCTCAAGCGCATGATCATGCCGGGCGCGCTCGCCATCGTGACGCCGGTCGTGGTCGGCTTTGGCGCCAACCTGCTCGGCGACAAGATGGGCCCCGAGGCCCTCGGCGGCCTGCTCGCCGGCGTCACCGTCAGCGGCGTCTGCATGGCCATCTTCATGTCCAACGCGGGCGGCGCGTGGGACAACGCCAAGAAGTCCTTCGAGGGCGGCGGCTACAAGATGAGCGACGGCACGGTGCACCCGAAGGGCTCCGAGGCCCACAAGGCGGCCGTCGTCGGCGACACCGTCGGCGATCCCTTCAAGGACACCGCGGGCCCCTCGCTCAACATCCTCGTGAAGCTGATGAGCGTCGTCGCGCTCGTCATCGCGCCGCTCATCGCCTGAGCTGCCTGCTCCCTGCGAACGAGCCACTTTCCCGCACGGGGAGGTGGCTCGTTCGCGTGTGGGGCCCCGAGCGCGGTCGCGTTCCTGCGGACCGAACTGCACGAATCCTCCAGCGGCGGAAGTTGGGGCGCGAATGAAGCTCGCGTGTCAAAGCCGCGTCGAGAACCTCCATGCGTCAGCGCGCCTCCCTCCTCGCCCTCGCCCTCCTGACCTTCTCGGCACCCGCGCACGCGGAGAGCGGCCGCTTCAACCTGCACCTCGACCTCGGCGCGGGTCTGCCCATCCTCGGCCCGCTGCAGCCCGAGCCCAACGTTCCCGTGACGGCTGGCTTCACGGGTTGGTTCGGGGCCGATTTCCAGATCGTCGCGCCCGTCGCCGTCGAGGTGCTGCTCGGCGGCGGCTACTTCTCGAGCGCGTTCCCCGATCGTGCGCTCGAGCGCAGCGGGACGCCCTACTTCAGCGCCGCCGTCGGCGCGCGTCTCCGCTTCATGGACAACCACGAGGGCTACGCCAACGAGCAAGGCGGCGACCTCCTCGGCAACCTCTGGGTGAGCGCGCACCTCGGCTATCACCTCTTCGATGGCCACCAGTTCGGTGTGGACGCCGCCATCGGCTACGAGCTCTCGGTGGTCCGTCCGCTCCAGCTCGGCTTCTTCGTGCGTGGCGTCGTGATGCCTGGTGGACGCAACCAAGGCGTGGATGCGTTCGTGTCGGTGGGCATCACCGGCTCGATCGAGCTCTGGGGCCGCACGGCGCAGCTCGACAGCGACGGCGACGGGCTGTCGAACGAGCGGGAGATCAACCGCTATCGCACGGACCCCTTCAACCCCGACACGGACGGCGACGGGCTCCCGGATGGGGTCGAGGTCGACGGCGGCACGGATCCGCGCAACCCGGACACGGACGGCGACGGATTGCTCGACGGGCAGGAGGACGCCAACGCGAACGGGCGCGTCGACCCTGGTGAGACCGACCCGCGGGAGGCGGACACCGATCGAGGCGGCGTCCCCGACGGCTACGAGGTCCAGCACGGCACCGACCCGTTGCTCGCGCAGGACGACGACGAGGACGGTGACGGCGTGCTCAACGATCGCGACGCTTGCCCGGGCACTGCGCCGGGCACCGAGGTCGACGCGCGCGGCTGCGCGATCATCCGCGCGCGGATGGTCTTGCCGGGGATCGAGTTCGCCTTCGACAGCGCCGAGATCCTCCCGGCCTCCGAGCGGACGCTGAACATCGCGCTGCAGATCCTTCGCGACAACCCGGACGCGCGCGTCGAGATCGGTGGTCACACCGACAACGTCGGCGCCGCCGCCTACAACCGGCGGCTCTCCCAGCAGCGCGCCGACGCGGTGCGGGCGTGGCTGGTCGGCCGAGGCGTCGACGGACGGCGGATGCAGGCCCGTGGCTACGGCGCGGCCCAGCCCGTCGCGCCCAACGACACCGACGAGGGGCGCGCGCGGAACCGGCGCATCGAGTTCAAGCAGCTCGACTGAGCCACCGCGAGCTCACGTCCCCATCTTCAGCGCCGTCGTCGCCAGCGGCGTCACGCGGGCGCGCGGCTCCGACGCGGTTGGGGTCGCGACGCGGACCCCGAGCGCCGTCTGCAGCCAGTGCAGGCTCGTGGGGCGGGGGAAGATCGTCGCGTGGAGGTTCATCGGGGGCTCGCGCGTGACGCCGAGCGCGTCGCGGAGGTCGCGCTCGAGCGCGAAGAGGGCCTCGGCCACCACCGCCTGCACCTCGAGGTAGGACGCGAGCATCGCGAGCAGCGACGCGCGGTCGGCCGCCTCGAGCACGACGGCGCCCGCGCCGTTCTCGTCGAGCCCGCGCAGCGAGGCGAGGGTCTCGGGGCTCGCGGCGTCGCGCCCGAGCGCGTCGCGGAGCGGCCCCGCCAGCGTGAGGTCGAGGTCGCGGGGGAGCGCTGGGGCCGCAGGATCGCGGGGCTTCGGGGGCGCGGCGCGGCGCGCCTCGAGCTGGCGGGCGTAGAAGGAGCTGCGCGGCTGGCCGCGCATGACCACCTCGGCGGCCTCGGCTTCGAGCGCCACGTCGAAGCGCTCCCACGCCATCCCGATCTCGATCTGACGCCGGAAGAGGCTCGCGACCTCCACCCGCGCAGGGTCCTCGAGGGGCCGCGCGTCGGGCCGCCCGTGGATCAAGACCTCGGTCGCGCGCGCGAGCATGGGCGGGGGCCCCGCGCACGCCTCGCTGGCCCCGACGAGGGCGCCGGACCCATGCGCGAAGGAGAGCAGCTCCTCGACGCCGACGCGGCCCGGCTCCACCGTGGCCCGCGCGACGAGCCCCCGAACCACCCCGAAATAGCCCGCGCCGAGCTTGTGCGCGACCGCGAGCTCGGCGGGCAGCGTCGAGCGCTCCGGGTGCCGGAGCAGGTAGCTCGCGGGCGCGCCGAGCAGGTCGACCACGGCGGTGAGGATGTCGCTCCAGGTCGGCTCGCCGGGCGGCGACGCGGCGCGGAACGCCGCGATCGCGTCGAGCACGGCGTCCGTGTGGCGCGCGACCTGCGCCAGCGCCGAGACGTTCATCGGGTTGCCGAGCCGCGCGTCCGAGTAGGGACAGCTCTTCAGCAAGAAGGGGACACCCTCCTTGGCCGCGCTCGTCGCGCGGCGCTCACCGAGCGGCCTGCCTTCGTCGTCGAGCACGTCGTCGAGCCCGCCGTGCACGAGCTGCGAGTACGACCATGGCTCGCCTGCGCGGACCCCACCCAGCCCTTGCGACATGCGCGCGAGGGTACCATGACCATCGCCGACGTGACGGCCTACGTGGAATCGTTGAACCTCGGCGGCGCGCGGACGATGGTCGTGCGGGACGTCGAGGTGCGAACGGGGATCTTCAAGGTGCCCCGACAGGGCCCACAGCGCGTCGAGGCCCTCGGCTTCGTTGGCGACGAGCGGGTCACCCCGCGCAAGCTCGGTGAGCTCGACCACGCGGTCCACGCGTACCCGAGCGAGCACTACGCGTGGTGGCGGGCGCGCTTCGGCGAGGGGCCCTTCGAGCCGGGTGGGTTTGGAGAGAACCTCACGGTGCAAGACGCCACGGAGGCCGACGTGAGCATCGGTGACGTGGTGGCGTGCGGCACGAGCCGCCTCGTGGTCAGCCAGCCTCGGATCCCCTGCCGTCGCCTGACGGCCCGGGTCGGGATCCCGGATTTCTCGCGTGCGTTCCTCGAGAGCACGCGGGTCGGCTACTACCTCCGGGTGGACGAGCCAGGGTGGGTTCGAGCTGGTGATGCGTTCGAGGTGGTGGACCGCGATCCGCGCTCGCCCAGCGTGGCCGACTTCGTGCGCATCTCGCAGCTCGACTATTGGGACGCTGACGGGCTCGACCGCCTGCTGCTCGCGCGTGACCTCTCGCCGATCTGGCGGAGCATCCTCGAGGACAAGCGCCTGCGGGCGCGCGCGGAGATGGACCGTGGCAGCTGGTTCGGGACGCGCACGCTCCGCGTCGTCGCGCGCGACGAGCGCGCGGTGTCGCTGGTGTGCGCGCAGGGCTCGCCGCTGCCGGCCGCGCGCCGAGGTTGGGCGTTGATGGTGGTCGTCGGCGAGCGTGGTCCTCACGGACCCCGCGCGAATTGCGCCCTCGTCGAGGACGGGGGCCTAGGCGCCCCGTACCGGATCGCGCACGCCACGGGACCGCTCGCGACGGCGGCGGTGGGGGACGTGGTTCGCTGCCACGCCCCCCGAGGAAGCTGACGAGGGCCGATCGGGTCGGGTTGCGGCGAGGGGCTCGGCTCTCTACGCTCGGCGACCTCATGGCGACGAAGCAGGCGAAGCGGCAGAAGAAGTCCGGCGCGACCAAGAAGCGACAGAAGGGGTACGCTGGACCGCGCGAGCTCCGCGAAGGCGGCGCCGACGAAGAGGGCGGCAGCGCCATGCAGGGCCTCGTGTCAGGTTTCCGCCGCGCGGTCGGCGTCGAGACCAAGAAGCAGAAGACCTGGGTCGACTACATCTGGACGCTCCTGCTCATCTTGGCCGTCGCGGCCGTCGCGCTCTGGCGCTTCGGCGGCGACTGACGAACGTGAGCCGCTCGCCGCGCGGTCGGCGCGGAGACACCTCCTGCTCATCTTGGCCGTCGCGGCCGTCGCGCTTCGGCGGCGACTGACGAACGTGAGCCGCTCGCCGCGCGGTCGGCGCGGAGACACTCTCCTGCTCATCTTGGCCGTCGCGCTCTGGCGCTTCGGGGGCGACTGACGCACGAGCGCTCGCCTCAGCGCGCGACGCGGATCACGACCTTGCCGAAGTGCTCGCCGCTCTGCAGGTAGCGGAACGCCTCGGGCGCCGCTTCGAAGGGGAAGACGCGGTCGACGACGGGGCGCAGCTCGTGCGCCTCGACGGCGCGGTTCATCGCCTCGAAGCCCACGCGGTGACCGACGAGGATGCCCTGCACCCGGACCTGGCTCATCAGGATGCGGGTGAGCGGCACGGGCGCGCTCGAACCAGAGAGGTTGCCGATCAGGCTCACGACGCCGCCAGGGCGGATGGCCTTGAGCGACTCCTCGAAGGTCTTGGCGCCGCCCACCTCCACCACGAGGTCGACTCCGTCGCCGCCCGCCCACTTGGCCGCCTCGCGGCCCCACGCGGGGGTCTCTCGGTAGTTGAGCACGGCGTCGGCGCCGAGCGCGCGCACGCGCTCGAGCTTCTCGTCGCTGCTCGAGGTCGCCATGACGCGCGCGCCGAGGAGCTTCGCGAGCTGCAGCGCGAAGAGGCTCACGCCGCCGGTGCCTTGGACGAGCACGCTCATGCCGGCGCAGACCGGACCCTCCGTCACGAGCGACGACCACGCCGTGAGCGCGGCGCAGGGGAGGGTGGCGGCCTCTTCGTCCGAGAGGTGCGCCGGCACCTTCACGACGCCCTCTGCGTCGAGCGTCCGCTCCTCGGCGAGCATGCCCGGGAGCGGCCCGCCGCGCGTGTGGCGGATCAGGGCGCGCTCGGGGGGACCCGCGATCCATCGCGGGGCGAAGGTCGCCGCCACGCGATCGCCCACCGCGACGCGCTCGACGCCCGGCCCGATCGCGACGACCTCGCCGACGCCGTCGGAGAGCGGCACGAGGGGCAGCGGCATGCGCGGGTCGTATTGGCCCGCGACCATGAGCGTGTCGCGGTAGTTCAGCGAGCAGGCGAGCACGCGGAGCTTGACCTGACCGGGGCCCGGATCGGGCTCCTCGACGTCGATCATGCGCAGGTGCTCGAGCCCGAAGGTGTCGAAGGAGAACGCGCGCGTGCTCATGCGGTCTCCGGCACGACGGGAGGCTCGAGGTCGAGCCGCTCGTCGACGAGGAAGTGCGGGATGCCCTCGATCACGAGGTAAGCGCGGCGGCCGCTCCGGGTGAGGTACGCGCCGTCGAAGCGCGCGGGCAACGCGCCGCCGTCGGCGCGACGGGCGCGACCGGAGGACGCGGCGACGCGCACGCGCTCGAGCGTGTCGGCGTCGGCGAGGTGGAGGGGCTCGTGGGTCTCGGGGTCGACGAAGGTCAGCGGCTCCATGGGCGCGAGCATAGATCAGCGGCGCGTGGCGGTCCCGCCGACTCGGGTCTCTCGAGCACGTCTCGCCAGCGCCGTGGCCGAAGGGTCTGGAAAGAAGCTTGGCCGATTTCGCAAGCCGCCCTACCGGACGGCGCGCAGCGAGCGGAGCGAGCGTAGGCTCGTGGGAGGGGGCCCCGCGGGGCTTCATGCCCCGTGGGGGAGGGGCTGGCGACAGCCCCTCATAGGAAGCTGACGTCTACACCGCTCGACATCCTCGGCGACGACGTCCACGGCCACGCAGCGGCCTCGTCGCCATCGGCGCTCGTGATCGCCCGCGGTCGATCCTTGAGCTCGTGGCTCGAGTCCGTGTAGCCTAGGCGCGCGTGGGCGGGGAGAAGCTGATGGGGAAGACGAAGGTCACGGTCTCCGTGGAGTTCGAGGGTGTGGAGGTGTCGAGCGCGCAGTCGACCAGCGCGAAGAGCGCCAGCGCTGCGGGGCTCCCAGATCGCGAACGCCGCAGGGAGCTGGCGACGTTGTACGAGGCGCTCGTGAAGGATCTCGTCGAGTGGAAGGACACGCACCCGGATCGCGATGAAGGGCCCGGCGACGGGCCCATCGTCTGGCACGTGCACGACGCGATTCGCGAGGGCGGGACCCGCTCCGAGCGCACGAAGCGCGTGAACCGGGTGCTCGAGAAGCTCGGCCCCGAGCATCACCTCGACGAGGATCAAGTCGAGCGGCTCGCCGATCTGATGTTGAGCTCGATCAACGCGCCTCTCGCGCCCTACCTCCCGCCGATGGGCGGTGCGGGTCAGCCCGGGATCCTCGGGTGGTGATCGCGGCATCGCGCCGGCGCCCCCGATGACCCTCGAGCTCGATCGTTCGTTCCAGCGCTTCGTGGCCTCCGTGCCCGACGCGCTGCGAGCGGAGGCTTCCGCGCTCCCCTTCAAGCTGGGCTTGGTGCATCGCCCAGACGGACGGTGGAGCGACTTCACACAGATCCCAGCGGTCCACTCGATGCCCTCCGCGTTGATGCGAGGGGCGCGGGACGCCGTACGGAGCGCGCTGGTCGGCGTCGACGAGTCGGCGTACCTGGAGGCGCATCGGCTCGCCGGCTTCTATTGTGTCCTCGTCGACCGGGTGGCGGACGGTCAGGTCGTGCCCGATCGCGCGCTCCGCGCGCTGCGTCGGCTGCTACGGGCGGCCTGGGTCGACGCGGTCGCCGTCTTCGCTGGCGAGCGCGCAGAACGAGCGGTCGCACGCGCCGAGCGCGCGCTTCGTCGCGCGATCCGTCGCGAGCGCGCCGGGTTCGCGAGCGGCAAGCTGCCGGCGCCTGCCTACGCCGCGGCGGTCCGCGACAAGACCGTCTGGCTCGCCCTCGCGACGCGAGAGCTGCTGCGAGCGCACGCGGCGAGGTCGGCCGATGCGTTCGGCCGAGCGCACGTGCTTTTCTTCGGCTCCCTTCAATGTCTGGATGACGCGATGGACGTCGAGGAGGACTCCGCGGTGCGGGGGGGATCCTTCCCCACGCTCCTCGGGGTCTCGGTCCGCGCGATGTGGTTGGCGTCCCAACACCTTGTCGCGCGGGCCGCGGACGAGTTTCGTCACGCGGGGTTCGGAGGCGTCGCGGAGGAGCTCGAGCTCCGCGTCCCGGAGCTCGCGGCCGCGTGCCAACCCGCCGACGGACCTGGTGCGTCCGTCCTCGACGCCGTCGCCGCGCTGACGCTGATCGAGGCGTTCGAGCTCGACGCGAAGCGTCGCGTCCGTTGAGCGTTTGCGCTCAACCCGAGCTGCTGGATCTCCCCTGGACCCGGCGCTCGATCCGCTTCCGATATCGAGGTCTTGCGAAACGAGATCTTGACGGATCGCGTTGCTGCCGCATCGTGAGCGTTCACTTCGCACATCCGGAGCCGACGGATTCAGGGTAGGCTTTCCAACGCGAAGAGGCGCCGATGACCGACGAGAAGAAGAAGCTCGAGCCCGCCGTCACCCCCCCGCCGCGCGTGCTCACGCGCGAAGAGGTTCGTGAGCTCCTCGCCGAAGGTCGTCGTATCCGACGCGACGTCGAAGCCCGCTTCGACCGCATGGAACGCCTCGACCCGCGAGAAGCCCAAGCGCGCGCGCGCTGACGGTGCCGTCGCTCTCGCTCAACGTCGTCCCTTTCACGAAGCCGGCGTTCGCCGACCAGGTGAGGCGTGCGTCCGGAGGGAGCTGGTCCGAGCCGCCGCCGCAAGTGCGCTACCTTCAGTCGTACCTACATCACGACGAGATCCGAGCGCGGACCATGGTCGTCGAGCATCCGTACGTGGACCGGCACTACCTCCAGGAGTTCGTCGGCCACTACGCGACGATGCTGCAGGCCGTGCCAAACTCCACGACCCGCATCCACTTGTTCTCCGAGGCGTACGACGAGAGCGCGTGGACCGCGCTGATCGAGCGAGCGGACGAGTCCGGCATCCAGGAGGTCGAGGCAGAACTCCGCGCGTCCTACCTCGGCTACGTGGTGGTGCGACCCCTGCCCGCGTGTCCCATCGGTCGCACCGCGCTCGTCACCTACCGAGGTGTCTCGAGCCGCAAGTACGCCCCGGCCCATATGAACCATGAGGTGCACCTTCACGGCCTCACATTGTCGGTCGAGGCACTTCCGTTTCAGCAGCAGGACCAAGCGCTCGGGGCCTGTGCAACCACCGCGCTCTGGTCCGCGCTCGCGCGCGTCATGCGTGCCGACGGCGGACGTGCGGCGACGCCACTCGAAGTCGCTCAGGCCGTGCCTGGCGCGCGAGGCTCACTCGTCGCATCGCCGGAAGGTCTGACCTTCGACGAAATGCGAGGTGCCATCCGTGGCCTCGGCTACCAAGTCCACGCTTTCCGAGCGTCGCAGCACGACAACGACGAGTTCTTGTTGGCCCTCAAGACCTACGTCCAGAGCGGCATTCCCGTCGTGTTGCGAATCCGCGTGGACGAGGGCGAGCTCCATGCCGTCGCCGTCACGGGATTTCGCCTCCACGACGAGGACCAGCCCGCCCGCGACTTGTCTCTACGTGCCCACCACTACGAAGCCAAGTCCGCCGGCCTCTCACGACTCTACGTGCACGACGACCGGCTCGGCCCCTACGCACGCTTCGTGTTCGTACCTCCTTCGGAAGAGGAGCGAATCAAAGCCGACGAGAACGGCTATCCGCCTCTACTCCGCATCGCCTTCAAGGCCGACAGCAACGGAACGGAGTTCGAGCCGTACTCAGGCTCGGCGATCGTGGAGTCCGCGCTGGTTCCGCTCTATCCTAAGATCCGGACCACGGCGACAGCGCTGCTCGAGTGCGCGACGGAGCACCTGCCGCTGATCTCCCAACTCGCCGGGGGCCGACGTGACGAACTCACCCTCGACTCCTTCTTCGCCCTCGGCGGCCGCTACCTCCGCGACGTCGGCCGGGTGCTCCACGACCGTGCGCGCCTCGGGCGTCTTCGACGCGAAGCGCTGCTCTCGCGCTACGTTGGGGTGTTGCGCTTCAGCGTCGGTTCGGAATGGCTCGTCGACCTCGTGATCGATACCACCGACGTGCTCCGCGGTCGGCACGACTCGCCGCCGATCCTCGCCTGCGTCGCTTCCGACACGACGATCGCCGAGTCGCTCCGGTTGCTCGCCGCCGAGCTTCCAGGCCGCGCACTCGTGGTCTGACCGCGTTCCCGCTTCGCCCACGCGGGTAGCCTCACCGTCCCGCGTTTCCGCGGCGACGGATCCTCATGGCTCAGCTCACTCTTCCGGAGGAGCTCGAGCTCCGCGTCCCGGAACTCGCGGCCGCGTGCCAACCCGCCGACGGACCTGGTGCGTCCGTCCTCGACGCCGTCGCCGCGCTGACGCTGATCGAGGCGTTCGAGCTCGACGCGAAGCGTCGCGTCCGTTGAGCGTTTGCGCTCAACCCGAGCTGCTGGATCTCCCCTGGACGCGGCGCTCGATCCGCTTCCGATGCACCCCGAGCAGTCGCGCGGCCTCGCTCTTGTTCCCTCCCGCGCGACGGATCGCTTCGTCGACGAGGGCGCGCTCGACGGCGGCGAGGCGGTCACCCTCCGACTCCATGTCGAGCACGGCGTCGACGATCTCGCGCATCGGCCGCGACGAGACGCGCGTCGTCGGCAGGATCGCGTCGATCGAGCCAGCCGTCACGACGTCGTCATCACAGAAGACCGCGATGCGGTCGATGACGTTGCGCAGCTCGCGCACGTTTCCGGGCCAGGGGAGCTCCATCAGCCGGGCGATCGCTCCCTCGTCGAAGTGCAAGGGGCGAGGCTGCTGACGAGCGAAGTGCGTCACCAGCGCAGGGATGTCGTCGCGACGCTCGCCGAGGTTCGGCACCCGGACGACCAGCACGGCGAGGCGGTGGTAGAGATCCTCACGGAACCGTCCAGCGTCGACGCGCGCGGCGAGGTCGGCGTGGGTCGCCGCGATCACCCGACCGTCGAAATTGCGCTCCGTCGTGCCGCCGACCGAGCGGTAGCGCCGGGTCTCGAGGACGCGTAGCAGCTTCGCCTGTAGCGCCAGCGGGAGCTCGGCGACCTCGTCCAAGAAGAGCGTCCCTCGTCCGACCGCGGCGAGGGCGCCCTCGTGCCGCCGCTCCGCCCCGGTGAACGCGCCCCGCTCGTGCCCGAAGAGGTAGGACTCGACCAAGGACTCTGGGAGCGCCCCGCAGTTCACGTCGAAGAGCGGCTGGTCGGGGGCCTCTCCGAGCGCGTGCAACGCACGCACCGTCTGCTCCTTGCCGCTCCCCGACTCTCCCGTCACCAGCACCGCGCGGTCGGAGCTCGCGACCCGCCGCACGACCTCGCGGAGGCGCTGGATGGCGGGCGACGTGCCCACGATGCCGGGGACGTCGCGCGCGGTGAAGACCTGAGCGCGGAGCCTCTGCACCTCCGCCTCGAGCCGTTGGCGGGCGCGGACGCGCTGCACGATTGGGAGGATCAGCTCGGCCTCGAGCTCATCCTTGAGGATGTAGTCCTCGGCGCCCGAGCGGAACGCTTCGCGGATCTCCGTCGAGTCGCGGAGCGCAGAGACCATCACGACGCTCCTCACGTTCGCCTCGCGCAGATCACGGAGGAGCGTGAGTCCATCACGATCGCGCATGTCGAAGGAGAGGCGCACGTCCAAGAACGCGAGCTCGATCGCGTGCTCGCGCGCGATCGCGCGGGCCTCGGTGGCGGAGGAGGCCTCGAGCACCGTGAGCCCGGTCTCGGCGGAGAGGATCTCGCCGAGGATGACGCGGGCGGTCCGCTGATCGTCGACGACCAAGACGTTCATGGCGTCACCTCGTGCCGCGGGATCTCGACCGAGAAGATGGTCTGGCCGTCTCGGCGCCCGATCTGGACTCGCCAGCGGAAGCTCCGAGCGACGCGCTGAACGACCGCCAAGCCGAGCCCGGTCCCGCCTCGTCGAGTCGTGAACCAGGGGTTGAAGATACGCGCGAGGTCTTCGTCCTGAACGCCGGCGCCCTCGTCCCAGAACTCGAGGGTGGTCGCTCGCTCGGTGCACACGCGCCGGACGCCGAGCTGGCCTCCGTGGTCCGATGCCTGAATCGCGTTGCGGAGGAGGTTGAGCATGAGCTGCAGGGTCGGGTCCGGATCCGCCATGATGCTCCACCCCGACGGGACCTCGAGCTCACATCGCAGCGCCTTCGCTTCGAGCTGCGGGCGCAGGAGCAGCAGCGCGCGCTCGAGGGTCGACCGGACCTCGAGCGCTCGCATCTCGGTCGAGGGCACCTGGAGTCGGCGCAGCGAGGCGAGCATTCGCTCGAGCCGGGCGATCTCGTCTCGACCCACGTCGCGCATCGCGTCGCTCACGTTCCCCTGCCCCGCCTGCTTGAGGAAGTGCCTCAGGAAGCTGAGTGGGTATGCGAGCTCGTGCGCGACCTCCGCGACCAGCGCGTCGACGACGAGGCGCTTGTCGTCGCGCGTGGCGTCCCGCTCCATCGCGCGCTCCGCGTCGAGGCGTCGGACGACCTCGGCGTTGTAGATCGCGAGCGCGCCGAGGCCGGCGATCGTCTGGACGAGGCGGATGTCGTCGGTCGTGAAGAGGGCTCGATCGTGGCGGGGGGCGAGCGTGATGAGCCCGCGGAGCACGCCGCCCGCGCGCATCGGGACGAGGAGGTGTCGTTCCCATGGCCCCTCGTCGGTCCACACGACCTCTCCGTTCTGCAGCTGATCGAGGGTTCGCTCGGTCAGTCCCGGCGCGCTCTCGAGGGCTCCGGCGTCCACCACGTCGATGTTCCGCGTGGGCAGAAAGCGGAGGACCTGCTCTCGAATCCGGGTCCGGATCGCGGTCGGGTCCGTCTCGTGGGCGAAGTGATCCGCGAGCTCTTCGATGGTGGGCTGAAACCGCGCCCTCGCTGGGAAGAGTCGGCGTGTGAGGGTGGCCCAGCCGAGCACGCCGAAGAGCGCGGTGCCCGCAGCGGCGGCGACCGCCGCCGCGAACGGGCTGCCGTCGGCTCCGTGGAGGACGAAGAAGGCGCTGCCCCCCGTCGCGATCGCGACCATGCCCAGGGGCACGACCAGCGCTCGGCGGGACAAGACCGCCTCGAGCCCGAGCACGTTGCTCCGGATGATCGCGTACCCGATGCTCGCCGGGATCGCGAGCGCGACGATCGGCAGGAGGAGGTGGAACGACGAGGCGTTCGCCACCCACATCACGCCAAAGCCGAGGCCGACGACCACGGGCGTGACGACGAGCCCCACCCCCGCCGCCACGAGCTCACTGCGCTCGACGCCCTGGGCGGACCGGAGCCGCCACAAAACCGCCGCTGCGAGACCGAGCAGAGCCAAGGGCACGGCAGCGCTCGTGAGCAGGCGCAGCGGACGGAGGTCCCAGTGCACGAAGGCGTCGATCGCGAGCAGGGAGCAGAGCACGAGGCCGATCGCGAGCAAGACCCACGCCAGGGTCTTGGAGGTCCGCCAGGGGCTCGGGAAGCACCACGCCAGGGCAGCGATCGAGAGCGCGTTGCCGAGCGTGCACGCGGCGAAGAGCGGCGCGAGCCATCGCGTCGTGTGGTAGTCGAGGAACGTGACGAGGAAGACGAAACCTACGACGCTGAGGGCGAAGTAAGCGCGCGCCGCGGCGCGACGCCTCGCCATCGCGTAGACGGCGACCCCGGACCAGAGGAGCAGACCTCCAGCCAGGGTGTAGAGCCCGAAGAACCACCACACGTCCGCCAAGTCGAGCGCGCGCAGCGGCGCCTCGATCACGCGAGCGGCGTCGCCCTCTCCGACGAGCAGCGCGAGGTGGCTCGCGCGGGTCCGCGCGACAGCCTCGGCCAGCCGGGCGGCTCGGTCCGACGCGCGCAAGCCCGTCGCGTCGACGGGATGGATGGGCTCATGGAGCTCCAGACCCAGCGCCTCGGTCCCCCAATGAGGGCGAAAGACGACAGAGTAATCGCCGTGCGGATCCACCAAGAGGGAAGGGAAGGGGGTCGAGAGCGCTTCGCGGGCCGAGAGGCCCGCGACCAGGACGAGGAGGCCGGCGGCCAGCGCCACCCCCCCTCGCAGCGCGACGTCCTCCCGGCGGCGCGCTCTGGTCACGGGTGCAGATGGCGTGGGTCGAGACGGCATCGGTCGCTGGTGTGCGCTTCGAGTCGAGGTCACGTGGGCTCGACGAGGGTGAGGGCCTCGAGGGCCAACGCCGTCGTCAGCGCGCGAGAGCCCCAGAACACCGAGGGCGGCGCGGGGGCCTCCGGCCCAGTCCACACCACACCGGCGTCCCAGCCGCCGTCAGGTGCTTGCAGCGCGATCAGCGCACCCGCCGCCGCCCTCGCGTCCTCTCCGAGGTAGCCCAAGGTCGCGGTCGTCAACGCTCGCTCGACGGCCCCCATCCGTGGGTCGCGGGCGCGGTCGTGGGCACGCGCGACGAGGCGATCCGCGAGCGGAGACAGCCTCGTCGCACCGGCGTGCAGAGCCCGGGCGATGGCGTGATCGACCATGGCTACCTCCGGGTAGTACCCGCTCCGAGGGGCGTCGCGTGCCGCGAAGGCCACCCAGTCCGCTGCCGCGCGCGCGTCTGGGTGGTCGCCGAACCAGAAGAGCACGTTCGCGTTGACGACGAGGTCGACGTCGTTGGGCGCGTCGGCTCGACGAACCCAGGTCCGAAAACGTCCACGGTCGTCGCGCACCCCGAGCAAGGCGCGCTCGGTCGCCTCGTCCAGTGCCTCCGCGGGCCGTGGAGGCGCATCCGTCGACGGGTCGGCCGCCCGAGCGAGCCGCAGGCTGGCCGCCGCGACCGCGGTCGCGTCGGTGTCGGCGTCGACCGGACGGTAAACCCGCCGCGTCCAGAAGTGCCAGGTCCCGTCAGGGTTGCGGGCCCGCTCGAGGAAGCCCGCGACCCGGCGCCGCAGCGCGGCTGCTCGACGACCCCCGCAGCGGCACAGTCCCGGCAAGGCCAGCGCCGCGCCGAAGGTCGTGCCATCGCGGATCGCGGCTTCGAGGTTGGGTCGCGAGGCGACGTCGACCGGCACCTCGCCGTCGGGCGGCACTGCGCCGTGGAGGTAGCGGAGGGCGTCCGCGATCGCGCGGTCGAGATGACCTGTGGGAGCATCGCCCGCCCGCATTGGCCGCGACGGTAGTGGCTGTCGAGCGCGGCGTAAACCGCCAGCTTCCTCCGCGTCTCTGGACGACTTCGTCCACCGTGTTGGACGGAATCGGCCACCGGAGACCATGGCGCGAGCCGCCGTCGCGCCGCATCCCCCGAGCGAGAGGGGGATTCGTGCGCGCGCGGCTCCGAGGGCGTCGCGGCACGGCTTCTGCTGAGGACGCCGCGGAGACCGGATGGAGCTACAGTTCGTTTTGGATGCTCGGGGGGGGATCCTGTTCCGGTCGAGGGGGGGCTCGACGTGGGGGACGAGCCAGCGTCTCGCAACTCTTCGCGGGATGTTGGGCTCGTCCCCCGACGGAGGGCGCTACGAGGGAGTGGACTTCGTCGCGACCGTTCGGCCGATGCGTGGCCCTGCGGGCGAGGCGTTCTTGGTCACGATTCGTGTGGCTGAAGAGGGCCTGACCGTGCGCCAACGAGACGTCGCCTCGCTCGCGGCGACCGGCGCCACCGTGACGGAGATCGCGAGCGCGCTCGACATCAGCGAGCACACCGTCCGCACCCACCTCAAGCGGGTGTACCGTCATCTGGGGGTCGCCAATCGAGTCGAGCTCGCCCGAGCGCTCTGACGATTCGAGGTGGTGGGCGAGCGAGAGCTGCGGCGAGGAAGCCCCGCCTTCGGGACGCGCAGAGTGGGAACATTGCGCCCGCGTCGAGCGTCCTTCAGGTTCGTGTCGATGTCGCGCCCGTCCCCCGCCACCCTCCGCCTCCTGGGCGGGCTCGTGCTGGTGGGCCTCCTCGGCTCCCTGAGCCTGGCGAGCGCGGAGCGGAGCCACGTGGTCCGCGAGGGCGAGACGTTGTCGGCGATCGCGCGCCGCTACCGGACGAACGTCACGGAGCTCCGCCAGGCCAACCGGCTGCGCAGCGATCAGCTCCGGCTGGGCCAGCGGCTCATCATCCCGGGCGGAGCGACCGAGGCCGAGGCGCGTCGCGCGGGCTTCCACGTCGTGCGCCGGGGCGAGACGCTGAGTGAGATCGCGGCGCGTCATCGCGTGCCCCTCGCCGACCTCCGCCGCCTCAACCGGCTGCGTGGCGATCGGATCCAGCAAGGGCAGCGGCTCCGCGTGCCGGGACGGCGCGCCGAGAACCCGCTGCCGCGCGTCGTGGCGCGCCCGCTCCGCCCCGACCAAGAGCGCGCGGCCAGCCGCGCGCGCACGCTGGATCTCGGCACGGATCGGGCCGCGCAGCTCCTCTTGCGCGATCCCGTCGAGGAGCGGTGGCGGCGCGTCGCGGCCGAGGCGCCGCTCACCATCCCGCCCTACGCCTACGGCGTCGGCACCCCGATCGAGCGAGACCCGGCGACGGAGGCGGTGCTCGACGAAGAGGCCGCTCTCGGCATCGTGTCCGAGGAGCGCGACGCGCCGGGCCCCGACGCCGCCGAGGTCGAGGACGTCGCGTACGACGAGCCCGACGCGCCAGAGGAGCCGGAGCCCAGCGCGCCCGAGCGCGACGAGCCCCCCGAGCCCGCCGACGGAGAGGGCACGCTCCTACACCCGCTCGAAGGCGGACACTTCTTGCGGGGCTGGGGCTCGGGCGCGGGCGGCTATCACCTCGCGGTCGATCTTTACGCGCCGCCGGGCGCCCCCATCCGCGCGGTCGAGCGTGGCGTCGTCGCGTACGCAGGCACCGGGATTCGGGGGTACGGGCGCTTCGTCCTCATCGTGCACCCGAGCGGCCTCGTGAGCGCCTACGCGCACAACCGCGAGAACCTCGTCGTGCCCGGCGAGCTCGTCGCGCGCGGACAGGTCATCGCGCGGCTCGGCAACACGGGGCTCAGCCGCGGGCCGCACCTGCACCTGATGCTCATCGACGGGGGGCAGCATTGCGACGCGCTGCCGCTGCTCCGCCCGCTCGCGCGCTTCCGGAACGGCGCGCGTGTCCCGACCGAGCCGAGCGCCTGGACGACCAGCCGGCCCGAGAACGTGCGCTGCCTCGCGCGCGACTCGCGCCCGCACCCCGGCGCGATGCGGCGCTCGCCGCCGCGTCGCCCGCCGCGTCGCTGAGAGCGGCCCCGAATCAGAAGGGCTCGTTGATGCAACGGCCCGCTGCGCAGACGAGCGGCGCGCAGCAATCCCCGTCGCTGCGGCAGAGCCCGCAAGCGCCATCGACGCAGGCCTGGTTGCCGCAGTCGCGACACGTCGCGCAGCGGTCGGGGGCGGGGCAGTCGGCGCCGACGTCGAGCACCGCCTCGTCGTAGTGGAGGGCGAGCGGCCCGCTCGCGACGACGCGCCTCGCGAAGACGCTGCCGAAGACCTCGAGCGCCGCCGGGGTGACGAGCTCCGCGCGCGGCGCGTAGACGTTCGCGGCGAGTTCGCCGCCCGAGGTCAGGTCGATGGTCCCCGCGCCGCCCACGTAGAGCCTCAGGCGCGCCGGGGAGGTCGGATCGCCGAGCGTCCACGCGCCCCCGCTGACGACGTTGCCCGCAATGAAGAGGTCGAGCTCGCCGCCGCGTTCGAGGCTGACCTCGAAGGTGCGATCGAGCGCCACGTCGCCCCCGACGAAGAGCGCGACGCGACCGCGCACGACGAGCTCGACCGAGCCACCCCCGATCCGGTCGAGGTAGTACCGCCCGCAGTCGAGCGTGAGGGCGCGCGCGTCTCCGGTGGCGAGGGCGTCGTCCGCGAGGCCCGCCGCGGCGTTGTCGTTTGCTTCGCGGTAGGCGTCGACGACGCCCGCGACGTCGAGGAGCTGCGCGGGGTCGCAGTCGCAAGGTGGCGCGACGTCGACGGGGCCCCGCACCACGCCGAGCCGCACCTCGTCGCGGTCGCGCACCTCGTAGGGCGCGTCGTCGGGGACGTGCGCGGCGCCGGTCGCGGCGAGCGCGCTCACGCGCACGCCGCGACCGGCGAAGACGTCCTTGCCCACCGTGATCGGGCCGCTGCCGAAGAGCTCACCGCCACAGCGGATCGAGCCCGCGACGTCGAGCGGCGCGAGCCCCAGCTCGACGTTCTGCTCGGCGACGAGGCTGCCGCCGACGCGCGCGCCCGCCGCGACCGCGAAGCTGCGGTTGGTGCCCACCGACCCGCCGGGCGTCCCAGGGGTCCACGCGCCGCGTCGGCTGTCGAAGGCGTCCGTGGTCAGCATGTGAGAGAGCGCGAGTCCGTCGCAGGTGCAGAGCGCGTAGCGGAAGGTCGTCTGCACGACGGCGCCGCCGCAGCGCGACTCGCCAGGGCCGTCGCCGACGAGGACGAGCGGGCCGGCGCCCTCGCAGAAGCCTCCGTCGCGCGCGCCACCGTCCGGGGCGGCGTCGACGGTGGCGTCGAGCCCCGCGTCGAGGGGAGGCCCGCCGCGAACCTCGGCGACGACGTCGACGCGCGCGCAGGAGGTGAGGGCGACGAGGAGGCACGCGACGAGCGTGAGCGACGAGCCGCAGCGCGGGTGGGTGGGGCGCGCGCGTGTGGGCGGGACGTAGCGGGGGAGCGCGTGAGAGGTGTGCGTGTGCGTTGGATGCGCGTCTGCTGGACGCGCGGCGGCCGGACGCGCGGCGGCCGGACGCGCGTATGTGCGCGGCGCGTCGGTGGGCAAGGGCGGGGGAAGGGGCACGGGCAGGGGAGTGTTCTCGTAGGGCGGCGTGCGGAGGCAGGGGACTACCTCTCGGGGCTGCGTGCAGGGATTTACTCCACTTCGAGCGCGGCGAGGCGTGATCTCGCGGCGCTTGCGAAGGGTGAGCTCGGGTGACGATGGAGCAGGCCGCGCAGGGTGTCCGCCTCTTCTGCGCGGCGACCGAGGCGCGCGTAGGCGCGGGCGAGGCCGTGCCGGGCCTCGGCGTCGAGCCCGCCGCCGTGCGCGATCGCGGCGCGATAGAGACGCGCCGCGCCTGCGGGGTCGCCCAGGTGCTCGAGGCGCAGCGCCGCCGCCGCGACGCGGGCCACGTAGGCAGCGTGGGTCGACGAGTGCGCGCTCGTCACCTCGACGTACGCGCGCTCGGCCTCCGCCCAGCGGCGCTGGCTGCGCAGGGCGTTCGCGCGCCGCAGCAGGTCGTCGGCGGAGTCCGCCTCCATCGTCGGCGGCGCCGGGCTCGGCCCGGTGCGCGCGCGCCGCGCTCGCCGGGTCCGAGGCGTCACCGGGTCGAGCGTCCCATCGGCCGCGTCGTCGAGCTCGTCGTCGTCGGAGAGGATGAGCGGCGCGGGCTCGGCGAAGTCGAGGCGCTCCTCCCCCGTCGGCGCCATGACGGCGAGCGCTGACGCTTCGTCGTCGGTGGGGCGCGTGGTGTCGGCGGGCGCGCTCGCCTGCGCAGGCGCCTCCGGCGCGCGAGGCCAGAGCAGCACGGCCCCGACGCCAAGCGCGACGAGGGCGACGCTGCCGAGGCCGATCGCCGCGAGCTTGGTCGAGGTGAGGCCACTCAGGCCGGTCGTGGGCTCGGGGCCTGCGGGGGGAGGCGCTGGCGCCCAGGCGTCGAGCACGCTCGTGACGAGCGCCGCGGCCTCGGCGTCGTCGAGCTTTCGCGCCGGCCCTGGCGCTTCGTCGAGCGGCGGGAGCAGCTGCCGCAGGTCTTCGGCTTCGTTCATGGCTCCTCCCCAGGATCGAGCGGGTAGCTCCCGCTCGCGGTGCGGCGCGCCTCCAGCGTGTCGCGTAGCTTTCGCGTGCCGAGCCGCAGCCGGCTCTTCGCGGTATCGAAGGGCACGCCGAGGCTCTCGGCGACCTCGGGGATGCTCATCCCCATGACGTGGTGCAGCACCAGCGCCTCGCGCTGCTCGGCGGGCAAGGTGTCGAGGAGGCGGACCACGTCCCGGCGCCGCACGTAGGCGTCCGAGCGGGTGGGCGCCTCGCGGACGACGTGAAGATCCGGCGCCGCCTCGCGGCTGGCGGCGGCGCGGGCCCGCTCGCGCTTCGCGAAGCTCAGCGCCTCGCGCACCGTGATCCGATCCGCCCACGCGCGGAACGCGCCCTCACCGCGATAGCCCCCGAGGCCGCGGAGGATCGAGAGCAGCGCGTTCTGGGTCATGTCGTCGACGTGGGTGTCGCCGCGGACGAGGTAGCGGACGAGGTTGCGCACGCGCGGCAGCAGGCGGTGCAGGAGCTGCTCGGCCGCGCGCCGGTCGCCCGCCGCGGCGCGGAGGGCGAGGGCTTCGAGCTCCGGCTCGGCGAGGGTCGTGGCGGTCATGGCCATCGCCTCCAGGGAGACGACGACCTCGCGGATCGGGTCAGTTTTTTTTTCCTCGGATGCCCAGCACGCGGGGCGAGCCCGCCGAGCCTCGAGGCCGATTTCATCGAGGACCCCCTCATGGCCGACTCCGGATGACGAGGAGGAGCGCCGCCCGCGGCTGCAAGCGCCAGAGATCGTTGCGGATCAGCGATTCTCCTCCCCGCTCGTAGCGGAGCTCGGGCGCAGCCGGGACGAAGTCCGCGCCGAGCTCCACTCGAACGCTGGCGCGCGCGAGCGGGGCGAAGGTGGCGGCGAGCGTCCCACCCGCGAGCACACTCCAGCTCGCGCTCGGCGGCGAAGGCAGGACGTCCGCGTCGCGAGCCTCCACCTCGCCGCGGCGGTAGCGCGCGAGCCCGATCCGCGCGCTCGCGTCGAGGGCAAGCGGCGGAGTGGCGAGCAGGGTCCCCCCCAGCTCGAGCGCGGCGGCGTGCCGCGTGACGCGGAGCGCGCTCAGCGCGTCGTCCAGGCTCGCGCCGAGCCCGAGCTCGGCGCGGACGCCGACGGCGAGCCGCCCGACGCGGAGCGCGAGGCCGAGCGAGGGGCCGTGCTGGGCGGGGCTCTCGCCGTCGAGGCTCAGCGCCCAGCCGAGGGACGCCTCCAAACCGACGTGAGGCCCCGGGCGCGGCTCCGCGACGGGGGGGGCCTCGGGGGCGGCGACGACGACCCCGACCTCGCCGCCGAGCGAGAGCGCGACGAGCGCGCTCCGCAGCGCGACCGCGAGGGATTCGAGCGCGGCGGAGGACTCGAGCTCCTCCCCCGACCCTGCGTCGAAGTCGCGGACGAGGAGCCGGCGCGCGGGGACGTCGGCGAAGTGAAGGCGTGTCCCGCGGGAGGTGCGGCTCACCCAGACGACGACGCGGGCGCCGCCCGACGCCGCCTGGGCCTCGTCCAGATCCCGGGCGACCCCCGGGTGTCGCTCGATAGCCCAAGCCAGGTCCGAGGTCTGACCTTCGACGCGCGCCTCGAGGTCGCCGGGGAGCGGCGTCAGCAGCCGCACGCGCTCCTGGGCGAGGCTCGCGCCCGAGAGCGCGATGACGCCGATCACGGCCGCGAGCCAACGCACCACCACGGGGGAAGGGTAGCGCCGATTGGACACGTGCGTGCGGCGGGTGTCGGAGTCGGAGTTGGGAGTCGGGAGCTGTAGTCGGGAGCTGTAGTCGGGAGTCGGAGTCGGGAGTCGGAGTCGGGAGTCGGAGTCGGGAGTCGGAGTCGGGAGTCGGGAGTCGGGAGTCGGGAGTTGGGAGTTGGGAGTTGGGAGTCGGGAGTTGGGAGTTGGGAGTTGGGAGTTGGCGTGGGTGTTCTGGGGCAGGGGCAGGGGCAGGGGCACGGGCACGGGACTTTGGGACTTTGGGACTGGTTGCACTTCCTGCGTTCGCTCACGTGCGACCTTCCGGGGGGTGGGGGCGGACCTATAGACTCCGCGCCCCATGCATCAGCCCCTCCTCGACCACCTCGCCCGTGAGACCGCCGCCCTCCACGAGCAGGGCCTCTTCAAGGCCGAGCGCATCATCACGTCGCAGCAGGACGCCGCCATCGACGTCGCGACGAACGGCGACTCGCACGAGGTCATCAACTTCTGCGCGAACAACTACCTGGGCCTCGCGAACCACCCGCGCCTCATCGCCGCGGCGGAGGCCGCCGTCCGGGAGCACGGCTTCGGCATGGCGAGCGTGCGCTTCATCTGCGGCACACAGGCCATCCACAAGACGCTCGAGCAGCGCCTCGCGTCGTTCCTCGGCACCGAGGACACCATCCTCTACTCGAGCTGCTTCGACGCCAACGGCGGCTTCTTCGAGACCTGCTTCGGCCCCGAGGACGCGATCATCAGCGACGCGCTCAACCACGCCTCGATCATCGACGGCGTCCGGCTCTCGAAGGCGCGCCGCTACCGCTACGAGAACAACGACATGGCGGATCTCCGCGCCAAGCTCGAGGAGGCCAAGGGCGCGCGCTTCAAGGTCATCGCCACCGACGCCGTCTTCTCCATGGACGGCTACCTCGCGAACCTCCCCGCCGTCTGCGACCTCGCCGACGAGTACGGCGCGATCGTCTTCGTGGACGACTGCCACGGCGTCGGCTTCATGGGCGACACGGGCGCGGGCACCCACGAGGCGCTCGGCTGCCGCGGGCGCATCGACGTCATCACGAGCACGCTCGGCAAGGCCCTGGGCGGCGCGAGCGGCGGCTACGTCTCGGGCCGCGCCGAGATCGTCGCGTGGCTCCGGCAGCGCAGCCGCCCCTACCTCTTCAGCAACACCCTCGCGCCCGTGATCGCGGCGACCTCCATCGAGGTGCTCGACCTCTTGGCGGACGAAGGCGCCGCCCTGCGGGCGCGCCTCTTCGAGAACGCGCGCTACTTCCGCGCCGCGATGGAGGCCGCGGGCTTCCGCCTCCTCCCGGGCGAGCACCCGATCATCCCCGTCATGCTCGGCGACGCGAAGCTCGCGAGCGAGATGGCCGACCGGCTGCTCGCCAAGGGGATCTACGTCATCGGCTTCAGCTTCCCCGTCGTCCCGAAGGGGCAGGCCCGCATCCGGACCCAGATGTCGGCGGCGCACACGCGCGAGCACCTCGACCGCGCGGTCGCTGCGTTCACCGAGGTCGGCCGAGCGCTCGGCGTCGTCTGATCCAAACCCACCGACCACCACCACTCCCACGATCCCCGAGAGACGGAAAGCAGCAGAGCCGACATGGACCTCACGCCGATCCCCCAATCGATGCGCGCGCTGGTGAAGAAGGAGCGACGCGAGGGCATCTGGATGGACGAGGTCTCGGTGCCCGAGATCGGCCCCAACGACGTGCTCGTCCGCGTGCGCAAGACCGCCATCTGCGGCACGGACGTGCACATCTACAACTGGGACGAGTGGGCGCAGGAGACGATCCCGGTGCCCATGACCGTCGGCCACGAGTTCAGCGGCGTCGTGGCGGCGGTCGGCAGCCACGTCCGCGGCTTCGTCGTCGGCGACCGCGTGAGCGGCGAGGGCCACATCACCTGCGGCTACTGCCGCAACTGCCGCGCGGGCAAGCGCCACCTCTGCCGCAACACGGTCGGGGTCGGCGTCAACCGACCCGGGGCGTTCGCCGACTACCTCGCGATCCCCGCCGTCAACGCCTTCAAGCTCCCCGCGAACATCCCCGACGAGATCGCCGCCTACCTCGACCCGCTCGGCAACGCCGCGCACACGGCGCTCTCGTTCGATCTCGTCGGCGAGGACGTCCTCATCACGGGAGCGGGCCCCATCGGCATCATGGGCGCCGCGATCGCGCGCCACGTGGGCGCGCGCTACGTCGTCATCACCGACGTCAACGACTACCGCCTCGATCTGGCGCGCAAGATGGGCGCGACCCGCGCGGTGAACGTCGCCCGCGAGGACCTCCGGGACGTGATGAAGGAGCTCGGCATGACCGAGGGCTTCGACGTGGGCCTCGAGATGAGCGGCAACGGCCAAGCCCTCCGCTCGATGCTCGACACGATGAACCACGGCGGGCGCGTCGCCCTCCTCGGCATCCCGCCCAAGGACGTCACGATCGACTGGAACCACGTGATCTTCAAGGGACTCGTGATGAAGGGCATCTACGGCCGAGAGATGTTCGAGACCTGGTACAAGATGGTCGCGATGCTGCAGAGCGGCCTCGACGTCTCTCCCCTGCTCACGCACCGCTACGACGTCGGCGCCTTCCAAGAGGGTTTCGACGTGATGCGCAGCGGCAAGAGCGGCAAGGTCGTCCTCGACTGGGGCTGACGGGCGCAGCTCCGCGTGGGCTCGTTCGCTGCTAAGCTGTCGGGGTGTCCGCCGTGCCGAAGCTCGCGTCCTACGCCGATCTGCTCGCGTTGCCCGACGACGTGAGAGCCGAGGTCGTTCGCGGGACGATCGAGGTCGCACCCGCGCCGCTCCCGCGGCACTCGAAGGTGCAGGGTGCGATCCGAGGTTTCATCGGCAGGCCCTTCGACGACGACGACGGCGCCGGGGGGCCTGGGGGATGGTGGATCCTGCTCGAGGTCGACGTGCGCCTCTCGCCACACGACATCGTGCGTCCCGACCTCGCGGGGTGGCGCCGCGAGCGGCTCCTCGAGCCCTGGGATCTGCGGCCGATCGACGTCGTGCCGGATTGGATCTGCGAGGTGACCTCTCCGAGCAACGCCCGCTACGACCGGGTGACGAAGGCGAGACTCTACCTGGAGGCGGGGGTTCCGTACCTCTGGCTCGTCGACCCCGACACGCGCGTCCTCGAGGCGCTCGTCCGCCAGGGCGAGCGATGGACCGAGGCCGGGCGCTTCACCGACGGTGACGTGGTGGGGATCCCGCCTTTCGACGCGGTGGCGCTCGACGTCGGCCGCGTCTTCCCCCCCGCGCCCGCGTCGTCCGAGTGAGGCTTCGGTTGGCCGTCGAGTGGCGCTCAGTCCGAAGCGTCGACCTCGGTGACGTAGCGTACGATGCCCTCGGCGATCCCCGAGGCGAGCGCCTCGCGGTAGGCCTCCGTGCGCAGCGCCGCGGCCTCTTCGGACTTCGTCAGGAATGACGCCTCGAGCAGGACGGCGGGCATGCGCGCGCCGACGAGCACGTAGAACATCGCGCTCTTCACGCCTCGGTCGGGGAGCCCCGGCAAGACGCGGCGGCCGCTCGCGAGCGTCGACTCGTGCACGAGCGCCGCGAGGCGCCGGGAGCGCTCGACCTGGTCGGCGCGGTGGACCCGCGCGAGCAGGCGCTGGATGCCCGTGACCTCGCTGACGGGCATCGCGTTCTCGCGCGCGGCGAGCCGGAGCGCCTGGCGGTCGTTCGTGACGTCCAGCACGAACGTGGTCACGCCGCCCACGCGCACCTCCTCGTCGGCGGCGTTGAGGTGCACGGAGACGAAGAGATCCGCGCCGACCGCGTTCGCGTGCGCGGTGCGCGCTTCGAGGCTCACGATCTCGTCGCGCGTGCGGGTGAGCACGACCTGCGACGCCGGCAGGCGGCGCTCGAGGATGCGCGCGGCCCGCGCCGTGATGTCCAGCACGAGCCGCGACTCGCGGAGGCCGACGAAGCGGGCGCCGAAGTCGTCGCCGCCGTGGCCCGGGTCGAGCACGATGACCCGCCCCTGGGCCCGGGCGGCGCGCTCGTCGACCGAGACGTCGGCGGCGACGTCGACCAAGAAGCGGCTGCCGAGGTCGAAGGCGGTCGCGCTCGCGCCGGGGTCCAGCCAGAGGTCGAAGCCGTCGTCCGAGCGCCGCAGGAGCCGCGCGCCCCCCTCGCTCAGCGGCAGCTCCGCGGGCACAGCCTCCCCGACGCGCAGCCCCAGCCCGCGTACGACGAAGCGCTCCCCGTCGGCGTGGCCTTCGAGCGCGCACTCCCCCTCGGGGAAGAGCACCAGGCGCAGCCCGCGCGAGGGCGCGCCCGTCGGGCCGGTGCCGAAGACCGCGACGCGGTCGACGCGGCACTCGCGCTCAGCGCGCGGGAGGTCGCCCGGCTCCATGGTCGAGGGGCCCGGTCCGTCCGCCAACGGAGGTCGGTGGGCGTCGAGCGAGGCGAGCAGCGCGCGGGCCTCTTCGCGGCATCCAGGCTCATCCGGGTCGCGCTCGAGCGCCGCCGCGGCGTCGAGGTAGGCGCGTCGAGGCTCCGCGTCCGCGCGGAGCCGCGCGAGCGCCAGGCTGGCCGCGCAGCGGGTGCCCGGCGCGTCGGCGAGCTCGCGGAGTCGACGCTCGGCGCGCACGAGCTCGAGCTCGTCGCCGACGCGCCGCGCGCCCTCGCGCCAGGCGAGCGCCGCGCGCACGGCGTCGCGCCCGACGGACGACGTCGCCGTCGCGCGATCGGCCGCGAGCGAGTCCGCGCTGGCGTCGTCCCCACACCCGCTCGCGGCGACGAGGACGAGCAGGGCGCAGAGCCCTGCGCGGCTTCGTCGACGAAGCCGAGGGAGGGGCCGAAGGTGTTTCGCTCTCGGTCCCGTCGCACTACCCTCGCGTCGCGCTGCCATGAGCCAACCCACCTACGAGGACCGCCCGAGCGGCCGGGTCTATCGCGACGCCCTGGAGATGGTCAACGACTACCTCCGCCGCTACGGCGCCGCGCACGAGACGCCGGTCGATCCGCTCGACGAGGACGGCTACACCGAGCTGACCCGGGGATCGGCGCAGGTCGGGGTCAACGTGCTCGAGGCGCACGGCGTGCTCCTCTTGCTCTCGCGTGTCCTCGACGTCCCACGCGAGGACCGGGAGGCGTTCTATCGACGCCTGCTCGAGCTCAACTTCCTGGTCACGAGCGACGCCGCCTTCGCCATCGACCGCGATCGCGACGCGGTCTATCTCCGCGCGCACCGACGCCTAGGGGGGCTCGACTACGAGGAGTTCGAGGATCTGCTCCGGACCGTCGCCGCCGTCGCCGACGAGTGGGACGACCGGCTCGCGGAGCTCGTCGGCCGCTGATCGCCCGCGCCGTGATGGCGCGATGGGGACGCGAGGCTCCATGGGGCTTCTCCACGCGACGCGCGCCGCAGGAGCGTCATGCGTCGCCGACCGCGCGCTTTCGCCTCGAATTGGCGGCTCCATCGCGAGGGGAGCTCCAGCGCCGTGACGATCGCGGTTCCGTTATGGGAGAAAAATTCCGTGGTACGCGGTTTGCAGCGAGGGAGAGTCATGGCTCCCTCGCGGCGGGTGATGGTGTCGAGCGTCCTCCTCGTCCTCGCGTGTACCGCGACGATCGAGGACGCTCCGCGCGGCGAGCCTCTCCCGACGCTGAGCCCGGTGGCGCTTCGGCCGCCGCCCGCCGGCCTCCGCACGCTCACGCCTCGGCAATACGTCGCGAGCGTCCGCACCGTGCTCGGGCTCGCGGCGGAGGATGACGCCCCCGTTCGGGCGGTCGGGCAGTGGGCGACGTCCGTGGCGGCGGCCCGTGGCGGCTTCTCGCCCACCACCGTCGAGGCGTACGAAGGTGCGGCGCGCGAGATCGTCGCCTACGTCCTCGCGGACGAGGCGCGGCGGTCTCGGCTCGTGCCATGCGCCCCCGACGCGGACGGCTGCGCGCGGGAGGTGCTGGCGCGGGTCGGTCGGCGCGCGTATCGGCGCGCGCTCACGGAGGAGGAGCTCGCGCGGTGGCACGGGGTCTTCTCGCGCGTGACCGAGCTCCTCGGCGACCCGACGCGCGGGCTCGAGCACGCGCTCACGGGCGTGCTCCAATCTCCGAGCTTCCTCTACCGCGTGGAGCTTGGGGAGGTGGACGGCGATCGCGTCCGCTACACGAGCCACGAGATGGCGACTCGGCTCGCGTTCCTCGTCTGGAGCTCGACGCCCGACGACGCGCTGCTCGATCTCGCCGAGGCGGACGCCCTCGTGACCGACGAGGACCTCGACGCCGCCATCGCCTGGATGCTCGACGACCCGCGGGCACGGGAGGGCGTCGAGGCGTTCCTCGCCGACCTGCTCGAGACCGACACGCTCCGCGCGCTCGAGAAGAACCCCGACCTCTACCCCGACTTCGCCGCGCAGCGGCCCTCTCTCGAGCCGCAGCTCCTTCGGATCGCCGCGACCGCCGTGCGCGAGGACCACCTCGGGGCGCTCTTCACGACGCGGGACGTGTTCATCGATCGCGCGCTCGCACCCTATTACGGCCTCGAGCCTGCCGAGCTCGGCCCGGAGCTCGTGCGGTACGAGCTCGGTGACGACGACCCGCGGCGCGGCGTGCTCACCACCCCGGGCGTCCTCGCGATGCACGCGTACCCCGGCACGACCTCTCCGGCGCTGCGCGGTCTGTTCGTCCGCCGCCGGCTGCTCTGCCAGGCCATCCCTCCGCCGCCACCCGAGGTGAGCACGCAGCTCCCAGAGGTCGAGGACGGCCGCCTGATGACGACGCGGGAGCTCGTCGGTCTCCACCAACGCGATCGTGGGTGCGCCAGCTGTCACGCCTTCATCGACCCGATCGGGCTCGCCCTCGAGCACTTCGAGGCCGACGGCAGCTATCGCGCGATGCACAACGGCCTCGAGATCGACCCGAGCGGAGAGCTCGACGGAGTCCCCTTCGCGGACGCCGTCGAGCTCGGCGAGGCCCTCGCCGAGCACCCGAGCTTCTTGCCGTGCATGGCGGCGCAGCTCTTCGCGTTCGGCGCCGGCTCGACGGCATCCGCCGGCAACCACGTGATCCGCGAGATCGCGCGCGACGAGCTCCGCGCGATGGTCCGCGAGGTCGCTCGCAGCGAGGCCTTCCGCTTCGGGTGGCCGAGCGAGGAGGGAACGCCATGAGTCGCCATCTCTCCCGGCGAACGTTCTTGCGGGGCAGTCTCGTCGGGGGGGCCACCGTCGCCGTCGGCGTGCCGCTGCTCGAGGCGATGATGAACCTCGGCGGGACGGCGCTCGCGGACGGGGGGGCGCTCCCGCGGCGCTTCGTGCTCTGGTTCTGGGGCAACGGCACGCACCCCGGCGCTTGGGCGCCGACGACCACCGGGGCCGGCTGGGAGCCGACGCCGTTGCTCCGCGGTCTCGCGCCGGTGCGCGAGTACGTCAACGTCGTCTCGGGGACGAGCCTGCCCGTGCGACGACGCAACAACCCTCACGTCGAGGGCGCCGTCGGCATCCTCGCGGGCGGAAACCCGGTCATCGATCCCGCGTACGCGAGCGAGAGCAACGACTGGGACTTCATGACCGTCTCCGGCCCGACCGTCGACGAGGTCGCCGCCGACGTGCTCGGGCCCGCGCGCTTCCGCTCGCTCGTGCTCGCGGTCACGCCACTGCACGGGGTTCGCGGACCCGGCACCGCGGTGCGCTACACCTCGCACCGCGGCCCCTACCTCTACAACGAGCCCACGTTCGACCCCGGCGCGGTCTTCGACATGCTCTTCGGCGTCGAGCGGCCGCCCGACGGGCCGACGCCGGAGGATCTCGCGCGGGCGAGCGTGCTCGACGCCGTCCTGGACGAAGCGCGTTCGCTCGAGGGACGCTTGGGCGCGAGCGACCGCACCCGCCTCGAGCATCACCTCGACGCGGTCCGCGATCTGGAGCGGCGGGTGCGCGGGGAGGGCGGGTCGAGCCCCTCCGCGTGCGAGACGCCCGAGCGCCCGGCGAGCGCGGCCTCCTATCGCGCGCGGGCGCGCATCATGGCGGAGCTCTCCGCGATGGCGTTCGCGTGCGACCTGACCCGCGTCGTCTCCATGGAGTTCTCGAGCCCCGCCTCCCACTCGGGCTACCCGGACATCTTCCCGACCGGGCTCGTCCACAACGGCTCCCCCATCAGCTTCCACGAGTACGAGCACAACGTCGGCTACTCGGCGAACACACGCACCGGGCTCCAATACTTCGTGGACGTCTTCGGCGACTTCCTCGTGGCGCTGCGCGACGTCGAGGAGGGCGACGGGAACGTGCTCGACCGCTCGCTCGTGCTCGGCACCTCCGAGCTCTCGGGAGGCGCGGAGCACAGCTTCGGGGACTTTCCGCTCCTCGTCGCGGGGCGGGCGGGGGGCGCGCTGCGCTACCCGGGCGCGCACGTGCGGCTCGAGCGCGCCATGGCTCAGCAGATCCCCTTCACGTGTCTGCGCGCGCTCGGGTGGACGGGGGAGTCGTGGGGCACGGCCCAGTTCGCGACCCGTGACGAGGTCGACCTCGGCGGCTGAGCCACTGGTTTGCGGGGGCTGCGGTGCGCTCCCATACTCCGCCCCTCGTGAGGGAGCTCCAGCCACAGCCGACCTTGGATCTCGGTCGGCTCGCGCCGGGATTGTCCGCGTGCTGCGGGGATTACGTGCGGGTGCACCGCCGGGCCTTCGCCGACGCGGTCCGCCGGGGCGAGCCCGGCGTCGTGTCCGCGCAGCGCTTCTCCAGCGCGCTCGACGGCCTGCTCGGGGCGCTCTTCTGCGCCGCGGAGGCGGCGTCGCGTCCCGCGCGCGGCCAGGGCCGGCTCGCGCTCGTCGCGGTCGGCGGCTACGGGCGCGGTCTCGTCGGGCTCCACAGCGACGTCGACGTGCTCTTCCTCTGCGACGATCCCGAGGACCAGCGCCCGAGGAGCATCGCCGAGGGGCTCCTCTACCCCCTCTGGGACGCCGGCCTCGAGGTCGGACACGTGGTCCGAGGCGTCGACGAGACCCTGACGCTCGCGCGCGACGACATCCGGACGGCGACCACCTTGCTCGACCTCCGCCACCTCGCGGGCGACGCCGAGATCACCCGCGAGCTCGAGCGCGCCGCGCGGCGGCAGGTGCTCGAGCCACACCTCGTCACGTTCCTCGACGCGCTCCGCGAGGACACCGAGCGGCGCCACGAGCGCTTCGGCGACTCGCTCTACCTCCTCGAGCCCGAGGTCAAGCAGGGGCGGGGCGGGCTGCGCGACCTGGACGTCGCCGAGTGGGCGGCGCGCGCGCGCTGGAACGCCCGCCGCAGCGGCGACTACGTGCGCACGGGCGCGTTGCTCGCGCGAGAGGTCGAGGAGCTGGAGGCGGCGCGCGAGCTCCTGTGGCGCGTGCGCAACGTCCTGCATCTGCGGGCCGGCCGGCAGCAGGATCGGCTGACCTTCGCCGACCAAGAGGAGATCGCCGTCGAGCTCGGCTTCGTCGACGGCGTCGTCCTCGCGGTCGAGCAGTTCATGCAGGCGTATTACCGCCACGCGCGCATCGTCGCGCAGACGGCCGAGCGCATGCTCGAGCGCGCGCGCCCCGCGCGGCCGAAGGCCTACAGCACCGCGCGCGATCTCGGCGACGGCACCGCGCTCTTCGACGGTCACGTGACGCTGCTCGCCTCCGAGCGGCTGGCCGAGGATCCCGCGCTCGCCTTTCGGCTCTATCGCCAGGTGCTCAAGCGCGACGAGCCGCCCTATCCCTTCGCGCGAGACGCCATCGCGCGCATCGCCGCCGACGAGGCCTGGCGCGAGCGCCTGCGCGGCTCGGAGGAGGCGACGCAGCTCTTCGTGCAGCTGCTCACGAGCGTGAAGCGCGCACCGCTGCGGCGCGGCTCCGTGGTCGGGGAGCTCCACGAGCTCGGCCTCACGACGGCGATGATCCCCGAGCTCGATCCGCTCACCGGGCGCACGACCCACGACGTCTACCACGTCTACACCGTGGACGTGCACGTGGTCCGATCGGTCGATCGGCTGCGCGAGCTCTTCGCGGGCGAGGTCGCCTCCGCGCAAGGCCTCGCGAGCCGGCTCGCCGCGGAGGCGCCGCGGCGCACGCCGCTCTTCGTCGCCACGCTGCTGCACGCGCTCGGCAAGGTCCACGGCGGCGACCGGCCCGAGCGGGGCGCGCAGCTCTCGCGGCCGATCGCCGAGCGACTCGGTCTGAGCGCGGTCGACGTCGAGCACGTCGCCTGGCTCATCCAAGAGCAGCGCAGCCTCTACCATTGGGCGACCCGCCGAGACACGAGCGACCCCGCGACGCTCGCGGAGCTCGCGGACCGGGTGGGCTCGCAGGAGCGCCTGCGCGATCTCTACCTGCTCTCGGTCGCGACGCTCTCGACGACCAACCCGACCGCGATGAGCGCGTGGAAGGCGCGGATGCTCGAGGATCTCTTCTTCGGCCTCACGGCCACGCTCGAGGGGGAGCGCGCGAGCGCCGCGAGCCGTGCCGGGCAGCTCCGCCGTGAGGTCCGCGTCGGCTTCGTCGGCGACGCGGGGCAGGACGTGCTCGAGGCCTTCGTCGACGCGATGCCCGACCGCTACGTGCTCGCGAACCCGGTCGACGTGATCCGTCGCCACGCGCGCATCTGGCGCGACGCCATCTCCCCGAGCGAGCGCATCTCGTATCCCTCGATGCCCGTCCTGCTCGACCATGAACGCTCGCTCGTCGTCCGCATGGGGCCGGGGCCGAGCGACGAACTCGCCGAGCTCGTCGTGCTCACCGACGATCGTCCGGGCTTGCTCTCGGACGTGACGGCGGCCTTCGCCAGCAACGGCCTCGCGATCGTCGACGCGCAGATCTACACGCTCGAGCGCTACGCGTTCGACGTCTTCCTGATCCGTCGGGAGCAACGAGGTCCAGGGCGCCGCGACCTCGACGTCGCGCCCGTCGACGGCGCGCTCGTCGAGCGTTTCCAAGAAGACCTCCGCGCCTGTCTGGTCGGCGAGGTCACGGCCGACATGCTGCTGGCGCGCATCGCGTCGACGCCGACCTGGATGCGTCGCCGCAGCCCCGCGGTCGCGACGGAGGTCGTCGTCGACAACGCGGCGTCGCCGCGCTTCACGGTCGTGGACGTCTTCACCCGTGATCGCGTCGGCGTCCTCCACACGATCGCGCGGACGCTCCACGACGAGGGCCTGACGATCGCGCTCTCGAAGGTCAACACCGAGGGGGACCGCGTGGCGGACGTCTTCTACGTGCAGGACGCGAGCGGAGGTAAGCTCCGGGACGCGGGGCGCCTCGCGGCGTTGCGGGCGAACCTGCGAGATCGGCTCGAGGAGCTTCACGGGGAGGACGAGGGATGACACGCGCGACATGGCTCCTGGCGGCGGCGCTGCTCTGGAGCGGCTGCCCGAGCGGCGCGGGTTCGAGCGGCACGGGCTCGAGCGACATGGGGCGAACCGCCGGCGACGACGACGTCACCTTCCCGGACGAGGGGGTGCGCGAGCGGCCGGAGCGCCACCCCGCGAGCGAGCTGGTCGCGCGCGGAGAGGCGGCGCTCGCCAGCGGCGACCCGCGGGCTGCGTTCCAGCTCTTCGAGCAAGCCATCCAGGAGAGCCCGCGCGACCCTCGCGCGCACCTGAACGTCGGGCTCGTGCTGGAGCTGGGCAACGAGTACGAGGCAGCCGAGCGCGCATACCGCGCCGCCCTCGAGATCGACCCCGCGTTCCCCGAAGCGCTGAACAACCTCGGCCTCCTGCTGCGGGACGTCGAGCGCGCCGGGGAGGCGGTCGAGGTGTTGCGGCGGGCGGTCGCCGAGGACCCGAGCTTCGGCGAGGCGTGGCTGAACCTCGCGATGGCGTCGGAGGACGCCGGAGACGACGCCAGCGCCGAGGAAGCCTACCGTCGCGCCGTCCGCCTGCGTCCGGACGACGGGCTCGCGCGGACGAACTTCGGGCTGCTCTTCTTGCGCCGCGGGCAGAACGACCAAGCCGCGATCGAGCTCCGTCGCGCGTTGCGGCTCGTCGGCCAGGACGCCGCGGCGCTGCAGGCCATCGGCCACGGCCTGCGGCGCGCGGGGCAGCCCGAGCCGGCGGTCCAGGCGCTTCGGTCCGCCATCGAAGCGCACGGCGGGCCCACGCCAGCGCTGCTCGGCGAGCTCGCGCTCGCTCAGCGCGCTGCGAACGACACCGACGGCGCGAAGGCGACGCTGCGCCAGGCCATCGCGCTCGACGCCCGCTACGCGACGGCGCACGCGCTCCTCGGCTCGCTCCTCGCCGCCGAGGGCCAATACGCCGAGGCGATCACCTCGTTCGAGACGGCGCTCCGGCTCGAGCCCAGCGGGCCGCTCGCGGCTCGCACGCGCGAGCAGCTCGAGGCAGCCCGGCGGGCGCAGCGCGCGCGCTAGTGCCCCCAACCCGAAGTTCGTTCCGGGTTGCCGTGGATGATCGGCGTGGAGGTCGTTTGCCGCGCAGGCGTTGGACAGGCCAAAGCCTATTCGAGGAGGTCGGCGAGCGAGATCCGCGTCGAGGGCCGCGGATACCCGGAACGAACTTCGGGTTGGGGGCACTAGCCTCGCGTCGCGGCGCTCAGAAGCGGGTCGAGTGCTCAGAAGCAGGTGACCTGTGCGTCGGCGCAAGCGTCGAACGCCGGCGCGAGGCAGTCGAAGAGGCCGATCGCGGGATCGAAGCAGACGTCGTTCAGGCAGTCGAAGAGGCTGACGCCGCGGCACGACGTGTCCCGACAGCAGGCGAAGGCGTCCCACTCGACACCGCAGCGCGAGCGGGGGACCGCGCACGCGATCACCTCGCCGTAGAGGCAGTCGACGCAGGGGAGATCGGCGAACAAGCACTCGTCGATGCATGCGTCCTCGTCGCCGAGGGCTTGGCAGTCCTCGATGCACGTCCGCGTCCGCCTCGCGCATCGGTCGCCGTCATACGTCGCGGGCGCGTTCGGCTCGCAGATGGGCGGAGGTGGAGGAGGCGGCGGCGGTGGCGGAGGCGGCGGTGGCGGCCCGCCATCCGGGCGGCCCGCGTCGATCAGGACGACGCCACCGTCTCGGCCGAGGGGACGGTCGGGGTCGTCCGACTCGTAGGCCGAGTAACACCCGCAGAGGAGGATGACGAGAAGCGTAAGCCGAAGCATGAGGTCTCCGAGGACACGTACCCCCACCGGGCGACTCATGTTCGCATGGGTCGGGCAGACGGCCAACAGGGGGGCCCCGTTGACACTCGGTATGACCGCGGTAGCTTTCGAGTATGACCGCGCTCAAGCGCAAGATCTCGGTATCCCTCGACGCGGATCTCATCGAGGAGCTCGAGCGCGATGACGAGACGCTCTCCAAACAGCTGAACGACGCGCTGCGGGAGGTCGTGGAGCGGCGGCGGAGACTCGCGCGCCTCGAGGCGTTCTTGGCCGAGCTCGACGCGCGACATGGGGCGGTGTCGAAGCGGCTGATCGCCAAGTACGAGGAGCTCCTCGCTTGAGCTGCCTGGTATTGGACGCGGAGGCGGTCTCGGCGCTGGCGGGACCGAGGTCGCGACGTCAACTCGAGGTTCGAGCTGCGATGACGGCCGCGACGCGCCTCGGGCGCGACGTGATCGTTCCGACGTTGGTGTTGGCAGAGCTCTATCGGGGGCGGGGTCGTTCCGCGGTCATGGATGCCCTGTTGTCCCGAGAGACCGGCGTCCTCCTCCGAGACACGGACCGTGCGCTCGCGCGTTTGGTCGGGGGCTTGCTCGACGCGGCTCGTGTTGGCTCCGAGCACATCGTCGACGCTCACGTCGTGGCCGTGGCCGTCGAGCGCGGGGGTGGCGCCCTGCTGACGGGCGACCCCGTGGACCTCGAGCGCCTCGCGGCGCCCTACCGCGGGATCGTCGTCGTCTCCGTCGCGTGATCTTCGGGCCTGCCTCGAAAATCGTCGTACGCTCCGCCCGTGGCGCGCCAGCGCTTGTCCATCCCGACGAGGATCTTCCTCGCGTTCGCCTTGATGCTCGTGAGCTTCACGGGCGTCTCGCTGTCGAGCGTCGTCCAACACGACAAGACGGCGCGTCGGCTCCGCCTCTTGCACGACGGGTACCTCCCGCTCGCGCTCCGGCTCGGCGAGGCACGTAGCCACCAGAACGTCTTCCGGCGCCACGTCGAGCGTCTCCTCGAGGCGCCGACCGAGCTACGTTGGCTCCAGGCTGCCCGGCAGGTTCGCCCTTCGACGATGCGGCGCTTGCGAGAGGACTTCGCGCAGGCCTCGCGGCTCGCTCGGATCGCAGGGGAGGGCGACGTGCTCGCGCCCGTCGAGGCGGCGCTCGATGCCATCGAGCGCGACTACGAGGAGACCCGCCCCGAGTACGAGCGGCTCGTGAGCCTGCTCGAGGCGGGGGAGGGCGCGGCCGAGCTCCACCGCCGCCTCGCGTCCACCGAGCTCCTCATCGAGCGGCGCTACCGCGACGCCTACGGTCGCCTCGTCGATCGCATCGAGGGGCTCGCGAGCAGCGCGGCCGACCAAGAGCGCGAGGCCGCGCTCGTGCTCGGCGTGCTCGCGTTCCTCGCGCTGCTCGCGGGCCTCGCCGCCACCGTCTGGAGCCAGCGCATCCTCGGACCGCTCCCGAGGCTTCAGGCGCGCGTCGCGGCGGTCGCCGAGGGGGATCTCTCGCCGCGCGAGCCCGAGGTGCGCCGCGACGACGAGATCGGTCGGCTCGCGACGGGCTTCGAGGACATGGTGAAGGCGCTCGCGACGCGCGACGCGCGGCTCGAAGAGCTCCGGCGCACGCAGGCTCAGATGGTCGCGGGTCTCCGCGCGGCGGTCGTCGTCTTCGGGACCGACGGCGTCGTGCGCGCCTCCAACCCCGCCGCGCGCGGCCTACTCGGGCTGGAGGTGGGTGCGCGCCTCGACGGTCTGCTCGCGCGCCTCCCAGCCCTCGAGGCGGCGATCGGGCCCGCGCGCGGCGGCGAGACCTCGACGCTCGAGGCGGAGCCGCTCGGCGCGGCGCGCGGGATGACGGAGCGTTTCGTGGACGTGCAGCTCGCGCCCTTCGGCGACGAGCCCGGGCAGGTCCTCCTCGTCGCCGAGGACGTGACCGACGCGTTGCGCACCAAGGACCGGCTCATCCGCACGGAGCGCCTCGCGGCCATCGGCCGCATGGCCGCGCACGTCACGCACGAGGTCCGCAATCCCCTCTCGTCCATCGGGCTGAACGTCGAGATGCTCACGGACGAGCTCGGAGAAGGCGAGAGCGAGGCGCACGCGCTCCTCGGGGCGATCCAGCGCGAGATCGACCGCCTCACGGAGATCACCGAGGAGTACCTCCGGCTCGCGCGCCTGCCGGCGCCGCGCCTCGAGCCCGAAGAGATCGAGGACCTGCTCCGATCCCTCGTCTCCTTCGTGGACCGCGAGATGCGCGCTGCGAAGATCGACCTCGACGTGCGCATCGACGACGATCTCCCGCTCGTCGCGCTGGACGAGGGGCAGCTGCGCCAGGCTCTGCTCAACCTCCTCCGCAACGCGCGCGAGGCGATGCCCGAGGGCGGCACGATCCGCTTGCGCGCGACCCAGCGAGGTGACGGGGTCGCGGTCGTCGTCGAGGACGAAGGCGGCGGGATCCCCGAGGAGATGCGTGACCGCATCTTCGATCTCTTCTTCACGACCAAGGAGCAGGGCAGCGGCCTCGGCCTCCCGCTCACCCAGCAGATCATCGTCGCGCACGAGGGTACGATCCGTTGCGCCGAGGGCACGGACGGCAGAGGCACCCGCTTCGAGCTCTGGCTCCCACGCGCCTAGGCGCGTGCCCTTGCCCCTGCCCCTGCCCGCGCCGGTGTCGGTGACCGTCTCCCCGTGTCCGTGACCGTGCCCCCGTGTCCGAGCCCGAGCCCGTGCCCGTGCCTTCCGCGAATCGTCCGCCGACCCGGACGCGGTCGCCGACCGGACGCGGCCGCCAACCTCGACACGGCGACCCGCGCGCTGCCAGCAACTTTGACACGGCCGCCGCTGAGCTGAGCGCGACCGCCCCGAAAGCGTCCGCTCCGGCCGCATCGATACACGTTCCAGAAACCCGGTTCAGCGGGCGTCAGCGCCAGCTGACGTCACGTCACCCACGGCTCGCCCTTGACCCGCGGGCCAGACCCGCGACAATCGGCCGCGATGTCTCGCTACCCCTTCCCCTCCTATCCTCGCGGGTGGTTTGCCCTCGCCCTCTCTCACGAGCTCGCCGGTCGGCCGGGGGAGCCAGCGGCGGAGGGCGCGGCGACGGTGCTGACGCGCCGCGCGTTCGGGCGCGACATCGTCCTCTTCCGTGGCGCCGATGGCACGGCGCACGCGCTCGACGCCTACTGCCCGCACCTCGGCGCCCACCTCGGCAAGGGCGGCTGCGTCGTGGACGGCGCGCTCCGGTGCACCTTCCACGGGATCCGGTTCGACGGGGAGGGCAACTGCGTCTCGATCCCCCACGTGACCAAGGTGCCACCCGGCATGAAGGCGAAGGCCTGGCAGGTGCGTGAGGTCGACGGGATCCTCGTCGTCTGGTTCGATCCGGCTGGGGAGCCTCCGAGCTTCGAGGTGCCGAGCTATTTCGACCAGCGCGGCGAGCCCGAGAAGTGGGCCCCGATGCAGTGGCATACGTGGGAGAAGCTCCACGCACATCCGCAAGAAACGAGCGAGAACAGCGTCGACCTCGCGCACTTCGAGACGGTGCACGGCTACGCGGGCGTCGACATCGTCGACCCGATCGACATCACCGGCGACACCCTCCGCATCAGCTACCGGATGAAGCGCGGCCTCGACAACCTCGGGATGCCCGGCCAGAGCGTCGAGTCGGTCTTCAAGGTGCGGGTCCACGGCCTCGGCTACTCCGTGGTCGAGGTCGAGACGCCGACCTTCGGCACCGAGTTCCGCACCTACGTGCTCTGCACACCCATCGACGAAGAGACCGTCATCCTCCGCGGCGGCGGCACGATGAAGATGCTGCCCGACCCGAACATGAACCAGCTCGTGAACGGGCTCTTCTTCAAGGGCTTCGTGCACGACGTCGAGCAGGACTTCCATATCTGGGAGAACAAGGCCTACTTCGACCGCCCCGTGCTCGCCGCGAACGACGGCCCGATCGGCCCCTACCGCAAGTGGTGCCGACAGTTCTACGCGTACTCGGCCGAAGCCGCGGAGTAGAGCAGAACGACCAGTCCCCTGCCCTTGCCCCTGCCCTTGCCCCCAACGCGGCGGTGAGCACGACCGGCGTCTCTCGCCGCCGCTGCCGAGCCAGCCCCGCCTGCCGAGCCAGCCCCGCCTGCCGAGCCAGCCCCCGGTTGCCCCCGCTCCTGCTCACCCGTCGCGCTCGCCGCCCCAGCCCCGGCAGCCAGCCGCGTCAGTGCCGCCCGAGCCCCGCCACCTCGCAGCGGCACGGGGTCAGCGGCGCTCACCCCTCGAGCCGCTCGCGCAGCGCTCGCGCGGCCGCCGCGCGATGGCTGATCGCGTTCTTCTCGTCGCGGCTCAGCTCGGCCATCGTGCGGGTATCCCCCGCAGGCACGAAGACCGGGTCGTAGCCGAAGCCACCGTCACCGCGCGGCGCGCTCGTGATCGCTCCTTCGCAGCGGCCCTCCGCGCGCGCGACGACGTCGCCGTTCGGCGCGACGAGCACGAGCACGCAGCGGAAGCGCGCGCTCCGCGCGTCCTCGCCGGCGAGCGCTCGCAGGAGCTCGTCGACGTTGTCGGCGTCGGTCGCGTCGTCTCCCGCATAGCGCGCCGAGCGCACGCCGGGCGCCCCACCCAGCGCGTCGACCTCGAGGCCGCTATCGTCCGCCAGGGCGTGCAGGCCCGACGCGGCCGCGAAGGCGCGCGCCTTCAGGAGCGCGTTGCCCTCGAAGGTGTCCTCCGTCTCGTCGACGTCGAGCGCGAGCTCGAGCTCGCGCGGGCTCACGAGCGCGAAGGTCGACGGCAAGAGCACCTGCAGCTCGCGGCGCTTCCCCTCGTTGTTCGTCGCGACGACGACGCGGATCGCCTCGGCCGTCATCAGGCGGGGAGCAGGCGGGAGAGGGGGACGTTCGCGGCCTCGAGCGCCTTCGTCTGCGCCGCGACCAGCGCGGGCATCGCGCCGAGCGCCAGATCGACCATCGCGTCGATCTTCTCGCGCGCCACCGGCGCGCCCTCGGCGGTGCCCTGGATCTCGACGACGCCGTTCTTCGCGGTCCCGACCACGTTCAGGTCGACCTCGGCGTCGCGATCCTCGGTGTAGCAGAGGTCGAGCAGGGGCTGGCCTCCGAGCAGTCCGACGCTGATCGCCGCGATCGGGGTGCGCAGGACGCCGGGGCCGACGAGCCCCCGCTTGCGCAGACCGTCGAGCGCGATCGCCGTCGCGACGAAGGCGCCCGTGATGGAGGCGGTCCGCGTGCCACCGTCGGCGTCGAGCACGTCACAGTCGAGGGTGATCGTGCGCGGGCCGAGCAGGTCGAGCGCCACGCAGCTCCGCAGCGCGCGGCCGATGAGCCGCTGGATCTCCGAGGTGCGTCCGTCGAGCGTCCCCTTGCGCCCATCGCGGCGCTGCCGGCGCGGGTTCGCTCGCGGGTGCATCGCGTACTCGGCCGTCACCCAGCCCGCCTTCGGGTCCGAGAGCCACGGCGGCGTCCCCTCGTCGACCGAAGCGGCGACGAGCACCGTCGTCTGGCCGGCCCGCACCAGCACGGAGCCCTCGGGGTTGCGTTGAATCCCGAGCTCGATCGAGAAGGGGCGGAGGGCGTCGTAGCTACGACCATCGGCGCGCGTCATGGGCCGGTCATGCGCGCCGCCGCCCGGGCGGTCAAGCGAGGCGACGCGCCCTGGAGGCTGGCAACTCGTCGAACGTGCCTCCACGGCCGCACGGAGGGGGCGAGGGCCGGCCGGAGCAGGGGCGGTGTCACTCTGCTGCGTCGAGCGGGAGGCCAACAGTCTTCGCGTAGACTTCGTCGAGCGAGAGCGACGCGCCCACGCTCTCGAGCTCCACGGCGCCATCGAGCACGTCCGTGATGAGCCACTGACCGCTGGCGAGGCGGCGGTAAACCTCGAGGCGCCGCTCGTTCGGCTCGATGAGGAGGATCTCTCCGAGAGAGGGCAGGCGACGGTAGTGCGCGAGCTTGGCGCCACGGTCGTGATCGACCGTGCTCGGTGAGAGCACCTCGACGACGAGCGACGGGTTCAGCAACGAGGCCGGTCGATCGTCCGCGAAGCGCGGCGAGGCGCACACCACCGTCACGTCGGGGTAGAGGTAGGCATCGCTGAGTCCGATGCGGACCCGTTGGTCGCTGCCCAGCACGCGACATGGGCCCGCGGCGAGCGCGTTGCCGAGGGCCCGCATGACGTTGGCCGCGATGAGGTTGTGTCGGGCCGACGCGCCTGCCATTGCGATGATCGCGCCGTTCAGGAATTCGTGGCGACGGCCGGCGATGGCCTCTTCAGCCAGATACGCCTCCGCGCTGATCCTCATCGCCGGTTCTGCCACGGCCAACAGTATGCCCGCCCACGTCGCGCGCCGCGAGCGGCCGTGGATGACGTTTCCGCGAGTCCCACTCCAGCGCTTCGCGCTCAGAGCGTGCAGAGCCCGGTGTCTGGCGGCGATTGCGCGTAGGCGACGCATCGCCCTTCGCTGGCGGGGCAGCTGCCTTCGCGGAGCAACGAGCAGACGCGGACGCAGGTGCTCTCGAAGAGCCCTACGCAGGTCGTGCCCATCTGGCAGTCCTCGGGGCGCTCGCACGCGCCGCCCACTGGGACCTCGCCGGGCACGCGGCAATCCGTCTCGCGCTCACCGACGAGGAAGCAGGACTCGCCGGGGAAGCACGCGGTGTTGTCGTCTCGGAGCAGATCGCACGCGCGCGGCGCGAGGCACTCGCGGTAGCGCGTGACGCTTCCATCCACAAGCACGCCCGTGCCCCCGCAGTGCTCGTCCTCGCCGCAGGTCTCCCCGCCCCAAGGGCAGCAGATGCGCCCACAGACGCCCCCTTCGCGTCGTCGGAAGCAGGCGAGGCCAGCCGAGCACTCGGTCGTCACCTCGCAAGCGTCGCCGAGCCCGCCGAGCCCGGCCCCGAGCGAGCACACGGGCTCGGCCGCGGTCAGCACGCAGAGCCCGTCACCGCAGCGTTGACCCCGCGGGTCACAGCTCCCACCGCACGCGAGCCCTTCGCCCGCGTCGACCGCCGCCGCGTCGTTCGACGGCCCCGCGTCCGCGCCGGCGTCCGCGAGCGAAGCGTCGAGCACGACGGCGCCGTCTTGCCGACCGGCGTCGACGGAAGCATCCGCGCCCCCGTCGTCGTCACCGCAGGCGACGACGAGCAGGAGCGCGAGCAGTGGGACAGAGCTCCGCGACACGGTGGCTGATCAGCCCCCCGTCATCGGAACGCAGGCACCCAGTGTGGCGGGCCACCCTGTGACGTTCGCACATCGGAAGTCCGTCCCGCATTCAACCATCGCCGCCATCGGGTTGCAGGCACGCCGGCAGGCTCCAGGCGAGCCAAGACAAACATTGCCAGGCGCGCACTCGTTCAGCGACGAACAGGCTCCTCCTGTTGCGACCCCCGGGCTGGGCGGCGGAATGCAGAGGGCGCTCCCGTCTTGGCTAATCACGTAGCAAGCGCGACCGCCATCACAGCCGGACTGTTCCACGACCGAACAATCCGACGGGGTGACGCACGTGCCGAGCGCTCCAGGTGTGCCAGGGGGGAGCGCAGCTCCGACGCAAAGATCACCAAGGGAACACGAGGATGCCGAGCCGCAGCACACTGGACGGCAGGTGCCGAGGAAACAAGTGTGACCCTCTCGGCATGAGTTGACGAACTCACACGGGCTTCCCGCAACTCCTCCCCCGGCCGGAACGCACATCGCAGCCGGCCCCTCGCCCTCTGGGCTCGTGGCCCAGTAGCAGCCTTCTCCCATCGCAACGTCACATCCCGCGTTCGTCTCGACGTTGCAGGCTCCCGGGGGACACATCGAAGGGGAAGGCCCGGAGTCCACATCCGCGCCTCCATCGGTGCGATCGCCTGCGTCTTCGGTGGTTGCGGCATCTTCGGCGGGGGGGGCGTCGGTGCCGCCCGCGTCCGTGGTTGGCCGAGTATCGTCGTCTCCGCAACCAAGCAGGGATAATCCAAGACCCAAAAAGAGAAGCGTGCGCATAAAAGGAACCTCCACCGAGCCCTCTACGTAGCAGGGTCGGTGGAGGTTCGGCAATGGTCGACCGACGAGCGGCTACCGGCAGGCTTGGGTCACCGACCGTCTGCGCGTGCGGCACATCCCGCCCTCGATGAAGCAGGATTCGCGCTCTCCGACCGTCGTCCCGCAGTCGGTCGCATCGTAGCAGCAGAGCACTGCCGTCGGCCGACAGCTGCTGTCGGACGCGAAGGCGCACTCTGCGGTCGAATACTGGGAGGTCACCCGCCCATCACAGTTGTAGTCCCACGAACCGTTGATGAGCGTTCCATCCGGACCCAACGCACAGACCCAACCTGGGGGCGCGGCGCAATACTGGGTCGTGAAGTACTCGGTTTGCCCAGGAAACGCTCTCGGCTCTCGATCCGCGCAGTCGAAGACGTCCGAGCGCTGGGTCCACCCGCTCCGACAAGCGCACGCGAGCATGCTCGTCGTCTCGTCACCGAAGCCGTCGCCGTCACGATCCCGGTAGCACATCACCTGGGGCAGACCTTCGTCGATCTCGTCGTTGCAGTTGTTGTCGCGCTCGTCGCAGATCTCCGGCGCGAAAGGGTGACAAGCCGAGCACTCATCATCGCAGTCGCCCCCTTCCGCCACGTAGCCTTCTGGGGCCGCGCAGCCGCCCATGACGGTGGTCGAGTCGTCGCCGAAGCCGTCGCGGTCGCGGTCGCGGTACCAGACGCGGTCGGGGCAGCCTCCATCGGCGGGGCCTGCATCGAGGGTTTCGCCGGCGTCGTAGCCGCCATCCTCGAGAGCTCCACCATCGAAACCGGAGTCGCTGGGGCCTGTGTCGTCCGAACCTCCGTCGGTCCGAGGCGGCGCGTTCGGGTCGCGAATCTGGCCACCATCGGGGAGGTGGCAGAGCCACCAATCCTCCTCATCGCGGGTGGAACCCTCGGGGCAGTCGCAGCTGCCGGCGGGGGTTCGGACGAGCTCTCCACAGGGATTGGCGGGGAGCGTGCTGCAGCCCCATCCCGCGAGCAGGAGCGTCGAGAGGTGAAGGGTCACGTAGAGCGGTCGCATGAGAGGTCTCTCCCGAGGAACGTTGAACATGGCCCGGTCTCGGCCGCGCGACGAGCCAGTTGCGCGTCTTGCTACGTCGGACCGATTTTCTTGCGCGGCTACCGTACGGGCTGCACGGGCTACGGCGTGGGACCACGCAGCGGATTTCCTGCAGCGGAGCCTCAAGGGAGCGGGTAGAGCCGCCCCTGGACGTCACCGCCAGCCGTGAAGCCGACGAAGGCCCAGGTCTGACCGGTCGGGCCGCCGACCGCGACGGTGGGCTCCGCGCCCGCGCTCACCGTGAAGGCGTCGGGGGTCGGAGGGTTCTCCCGGTTGCGGGCAGGGGCGCCCGCGCCGTCGACCACACGCGCGCGGACTTGCCCGCTCGACTCCCACGCGACGAAGAAGCGCTCGGCGCCCGCGCCAGCGGCGGGGCGCACGCCCGGACCGAGGAGCAAAGCGTCCGAGGCGGGGGCGCCCTCGGCCGTGTACGCGCGGCCGCGGACCGACCCGCCGTCGTCGAACGCGACGTAGAAGCGGCCATCGGCGAGCGCCGCGACCGTGGGCTGTGCGCCGGCGCCGACCGTCACGGGCTCACCGACCGACGCTCCCTCGGCGTCGTAGCGGGCCGCGAGGACCTGTCCGCCCTGGACGTACGCGACGACGAAGCCGCCCGCGTGCGCGGCGACCGCAGGGGCCGACGCGCCCGAGGTGCCGATCGCGACCGCTGCTCCGGGAGACGTCGAGCCCGCGGCGAAGTGCACCGCCGACGCGCCGCTCGTGGAGACGCCGTCGTCGAAGACGACGAGCGTGTTTCCGTCCGGCATCATCGCGATCTTCGGGTTCGTCTGCGCGCCAGGGCTCGGCACCGCCTGGGTCGCGTTCGCGAGCGGGGCCCGGTCGAGGTCGAAGAAGCGCACCTGCACGTCGCCGCCCTCGGTCATCGCGCTGCGGAAGTCACCGAACGCGATCGCCACGCGCGCGGGCGAGACCGCGGTGGCCGTCGTGGTCTGCACGCCCGGGATGGTCATCCCGACGTCGACGTCCACGTCGATGGCCAGCGCGGCCGGGCTCGTGACGACCTCGCCGCGATCGCTGCGGAACATCGTCATCACCCCGCGGGGCGAGGTGCTCTCGCTGTCGAACGAGACCACGAGGCGTTGGCCCGCGGCCCAACCCGCCGACGGTTTGTCCTGCAAATTCGTCGTCGTGCTGGTGGCCGCGAAGGGCTGCGTTCGGCACGCGTCGCAGGGGAGGGGGCCGGTCGCGGCCTCGCATTGCTCGTCCGGGCTGAGGATGCCGTCGCCGCACTCTCCCATGCCGACCACGTCCTTGAGCTCGACCGTGATCTCGCGGGTCTGGCCTTCCTCGATGAGGACGTCGTCGACACACCCGGTCGCGACGATCTGGTTCGTGCGGCCCGTGACGGGGTCGGTGCCGCGCCCTCGCACGTGCACGAGGTAGCTGCCGGCGAAGAGGTTCACCTGGGTCGCGGCGTCCGTGGGGAAGGTGATGTCCACGACGGCGTCGGGGAAGACCGCGTCGGGTGCGTCGGAGAGCTCGGGGAGCACCGTGCCGTCCGCCGTGCAGCTCCGGCCCTCGGCGTCGAAGACCACGAGGCGCAGGTCGCCGATGACGTCCATCAAGCCGCGCGGGTCGTGGAAGGTGAGGCTCGGCACGGCGACCTCGCCGGAGTGGCAGGACGGGAGCAGAGCCAGGGCCTGGCTCAGGGCGAAGCCCAACGCGAAGCGCGCACGCATGGCGCATACCGTACCCGACGAGGGCGCCGTTCCGCAGTCCCAAAGAGTCCCCTGCCCCTGCCCTTGCCCTTGCCCCTGCCCAAGTGCCCTTCGCCTCCCGCTCCCCCGGACCCCCGCTCCCCCCACGGACCCCCCGCCGCCGCCCCCTTTCGCCGTCGGACCCCCACTCCCCCGGACCCCTTCGCCCCCAACACGCCCCGCGTCCCCAACACGCCGCCCCGCGCCCGCGCTCCTCGCGCCCCCAACCTCCACATGTGCGTCCACACCCACGTGCGGTATCATCGCCGCCGTGGACGCGGAGCAAAGCATCCTCCTCGTCGAGGACGACCCCGCGCTCGCGCTCGGCCTCGTCGACGCGCTCGAGTTCGAGGGGTTCAAGGTCCATCACGCGCAGACGGGCAAAGACGCCGTCTCGCTCGGTCGGAGCGCGAGCCCCTCGGTCATCATCCTCGACCTGATGCTCCCCGACATGAACGGCTACCAGGTCTGCGAGCAGATCCGGCTGACCGACCGGCACGTGCCGATCCTCATGCTCACCGCGCGGAGCCAAGAGGCCGACAAGATCCGCGGCCTCGACTCGGGGGCCGACGACTACGTCACCAAGCCCTTCTCGCTCGGCGAGCTCGTCGCCCGCATCCGCGCGCTCCTACGCCGCGCGGGGCGTGGGGCGTCTACCGCGCCCTTCCGGATCGGCGACGCCGAGATCGACCCCGTCAAGCAGGTCATCGTGCGCGACGGAGACGAGCAGCAGCTCGGCTTCTACGAGGTCGAGCTGCTCAAGCTCCTCGTCGCGCGCGCGGGCGAGCCCGTCAGCCGCGACGAGATCCTCGACGCCATCTGGGGGCTCGAGGCGAGCCCGACGAACCGCACGGTCGACAACTTCATCGTGAAGCTCCGCAAGAAGCTCGAGCCGCAGCCCGACAAGCCGCGCCACATCCTCACGGTCTACGGCGTCGGCTACAAGCTCGTGGTCTGACCGCCAGCGACCGTCAGTCGTCGACCGTCAGTTGTCGACCTTCAGGATCGCGTGGAAGGCGGCCTGCGGGATGTCGACCTTGCCGACGCTCTTCATGCGCTTCTTGCCCTCCTTCTGCTTCTGGAGGAGCTTGCGCTTTCGGCTCACGTCGCCGCCGTAGCACTTCGCCGTCACGTCCTTGCGCAGCGCGCGGACCGACTCGCGGGCGATGACCTTCTGCCCGATGGCCGCTTGGATCGCGACGTCGAACTGCTGCCGCGGGACGATCTCTTTCAGCTTCAGCGCGAGCGCGCGGCCGACGACGTAGGCGTTGTCGCGGTGGACGATCGCAGACAGCGCGTCGACCTTGTCGCCGTTGATGAGCATGTCGAGGCGCACGAGGCTGTTCGTGCGGTACCCCTCGAGCTCGTAGTCCATCGAGGCGTAGCCGCGCGTCGCGCTCTTCAGCTTGTCGAAGAAGTCGAAGAGGACCTCGGCGAGCGGCAGCGAGTAGACGATGATCACGCGGTCGGAGCCCGCGAACTGCAGCTCCTTCTGCTCACCGCGCCGCTCTTGGCAGAGCTTGAGCACGGCGCCGACGTGCTCCTTCGGCACGTGGATCGAGACCTTGAAGTACGGCTCCTCGATGCGCTCGATCTTGCTCGTCTCCGGCAGCTTCGAGGGGTTCTCGACCGTGACCATCTCGCCGTCGGTGAGGTACACGTGGTAGACGACGCTCGGCGCCGTCGTGATGAGGTCGAGGTCGTACTCGCGCTCGAGCCGCTCTTGGACGACGTCCATGTGCAGCAGGCCGAGGAAACCGCAGCGGAAGCCGAAGCCGAGCGCGTCCGAGGTCTCGGGCTCGAAGAAGAGGGCGGCGTCGTTCAGCTTCAGCTTGTCGAGCGCGTCGCGCAGATCCGGGTAGCGGTCGCTCTCCGTCGGGAAGACGCCGCAGAAGACCATCGGCTTGACCTCTTCGAAGCCCGCGAGCGCCTCGGTCGCGCGTGGCTTCACGTGCGTCACGGTGTCGCCGACCTTCGTGTCCTCGACCGACTTGATCGAGGCCGCGAAGAAGCCCGCCTCGCCCGGTCCGAGGTGATCGATCGCGGTCGGCCACGGCGTGTAGATGCCCAGCTCCGTGACCTCGTACTCGGCGCCGGTCGCCATCAGCTTGATCTTGTCGCCCTTGCGGATGGTCCCGTCGACCACCCGGATCATGACCATCGCGCCCCGGTAGGCGTCGTACCAGCTGTCGAAGATGAGCGCGCGGAGCGGGCTGTCCGGGTTCGTCTTCGGCGGGGGTACCCGGCGGACGATCTCCTCGAGGACCTCTCGGACGCCCGCGCCGGTCTTGCCGCTGCACGCCAAGATGGGCTCGGGGACGTCGAGGCCGATGACCTCCTCGACCTCGCGCTTGACCCGATCGACGTCCGCGCTCGGCAGGTCGATCTTGTTGAAGACGGGGATGATCTCGAGGTCGTTGTCGAGCGCGAGGTAGACGTTGGCGAGCGTCTGCGCCTCGACGCCTTGGGTCGCGTCGACCACGAGCAGCGCACCCTCGCACGCCGCCAGTGAGCGGCTGACCTCGTAGCTGAAGTCGACGTGCCCTGGGGTGTCGATCAGGTTGAGCTGGTACGTGATGCCGTCGGCCGCCTTGAAGGGGAGCCGCACGGTCTGCGCCTTGATGGTGATCCCGCGCTCCTGCTCGAGCTCCATCTTGTCGAGGAGCTGCTCACGCTGCTCGCGCTGCGTGACGGCGCCCGTCACGTCGAGGATGCGATCGGCGAGCGTGCTCTTGCCGTGGTCGATGTGGGCGATGATCGAGAAGTTGCGGATGCGGTCGAGCGGGAACGACATGAGCCCTCAGGCGGACGCAGTTAGCAGCGCTCGTGCCTCGGTTCCAGCCGCGTCGGCGAAACTCGGTCCGGTCACCCCTGGTCGGTGGAGCTCACCCGGGACGACGCTCACTCGCGGCCGGTGTCGAAGCTCAGCTGCGCTTGCCCCGGGAGCTCGTGCTGGTGGTGCTCGAGCACGAGGTCGATCCCCTCCCGGATGTAGACGGCGATGGGCACCTTCGTCCGCTCGTGCAGGAGCTTGAGCTTCTCGTTCTGCTCGGGCGTGATGTAGACGGTGGTGGAGATCTTCTTCCGGGCCATCTTGGTTCCTTCGGGGTGCGCCGGCCCCACCCTTCGCTCGCCCACGCCCAGCGCGCATGGGGTTCACGCCCGAGCGCGTCGCGTTCGGGAGGGTGAACCTACATGACACCATGTATAGCGTCAATCCAACTGCGCGCCTTGCCCGAGCGGTGGAGGCGCAGGTAAGCTGCGCACGCCGAGGGAGGGGACCCAAGCGGAAGGGCCGCCTCGGCGCTCGGATTGCTTCATGCGCAACCTCTGCATACTCGTCCTCCTCGTCGCCTGCGGCGGGAGCAGCACCGAAGGCTCTGGCGTGGGTGACCGCCGCACGACCCCGAGCGGCTCCCGCGGGGACGCCCGGGTCCGCGAGCTCTGCGTCGGCACCGGCGACAACGTCCAAGCGGTCGACGTGAACAACGACGGCCGGCCGGACATCCGCCACGTGCTCGCGAACGGCGCGCGGCGCTGCACCGAGATCGACATGAACTTCGACGGTCGCGTCGACGTGGTGCGCTTCTACGCGCCCGACGGTCGCACGGTGATCCGCGAGGAGCACGACCTCGACTTCGACGGGCGAATCGACCAGATCGCCTACTTCGAGAACGGCGTGCTCGTGCACAAGGAGCTCGACACGACCTTCAACGACCGCATCGACACGTGGCTGTGGTGCGAGGACGGGCGGGTCGTCCGCGCCGAGCGCGACCGACGCAACCGCGGCCGGGTCGACGTCTGGGAGACCTACGAGCGCGGGATGCTCGTCGAGGCCGCCTACGACGACGACAACGACGGGCGCCCCGAAAAGTTCGAGATCTTCCGAGACGGACGGCTCGTCGAGATCCGCTACGACACCGACCGCGACGGCACGCCCGATCGCGTCGAGGAGATCGCCGCCGAGCAGGCGGGGCTCGTCGAGAGCGTGCTGCATTGCCTCGTGGTCGACCGGCCGGAGGCCGAGTCGAGCAGCACGAGCGGCTCGGAGACGCCTGCGCCCTCGGCCGACGACGACATCGCCATCGCGGACGATGGCTCGACGCAAGGAGACGCCCAATGAATCGCGTCTGGATCCTCTGCGCGCTCGCGTCGCTCGCGCTCGGCTGCAAGACCGAGGCGGACCGGCGGGCCGAGCGGCCGTCGCACGCGGCGTCGGTGTCGGGCGGCGAGCGGCCCGACGACGACCGAGGGCGCTGCGAAGGGGAAGGGCCCGGCTTCGAGGTGAGCGAGTACGACACCTCGGGTGACGACTGGCCGGACGTGCGCAAGGTCTTCCGCACGGTCGGCGAAGGACGGATGGCGCGGCTCATCTTGATCTGCCGCGAGGCCGACCTAAACGGCGACGGGATCAAGGACGTGGTCCGCTTCTACAACGACGAGGGCCGCCCGATGCGCGAGGAGGCGGACCGGAACTTCGACGGCCAGATGGACGAGCTCACGTTCTTCGAGCGTGGTCACATCGTCCGCCAGGAGATCGACACGACCGGCGATGGCCGCATCGACACGAAGATCTTCTTCGAGAACGGCCGGCCCGTCCGCGGGGAGCGCGACCTCTCCGGCCGCAGCACCGCCCAGCGCTGGACGCCCGACACGTGGGAGTACTACGAGGAGGGGCGGCTCGTGCGCGTCGGCGTGGACGTGAACGGCGACGGTCGCGTCGACCGCTGGGACCGCGACGCCGAGTGGCAGCGCCAGCGCGAGGCCGAGGCCGCGCGCCGCGAGGCGGAAGAGGCCGCAGCGGCCGAGGCCGACGCCGAGACCTGAGCAGGCCCCCGCGAGCCCACCACGGAGTCGGCGGGCAGCTGAGCGAGCGCGCGACGACGCCCGCCCGGCCTGCTACACCCTGCCGACGCGGGCTCGCTCGCGCGGAGGAACATGGCGCTCGAACGGCTTCAGAAGGTGATCGCACGAGCTGGCATCGCGTCGCGACGTCAGGCGGAGGAGCTCATCGCCGCGGGTCGCGTTCGGGTGAACGGCCGCATCACCACCGAGCTCGGCACGCAGGTCGACCCACGGCGTGACAAGGTCGAGGTCGACGGCCGCCGCGTCGTCGCCGAGAAGCCCGCCTACTACGTCTTCCACAAGCCGCGCGGGATGGTCTCCACGCTCTCGGATCCCGAGGGGCGCCCCTGCCTCGCCGAGGTGGTCGGACGTCTGCCGGAGGCGGTCCACGCGATCGGACGGCTCGACTTCAACACGAGCGGGGTGCTGCTCCTGACCAACGACGGCGCGCTCACGGAGGCGCTGCTGCGCCCCACCACGAAGGTGCCGAAGGTCTACGTCGCGAAGCTCCAGGGCTTGGTCGACGTCCCCGCGCTCGACGCGCTGCGCAAGGGCGTCGAGCTGGACGACGGCTACGTGACGCGCCCCGCGCAGCTCTTCGTGGAGCGAACCGAGGATCGCAACACCTGGATCCAGATCACCCTCACGGAGGGGAAGAACCGGCAGATCCACCGCATGGGCGACGCGGTCGGCCATCGCGTGATGCGGCTCGTCCGGCTCTCGTTCGCAGGCATCACCGCCGAGGGGCTGCGCCCCGGCCAGCTCCGGCCGATGAAGAAGACCGAGCTCGAGAAGCTCGAGGAGCGCTACCTGAAGCCGCACCGCTACCGGAAGGCGACGCGGGCGGCGAAGGCCGCGCGAGAGCGTACGAAGTAGGACGGCGCACGAAGTAGGGCGGCGCGGCTCGCCCGCGGTCGCCCCGAGCACTGCTAGCGCTATGCTCCCGCCCGTGCCGTTACCCGGAGCCGACATCGCGAAGGAGTGGGTCCCGGTCGTGCTGCGGCTCCCGTGGCGGACGCCGCCTGGGATCTCGCTCGCCATCCTGGCCTTCGTGGCCGCGAACGAGGGCTGGCTCGCCGGGCCGCTCGGGCTGACGCGGCCGGCCGAGGTGACGCTCGGCATCGTGCTCGTCGCGGCGATCCTCTGGATCACCGAGGCGGTGCCGCTCTTCGTGACGAGCCTGCTCGTGTTGGCGCTCGAGCTCACCTGGCTCGCGCCGACGCTCTCGGAAGGGCGCGGCCCGGCGCTCTTCGTGAACGCCTTCTTCTCGGACGTCACGCTGCTCTTCCTCGGTGGCTTCGTGCTCAGCGCGGGCCTCGAGCGCACGGCGCTCGATCGTCGGCTCGCGCGGGGCATCTTGCGGCGGGCGGGCCGTACGCCGACGCGCGTGCTCTTGGCGACGATGGTCACGACCGCGCTGCTCTCGATGTGGATGAGCAACACGGCGGCCTGCGCGCTCATGCTCGGGCTCGCGGGCTCGATGCTGGCGAAGGTCCCCGAAGGCGACGGCTTCCGCAAAGCGCTGCTCCTCGGAATCGCGTTCTCGGCGAACCTCGGCGGCATCGCGACCCCCATCGGCTCTCCGCCCAACGCGATCATGCTGCGTTACCTCCAGGCCGAGGGGAACGCGCCGAGCTTCGGCGCGTGGATGATGCTCGCGGGCCCGCTGCTCATCGCGCTGCTCGTCGTCGTGCTCGCCTACCTCGCGCGCCGCTTCCCCACACAGGTGGAGGAGGTGGAGCTCGACGAGGACGACGACGTGCGCCCGTTCCGGGGTCCGCAGGCGCTCGTCGTGGGCGTGCTCCTGCTGACGATCACCGGCTGGCTGATGGGTGACCGCCTCGGGCTCACGCCTGGGACGGTGGCGCTCTTGCCGGTGGTGCTCTTCTTCGGGAGCAATCTCTTGCGGGTGCCAGAGCTACGCGCGCTCCCGTGGGACGTGCTCCTGCTCATCGGCGGCGGCCTCGCCCTCGGCGCGGCCATCGACCAATCCGGCCTCGCGAGCTGGGCGAGCGCGCGCTTGCCCACCGAGGGGCTGCCCGAGCTCGCGCTCGTGGGCGTCGTCGCGCTCCTCGCGGCGGCGCTCTCGGCGGTGATGAGCAACACCGCGGCGGCGAACCTGCTCGCGCCGATGATCATGGGGCTCTCGGGCGTGAGCGCCGCGCCGCTCCTCGTGGTCGCGGCGCTCGCGTGCTCGCTCGCGATGCCGCTCCCGGTGAGCACCCCGCCGAACGCGATGGCCTTCGGCTTCGGGATGAAGGCGGACGGGCGGGGCGAGCTCGTCGCGCGGGACATGATCGTCCCGGGGACCACGCTCACCCTCGTGGGCCTCGCGGCGCTCGCGCTCTTCGCGGCGTTCTGGTTCCCGACCTTCGGGCTCTGACAGCCGCTGGCGCAAGTGAGACGAAGGTCAACGTCGACGTCGTCGCGAGCGTGAAGGCACGAGGGCCGCTGGATCGACGCCCTCGAGCGCGGTAGAGGCGCGTCATGGGAGCGCAGTGGAAGCAGAAGGGTCGTGAGGCCGCGGCGGACGCCAAGGGCAGGCTCATGACGAAGCTCGTCAAGGAGGTCACGATCGCCGCGCGAGGCGGCGCCGACCCGTCGCTGAACCCGCGGCTGCGGATGGCGATCGAGGCGGCGCGCAAGGCGTCGATGGCGAAGGACACGCTCGAGCGCGCCATCAAGAAGGGCGCGGGGTTGCTCGGCGGAGACGCCGCGCAGTTCTCGTCGGTCACCTACGAGGGCTTCGCCCCGCACCAGGTGCCGGTGATCGTCGAGTGCTCGACGGACAACAAGAACCGCACCGCGACGAACGTCCGCGTGCTCTTCCACAAAGGCGGCGGGCAGCTCGCGGCGAGTGGGGCGATCAGCTGGGACTTCGAGCGGCTCGGCGCCGTCGAGGCGAGCCACGAGCGCGCGGACGTCGACCCCGAGGAGGAGGCGATCGAGGCCGGCGCGCAGGACGTCGAGCCCGAGGACGGAGGCACCGTAACCTTCTACACCGAGCCGACCGAGCTCGACGCCGTGAGCAAGGCGCTCGCGGAGCGCGGGTGGACCGTCACCAGCGCGAAGCTCATCTGGAAGGCGAAGAACCCCGTGAGCGTCGACGAGGCCAAGCGCGCGGAGGTCGAGGCGTTCCTCGGCGCAATCGACGACGACGACGACGTCGAGGCCGTGTACGTTGGCCTCGCCTGAGAGCCGCGATTCGCCGCCGCGGGAGGTGGCGTCGTGCTCAAGGGAGCCAGGGCTGGCCGGTCTCGCAGTCCACGTGCCGGAGGCTCATGCGTCCGTCGGCGATCTCCAAGACGCCGAAGACGATGGGGAGGTGAAAGCGGCGCGGCCCCGCCGACCCCGGGTTGAAGACGAGGAGGCCGCGGTCACGCCCGAGGAAGGGCACGTGGGAGTGGCCGCAGAGCACGAGGCCTGCTTCGTGTGCGTGCGCCAGGCGCGCGGCGTCGGCGCGGAGCTTGGCGCCGGCGACCGCGATGTGCGTGAGCAGCGCCCTCATCACGGTCTCGCCTTTCGACCGCACGTCGATCGTGACGACGTCGGGTAGATCCGGGGCGCGCTCGTCGATGTTGCCGCGCACCGCCGTCACCGGCGCGAGCTCCGCGAGCGTGGCGAGGACGGCAAGGTCGCCGATGTCACCTGCGTGGAGGATCGCGTCGGGGTGCAACGCCTTCAACAACGGCAGCGCGCGGGCGTCGAGGGCGCTGTGGGTGTCGGAGACGATCGCGACCCGCAAGCCACCGTCGTCGCGGAGCGAGAGCGTGCTCTCGGCAAACCGCAGCGTCGGGCCCTTTCGCGGCCGAGTCTTGCGTGGTGCGCTCACGAGCCCCTCGGCATAGCAGCCTCCGCGGCGGGCGCCGCACCGTTCCCGCGCTCGGCATGCTTGGTCGTCTCAGCGGCGAAAGAACTCGAACGTCTCCGCCATCGACGTCGGCGTGGGGTTCTGGATCGTGACCTCCACGGGGCCATATCGCCTGCGAATCGCGCGCGACGGGGGTTGGACCGGGGGCTCTGCGCCGAGACCGCGCGGGCCGGCCTGCTCGGCCTCGTCGAAGACAGTGAGCAGCGCGCCCCGCTCGGCGCCGCCGTAGCCCACCAAGAGCGCCTCCGCACGCGCGTCGTGTGCGGGCGTCGCGCCGCACCGCGCGTGGTGCCAGCGGCGGCTCGTCAGCAACGCCGCGAGCGCGTAGCTGGTGGGCACGGTCTCCTCGCATCGCTCGGGGGGCAAGACCTCACCCCGTCGCAGCGCGTAGTGGACGAACGCCTCGGGCGAGTCGTCGAGGCGTGGGGCGGCCAAGGGAGATCGACCGTCCTGCCCTCCGCGCAGGTCGGCGAGGCGCCCGCCGAGGACCCCGAACGCCTCGGCGGCGCCCCGCCAAGCCGCGACCTGGGCGAGCAGACCGAGGCTCCGCGCGCGGCTCGAGTCGGCGCTTCGCGACCCGCCACCGCCGCTCCAATAGCCTGGTTTGGGCGCCGGCGGCGTGGGCCTGGCGGCCTCGGGCAGCGCCTCGAGCGCGCGACGCGCCAAGCGCGCGCGTTCGCCGAGGCCCGCGGTCGGCGCGACCATCAGCTCGAACGCCAGCGCGCGCTCGGCGAGCGCTCTCCGCAGGTGCGGATCGAGCCCCTCCGAGCGCGCGTGGAGGTGGGCGAAGTACGCGCCCCGATCGACGACGGCCCGAGGGCTGTCTCCCACCGAGAGGTGCGGGGGATCGAACGTGCGGTGGAGCTGCTTGTCACACCAAGGCTGCGCGTCCGTGGCGCCGCAGCGACCGAGCGCGAGGGCGATGAGGCGCGCCTCGTCGCGCTCCCAGGGACCGCCTGCGAAGAGGGCGGGCGCGAGCGCGTCGAGCTCGCCGCGCAGCATGGCGCGCCACCAGCACTGGCGTCGCCATGCGTCGTCGTCCGCGCGCTCGAAGGCGCAGTGGGTCGCGGCGGGGAGCTGCCATCGGAGCGCGTCGAACGTTGGCCCGAGCGGCGCGCCGCTGGTGAGCGCGACGCGCGCCTCCGTGAACGCGAAGCTCGGATCGGCGGGCGCGCCGAGCTCCGCCGCGCGCGCGAGCCACGCTTGCGCGCGCCCTGGGGTCAGCTGGGCCAGGTTCGTCTCGACGAAGGTCCGCAGCCATTGCGGGCGGCGACAATGCGCCGCGAGCTCGGCCATGACGAAGGCGGACGGCGCGCCGGGGAGCTCGTCGGGACAGAGCACGCCGTCGCGCTCGCGGCGTAGGAGCAGGTAGCGGACGACGTGACGCGCGGCCCACTCGTCGTCGGCGTCGCGGAGGGCGACCTCCATGTCCGAGGCGAGCGTCGTGATCGCGCGCGTGCGAAAGAGCGGGCTCGCGAGGCCGACGGTCGGCGCGTCGAGGACGAGCCCGAAGCCGGGCGCGAAGAGGCCGAGCGTCGCGCCGACGAGCGCGCCGAGCAGGGCGCCCTGGATCAGCGGGCGCCGTGGACATCGCCGCGACGCGAGCTCGATGACGTCCGCCCGTGGCACGAGGGTCAGACCACGCGAGTCGGCGCGGTACGGGCCGCCGGAGGGCACGACGCCTCCGAGCGTCGTCGCGGTCTTCGACGGCGCGAGGCGAGCGCGCGCCCGCACCGGATGATTGGCCGGGAGATCGTGGTGGATCTCCGGATCGTCGTCCATGCCGGGGACGCGATCGAGCACGCTGATGGGCCCCTCGAGCGCGACGCGCTCGCCGTCGCGGAGCTTCAGCCACAGGCGCCCCGCGGTCAGGCCCGAGGCGTCCACGACGCGGCCCCGCGGGAGCCGGTGGTCGGAGTCGATGACGCCGTCGAGGACGACGTCGCCGAGCTTCGGGGGGGTCGGCCGCCAGGCCGAGAGGACGGCCCGCCGCGCGAAGCGGCGCCACACCCATCCGCTGCCGAGCAAGAGCCCGAGCAGCGCCAGGGCGGGCCAGATGAGGTGGCCGTAGAAGAAGAGGAGCCGCGTCACCGGTGCAAGGTAGCAGCATACGGTGTGTCGCCTGGCGGTGGACGGCGCTCACCGAGGCGAATTGCGCATCGTGATCACCTCGACGCGTAGGGTGATCGGGAGTCGGAGCGAAGCGTCGACCTGCAACCGAAGGCCCGGCGCGAGGCCTGGGCCCAGTTCTTCGCGCCCGTCCTGCGCTGACGCGAGCGCGCCCTGCGCTGACGCGAGCGCGGTCCCTACGACTCCTCTGGGGGGGCCGGGCGCAGCGGCGCGAGCTCGCGGTGGGCGCGGGCGAGGTGCTTGAGCGCGCGACGCGCCTCGCTGAGGAGCCGCTGCTCTCGCATCGCGGCGCGGGCCGCGACACCTCCGCGGCCCACCGAGTGGAGGAGCGCATCGACGCGATCCTCCAGGCGAGCTTCGAAGGCGCCGAAGAGCTCGGCGGCGCGGTCGGGGTCCGCGCTCGACTCGCCGAGCGCGTCGAGCAGCTCGAAGGCGCTGTCTCGGACCTCGCCCGTCGGGACCCCTTCGGCGACGATGGCGGCTTGCTCGGTCGAGATGGTGAGGTGGCGACAGACGCGCAGGATGCGCCGCGTGCCGCTCGCGATCTCGGGTGGCAGCGGCTGTCCGGCGAGGCGGTCGACCGCGTCGACGATCGCTTGGAGGAGCCGAGCGTACGATCGATCGTCGGCCTCGCGCGCCTCGACGTTCCCTTCGAAGGCCGCGCGTGTGACCCGCGCCGCGAGGCCGGCGAGGCGCTCCGTCTCGAGCGCGAGCGCCGAGAGCGCGACGTGCGGGACGCCGAAGATGGTCGGGTCGAGGTGCCTCGGGCGCGCCTCGGGGTCGTCGTCCGGCCGCTCGAAGTGGGCGTCGAGCCAGCGCACCAGCCGGTCCGTGATCGGCCACATGAGCACGACGCCGAGCAAGTTGAAGACGGTGTGGAAGAGCGCGAGGGTCCGCGTGAGCCCGCCCTCTTCGACGCCGTCGATCACGTCGACCAGCCGCAGCAGGACGGGGAGCGAGAGGAGCGCCACGACGCCCGTGAGCAGGTTGAACGCGGTGTGTGCGAAGGCGGCGCGCTTGGCGTCGGGCGTGGCCTTGGCCGCGGCGAGGAGCGCGGTCGAGGTGGTCCCGATGTTCGCGCCGACCACCATCGCCGCGGCGCCCGTGAGCTGGAGCGCCCCGCTGTGCGCGGCGGTGAGCGTGACGGCGATCGCGGCACTCGACGACTGCATCACCGTCGTCATCAGGGCGCCGACGACGACGAGGACGAGCACGCCGAGCGCGCCCTCGGTGTGGAGCACGCGGAGATCGATCTGGGCGCTGAGCGAGCCGAATGCGTCCTGGAGCACACCGACGCCGACGAAGAAGAGCCCGAGGCCCGTCAACGCGCGCCCGAACGCGCCACGCCGCTTCGAGCTGCCGGAGAGCTGCAGCACCGTGCCCACGCCGACGATGGGGAGCGCGGCGGCCTTGAGGTCGATGCCGATGCCCGTCAGGCTGACGAGCCAGCCCGTCGCGGTGGTGCCGACGTTGCTGCCGAAGACCACCCAGACCGCCGAGCGCAGCTCGAGCAGCCCCGCGTTCACGAAGCCGAGGGTCGCGACCGTGACGGCGCTCGACGATTGCACGAGCGCCGTCATCCCCGCACCCGCCACGAGCGCGCGCGCGCGGGTCTTGGTCGAGCGCCGGAGGATGCGTTCGAGCGCGCCGCCGGCGGCGACCTTCAACCCCTCGGTCAGCAGGTGCATCCCGAGCAAGAAGAAGCCGAGCCCACCGGCGAAGGTCGCGACCAAGTAGAAGACGTCGCCGGCGCTCATGCGTCACCGGGAGGATACAGGGCCCGCGCGTCGCGGACGAGCGTCGCGAGAGGGCAGGGCGTCGCTCACGTCGCGGCGCAGGCGCGGAGGATCTCTTCGTAGACGGCGGGGTGATTCTGGAGTTGGTGGTGGAGCACGGCGCCGAAGTGGCGCGTCTCGATGGGGAAGCTCCGCTCGCTGAGCTTCGCGCCGGAGGCGCTCGGCGTGAGCACGAGGAGGTCGCCGATGACGCGGCCGAGGAGATGCTCGGGGTCCGCGGTCACGGTCGCGGACAGGAAGTGGTACGCGACGCCATCGAGCAGCGGGATCTCGCGGCAGGGCGCGTCGCGCAGCGCGTCGGGGTCGCGGCCGAGCCAATCTTCGTCGACCAGCGCGCCGTAGCCGAGATCCTTGATGCCCGCGCTCCGCGCCGTGATGAGCCGCGCGGGGATCCGCGTGCCGGGCGTGTCGATGGCGCCGAGCACGGCGGCGGCGGCGGCGCCGAAGCGCTCGAGCGGCGCGCCGTGGTGAGGTGAGCCGAGGCTGAACACCCGTCGGACCTTGCGCACCCAGCCGAGGCCGTCCTCGTCGGCGTAGTGGCAGGCGCTGCGCACGACGAGGCCCCCCATGCTGTGCCCGATGAGCACGAGCTCGTCGATGGGCACGGGGTAGGCTTCGAGCAGCGTGGCGAGCTCTCGGGCGAGCCGGCGGCCGTTCTCGGAGACGTGGCGGCCGGTGTTGTAGCGCGCCCAGACCGGCGTGTACCCGAGGTCGCGCGCCATCAACGTGCCGAAGTTCGCCCCCGGCTCGCCGTGGTACGCCTCGCCCTCGAGACACCACGACCACTCGGTGGCCATGAGCCCGTGGACGAAGACCACGACCTTGGAGGTCGCGGAGGAAGGGTCGAGCGGCGCGCCCGGAGCGGAGCGCGCGTTGTCTGCCGAGGTGCCCGGCTCCTCGACGCGCGGCTCGCTGGTCAGGACGACGTATTGGTCGCCGACGCGGAGCTGCATGCCGAGATCGAGCCCGTTGCCGCGCGCGTGGAGGTGGTCGCCGACGGCGCCGTTGACGACGCCGACCATCGCGTCGCCGAGCCCATACATGGTTCGCAGCGCGTCCGAGCGCATCGCGACCGCGGGCCCCTCGAGCGCGACGCCCTGGCTCGCCGCCACGTTCTCGGCGACGTCGAGCCCGACGTCGGTCACGCGCTGCACCACGCGGTTGACGGCCCGGACGAGCCCCAACGTCCCGCGCGTCGCGACACGACGCACCTCGTCGACGGCGCGCGCCGACTCGACGAGCGGCGGGACCACCCGCACGCCCCGAAGCACGGCGCGCGAGGTCGACTCGTGGCCCTCCTCGACGAGGAGCGTCGTCGCGTCGACCGCGTCGTGCACCAGAGACTTCAGCCCTCGCCAGCGTCGCATCTCCGCGCCTCCGGTGGAGAGCGTAGCGGAGGTCGAGGCGGGGCGCCCGGCGCGCGTCGTCCATCGTCGCCCACTGCGTCCATCGCTACCCGCGGGTCAGACTCGACCGACGGGGCGCGCGCGTTCATGCGCTGGCATGCGTCTCAGCCGCGCGGGTGGTGGCGCTCGTGGATCTCGTGCAGGCGCTCGCCGGTCACGTGGGTGTAGACCTGGGTGGTCGCGATGTCGGCGTGGCCGAGCATCGTCTGCACGACGCGCAGGTCCGCGCCGCCGATGAGGAGATGCGTCGCGAAGCTGTGCCGGAGCTTGTGGGGCGAGACGACCTTCGTGATGCCGGCCGCCGCCGCGTAGCGCTTGATGTTCTTCCAGAAGCCCTGGCGCGTCATCGGGCGGCCGTGGTGGGTGAGGAAGACCGCGCGACTGCCTGGCGAGGCCCACGCGGGTCGCACGGTCCGCAGGTACTCGAGGAGGGCGTCCTTCGCGAACTCGCCGAGCGGCACGACGCGACGCTTGTCTCCTTTGCCGAAGGGCACGACGAAGCCGGTCTCGAGGTTCAGCGAGTTCAGATCGAGGTCGACCAGCTCGGTCACCCGAAGCCCGGCCGCATACATCGTGTGGAGCATCGCGCGGTCCCGAACCTCGCGCGGCCCCTCGCCCGCTGGCGCCGCCAGCAGGCGAATGACCTCGTCTCGCGTCAGCACCGAGGGGAGGCGCTGGCCGAGCTTCGGTCGGTCGACGAGCGCCGTCGGATCCTCCTTGAGGTACCGCTCGCGCACCAGGTGACGGTAGAGCCCGCGCAGCGCGCTGAGGTACCGCGCCTGCGAGCGGGCGGAGACCCCGTCCCCTGCGAGCGCGACGAGGAACGCGGCGACGGTCCCGCCACGTGCCTCGTCGAGGCTCACGCCCTCTCGTTCGAGGAAGCTGAGCCAGCGGCTCAGATCTTTGGCGTAGGCCTCGAGGGTGTTCTTCGAGAGGCCGCGCTCGACCTTCAGGAAGTCGAGGTACTCGTCGACCCGGAGGTCGCTCACCTCGCGCGGCTCGTCGCTCACGCGGGAAGCATGGCCCGAGCCGAGCGTCGCGCGCCAGGAATGGGGCGGTTCTGTGGGGGGCAACCGTGGTGCCCTGGCGCGGGTCGCCGATTCTCGGTAGAGGGGGGCGTGCGTCGACGCTCCTGGGTCGTTGTGCTCGTCGGCATCTGCGTCGTGTGCGCAGGCCCGGCGCGCGCGCAGACCGCCACGGAGAACGATGCGGTGGGGGCGCGGGGTGACCACGCAGCGGTCACGGTCCGTTCGATCGACGTCGTCGCGCGCGTCGACCGTCGCGGCGCGCTGCGGGGGCGCGCGCGCTATTCCGTCGAAGGGGCGGGGCCGCTGCGGCTCTGGGTCTACGCCGATCGTCTGGCGGTCGCCCCCTCGGCGATGGACCAGCGCTCGTCTCGGTGGGTCTTCCCGCGCGAGGTCGATACGCGGGAGATGGACGTCGCCTCGAGCGTCGACGGCGTCGCCGCCGAGCCGCGCTGGGAGCGCGCGCCGGTCGGCGATCCGCGCGGGAGAGACGTCGCCGGCGGCGACCTGATCGTCGCGGTACCGCCCGGCGCGCGGGTGGTGGAGGTTCGTTTCTCGATGGCGCTCCCGGAGCGCTACGGGCGGCTCGGTCGCGTCGGCCGCCGCGTCACGATGACGGGGCCGTGGTATCCCCTCCCCGTCGAAGGCGACACGATCCGTGACACGCGACATCGCGTGAGCGTGACCGTCGCCGACGGGCTCGAGGCGTTCGCGCCGGGCGGCGCGGAGAGCGGGCGTGGTGTGACGACGCTGCGCCGCGTCAGCGACGAGTTCGTCCCGCTGGTGATCGCCCCGCGCCTCCACCGCTACGAGCGCGCGCTGCCCGACGGGCACCGCCTCGTCGTCGTCTCCCCGCGCGCGCTCGCCGAGCCTCCTCCCGCCGACGCGACGGGCGTCACGTCGATCCGCGACCTGACCGAGGTCTACGTGCTCGAGCAGCTCGAGCGGGTCGCGTCCGACGCCGCGCGCACGCTCGCGATGCTCCGCGAGGCGGGCTGCGCGACGCCGATCGAGTCGAGCTTCGTCGTCGCGCTCGTCCCCTCTCGCACCGAGCTCGCCTCGACGGCGCCAGGGCTGACGCTCGTCTCGGATCGCGCCTTCCAGATCTTCCCCCACGAGGCGGCGCGCTCGTTCCACGACCGCGCGGTGCGGCGCGCGCTCTTTCGGCAGGCGCTCGCCTCCTGTCCGGCGACCGCCGCGCTCGAGCCCCCGGACGACCGCGCGTGGTCGACGGATCTGCGCGCGGCGCTCCTCGCCGATCTCGACGAGGTGCGACGTCAGGGGCGGGCGCAGAGCGCGCGCGAGCTGCTGGGGTGGGCCGGCTTCCACCCTGCGATCGACCAACTGCTCTACGCACCCCAGACGGCGTTCCCGGACGTCTACTTCGCGGGCATAGTGGAGCCGGATCCGTTCCGCGACGATCCCGCCTACGCGCGGCGTCCTCGCTCGAAGGGGCGTCGGATCCTCGAGATGGCGCGCGACGCCCTCGGAGACGAGCGCTTCGCGTCGTTCAGCGAGGCGCTCTTGCAGCGCGTCGAGCCCGCGCGGCAGGCGCTCGCGCGCGTGGCGCCCGAGATGGCGTCGCGGCTCGACGAGTGGCTCGGCGCCGCAGGGACCGAGGTGAACTACGTCCTCGTGGGGGTCGAGACGAGCTCGAGGCCCGAGGGTGGGTATCGCCACCGGATCCGGATCCGTCGCGACGGCGATCCGAGGCGCGAGCCCGTCGAGGTGCGGGTCCGCGCGCGCGGCGGCGACGTGAGCGCGCTCTGGGATGGGGCGGGCGCCGAGGGCGTCGTCGAGGTCGAGACCGAGGGGCGGCTGCGCGACGTCCTGGTCGACCCGCGCGGGCGCCTCGCGCAGAGCGACGAGGTCGCGCGGGATCATCCGCGCGCCGACGACGCGACGCGACACCCGTGGCGACCGCCGGTCGTGCAGTCGTTCAACCTCGCGGTCGGCGCGACCGAACGCGTGCTGGTCGGGCTGCTCGACGTCGCGATGCGGCGCCAATACGACACCGAGGACACGATCGGCCTGCGACTCTCCACCGATCCGCGCAGCACCGGGGGCCTGCTGCGCTGGGTGCGAGGCCTGGGCGCGCCGCGCGACACGAACGTGCGGCGTGGCTTCATCGCGCCCGGGATCTACTTCGATCGACTCCACGGCGGGTTCGCACGCGACGACGAGCCCGGCGGCTTCCGGCTGGGGGCCCAGCTCGCCGCCGGCTGGAGCTCGCTGCGGTGGTTCCTCGACCCGCGCCACGGCGGCGCCGCGTGGGCCTCGCTGGCGTCGAGCTTGGTCTTCCGCGACGACGGCACCCGCTCGTGGACGCTCTCGCCGTCGATCCGCGCGAACCTCACCCGGCCGCTGGGGCTCCGCGGCGCGATCGTCGTCGCCGCTGGCGCCGCTGGGGTCATCGGCGAGCCCCTCCCCGGAGAGCGCCCCGGCCTCGGCGGTCGCTTCTTGCTCCGGGGCTACCAGAACGCGGAGGTCCTCGGTCGCGCGCGCGCCTTCGCCGTCGTCGAGGGGCGCTTCACGCCGACGGCGTTTGGCGACCTGGACCTGAACCTCGCCCACCTCGCGTGGGTGCGGGAGCTCCAGCTCGCAGCCTTCGTGGGGGCGGGCGTGGTCTTCGCGGCGACGGACGGCCGCGACGTCGTGGCCGGCGCGGAGGTCGGTGTGGGTCTGCGCGCGCACTTCGAGTATGGCGGCGTGCAGCCCGCCGTCCTCGTCTTCGACCTCGCGGTGCCGCTGATCCGCGGTGAGGACGCGCGGAACCTGCCGCCCATCACGACGCTGATCGCTTTCGAGCAATACTTCTGAGGTGCACCGTGGCGATGTGGCGACGCCACGGCTATCCTGTGCTGGTGAGGCGCCACCATGACCCTCGACTCTCCGCTGGTGCTCGTCGTGCTCTCCGTGGTGGCGGCGACGAGCCTGGCGTTCCGAGTCTGGGTGAGCCTCGCGAGGCGGCGTGCGCGACAACGCACCGACCGGCTCCTTCGGTCTCTCGGCGACCCTACGTAGGGCGTCGAGCCTGAAGGTTCCCGCCGCGGGCGGGTTGACAGAACGACGTTCGGGCCCGCCTCGCCGCGCGGCTGCCGATGGGGTGACCCTTGGGTGGCGCTCGGCGGAGCTTCAAGCGTCGCCCCGCGGCCCGTGAACGGAAGCGTGACTCGTGCGTCCAAGGCACGAGCGGCAGGGCTGGTCGAAGCGCGGTGAAGGCGTAGCGCTCGACAAGGGCGACGCGGAGACGACGCGGAGGACGCGAAGGAACACGACGGACACGGAGCACGACGGAACACGATGCATGGAGCACCGCAGGCAGGGTGGCCGCGGTTCGGGCGAGCACCCCGAGTGTGAAGAGGTGACGCAGGGCGACGACGAGGGAGAGGAGCGAGCATTGGAGGCGACATGGCACGGCTAGTTGGATACATGGCGAATCGTTCGGATCGACTCGCTGCGGCGCTCTATCAGGAGCGGGCCGTGGTCGCGTCGAGCGCGACCGCGGCCACGACACCGACGGGCTGGGGGCTCGGCTTCTACCAGAACGGCGAGGTGCTCCATAAGAAGCGCCCACAGCTCTCCGGCGCGGTCGACTGGCAGCAGCTCGCGCGCGACGTGGTCTCCGATTGCGTGGTCTTGCACCTACGGCAACCCACCGTCGGTGACTTCCGCACGCAGAACACCCACCCCTTCCGCATGCGACGCTGGCTCTTCGCGCACCTCGGCACGATCGGCCGCTTCGAGGCGATCTCCGGGACGCTGCGCGCCTCGCTCCCCGACTTCCTCTCGCGCGGGCTGCGGGGCACGACCGACAGCGAGCTGCTCTTCTACGTCGTGCTCAGCTTCCTGCACGACGCGGGGCAGCTCGACCGACCCGACGTCGACGAGGAGGTCGTGATCTCGGCGCTCCGCTCGGCCGTCGCGCTCGTCGACCGCGTGGTCGCGGAGGTCCGCGGACCCGAGAGCGGGCTGAACCTCGTGCTCACCAACGGCCGCGCCCTCTATGCCTTGCGGCGCGGCGGGCCGATGGCGGTGGTCGAGCGCCGCGGGCTGCACGATCCCCCCCCCGATCTGCCGCCTTCGTCCGGCGGGCCGGCGACGCTCCGCTACGTGATGGTGGTAGGCGAGCCCGCCGAGCCGCTGCCATCGGATTGGCGGGCGATCGACCAGGGGTCGATCGTGGTCGTCGACCGAAACCTCAACGTGCGGACGGCCTCGATCTGACCGCGCGACTTCGGGCGGCGGTGGTCGGGCTGCGCTCGACTACCGCCGCCGCGATCCTCCCCGCGTCGCTTCGACGCGATCGCGAAAGCAGATCTCGCGGATCAGAGGCCGACGACCCTCGGGCCGCCGCCTGCGTCGCGGACGATCACGGCGCCGCGCAGGTGCCAGCCGTTGAGGAGGAAGCGGAAGGAGCGTCGACCCGTGGCGGTGAGCGGGAGGTAGACCACCCAGTCGGTCGGGAGCAGCCCCTCGGGCGGAGACGGCATGAGCTCGGAGAGCGGCATGACCTCGATCTGCTCGACCTCGACGAGCTCTTCGAGGGTCGCTTCGGTCGCGAGGTCGCTCCGTCGCGGGCTGCGCATCGCCATCTCGACGATCTGCTCGCGGCCGATGCGTGCGGCGCTCGGGCGTGGCTGCGCACGCGCGAGCGGGTCGTCGAGGAGCGCCAAGAGCGAGGCCTCGTCTCCGTCGCGGATGGTGGTGACGACGCGCAGGGCGACGAGCCTCGCCTGAGCGTCGCCGCCCGCGATGCTCAGTGAGACGGTTCCTCCCGCCGGGGCCTCGCTCGCCGGCGGCGGCACCCACGGCTCCGGATCGCGATCGGTCGCGGGCGCGAGGGGCGCAGGGGGCGGCGGCGCGTGGGCGCCGCAGCCGAGCGCGAGCGTGGTGACGAGCGCGGAGGCCAGCCTCCTCATGATTGGGGGGATCCGAGCTCGGCGCGGAGCCACGCGAGGTAGCCCGCCGACCCGCCCGTGACGGGGAGCGCGAGGAGCTCGGGGACCTCGTAGGGGTGCTCGGCGCGCACCCACGACATCAAGGCGTCGAGGTGGGCGCGATCGGTCTTGCACACGAGCTGATGCTCGGCGTCGTCCTGCACCTCACCCTTCCACACGTAGAAGCTGCGGACCCCGCCGAGGATGTTCACGCAGGCGGCCAACCTCGCCTCGACGAGTCCACGCGCGAGGCGCGCCGCGGTGTCGGCGTCGGGGGCGGTGCAGAGGACCACGAGGGCTTCGGACTCGCTCATGCGCGGAGCATAGCAGCGGGTCGCGGCGCCTCGGTCGGGTGTCGAGAGGGCATGTTGCGTGTGGCCCCTCACGGGCAACGGGCTCGGTCGTGCCAAGCGCGGCGAGTTGCGCGGCCGCTCGTGCGGCGCCGGGCGGCGCGGCGACGGGCGGCGCGGCGACGGACGCGCATGGCTACCCACGCGTCCTTGTACTACGGTCCCGCCGTTCTCGCGTCGCTGGGCGACCGGCGGCGCTCACCCTCAAGGAGCCTCCCATGAAGCAGCCCCTCCGCGTCGCGGTCACCGGTGCCGCCGGTCAGATCGGTTATAGCCTCCTCTTCCGCATCGCCGCGGGCGACATGCTCGGCAAGGATCAGCCGGTCATCCTCCAGCTCCTCGACGTCACCCCGGCGATGAAGGCGCTCGAGGGCGTCATCATGGAGCTCGACGACTGCGCGTTCCCGCTGCTCGCGGGCGTCGAGGCGAGCGACGATCCGAACGTCGCCTTCAAGGACGTCAGCGCGGCGCTGCTCGTGGGCGCGAAGCCCCGTGGTCCCGGGATGGAGCGCAAGGACCTGCTGCGCGAGAACGGCCCGATCTTCACGAGCCAGGGCAAGGCGCTCAGCGACCACGCGAAGCGCGATGTGAAGGTCGTCGTCGTCGGCAACCCCGCCAACACGAACTGCCTCATCGCCATGCGCAACGCGCCGGACCTCTCGCCGACGTGCTTCTCCGCGCTCGTGCGGCTCGATCAGAACCGCGCGATGAGCCAGATCGCGCACAAGCTCGGCAAGCCCGTGACCTCGGTCAAGAAGATGACGATCTGGGGGAATCACTCGGCGACGCAGTACCCCGACGCCTTCCACGCCGAGGTCGACGGCAAGAGCGCGGCGGCCCTGATCGACGACCAGGCGTGGATCGAGAAGACCTTCCTCCCGGACGTGCAGCAGCGCGGCAAGGCCATCATCGACGCGCGCGGCAAGTCGAGCGCCGCGAGCGCCGCGAGCGCCGCGATCGACCACATCCGCGATTGGTCGCTCGGCACGCCGAAGGGCGACTGGGTCTCGATGGCCGTCGTGTCGGACGGCTCGTACGACACCCCGAACGGCGTGATCTACGGCTTCCCCGTGACCTGCGAGGGCGGGAAGTGGTCGATCGTGCAGGGGCTCGAGATCGACGCCTTCAGCCGCGCCAAGATGGACGCGACGGCGAAGGAGCTGCAGGAAGAGGCCGCTGACGTGGCCGACCTCCTCGGCTGAGCGCGACCGCCCGCGCCGATCCGAGCGTGCGCTCGTTGACACTCCTCGTGGGGGCCCCACGCTCTGGCCGATGGACGTGCTCGTCGTGTCCGACCTCCGCGAGGTCGATCCACAGGCCTGGGATCGGCTCGCTGGCGACGACGATCCCTTCGCCGAGCACGCCTTCTTGCTCGCCCTCGAGGAGAGCGGGAGCGTCGGCGCCGACGCGGGCTGGCTGCCCGTCCACCTCGTCGTGAAGGACGACGCAGGGCGGCTCGTCGGCGCGCTCCCGCTCTACCTGAAGGAGCACAGCTACGGGGAGTACATCTTCGATTGGGGCTGGGCGGACGCGGCGGCTCGGCTCGGCCTCGAGTACTACCCGAAGCTCGTCGCGATGGCCCCGCTCACGCCGGCCACCGGGACGCGAGTGCTCGTCGCGCCGGACGCGGAGCGCGCGCGCGTCGTCGAGGCGCTCGTCGCGGGTCTCTACGAGCTGGCCGACCAGACGTCGGCCTCGTCGATTCACGTGCTCTTCGTCTCGGACGAAGAGCGCGACGACCTGGTGCGCGCGTCGCGGGCTCTCCGCGGCGACGAGGACGCGCTCGCGCCGCGCCTGTCGATGCAATACCACTGGCGCGCCGCTGGCGACCGCGCCTTCGACGACTACCTCGCGCGCTTCCGCTCGTCGGACCGCAAGAAGGTCCGCAAAGAGCGGCGCGCCGTCGAGGCCGCGGGGATCGAGATCCGAGCGCGTGAGGCGAGCTCGCTCGACGCGCGCGATTGGTCGCTGCTGCGCTCGTTCTACCGCGACACCTGCCGCCGCAAGGGCAGCTACCCCTACCTCACGGACGAGTTCTTCGAGCTCGGACCGGCGCGGCTCGGGCGCGCGCTCGCCTTGATGGCCTACCGCGAGGGCGCGCCGGTCGCCGCCACGCTCAGCTTCGAGAAAGGGCGCCACCTCTACGGCCGCTACTGGGGCTGCGTCGAGGACCACGAGATGCTCCACTTCGAGCTCTGCTATTACCGCCTCATCGAGCGCGCGATCGAGCGCGGCTACACCCGCTTCGAGGCCGGCGCGCAGGGCGGTCACAAGCTGAAGCGCGGGCTCCTGCCGGCGCCGATCCACAGCGTCCACTGGGTCCGCGACCCTCGCCTCCGCTTCGGCGTCAGCGACTTCTTACGGCGCGAGGCCGCCGCGCTGCGGCACCAGATGGACGTCCTCGCGGCCCACTCACCGTTCCGGGCGGGCGACCTTCCAGGAGGCGCGACGGAGGACGAGCGGGCATGAGCCTTGCGCCAGGGGGCGAATGGGTCTACCAAGCCGCGCCATGAAACTCTACAGCGGCAAGGTCCCCCTCATCGCCGAGGAGCTGCTCCAGACGCTCACCGCCGACGGGGACATCGAGGTCGACAACGCCGCCGAGGTCCGACTCGACTTCGAGTCGGTGCTCAAGGAGTTCGTCCGCCGCGAGCGCGAGGTCACCGACGAGGCCAAGAACCGCATGGAGCGGGCGGGCCTCAGCTACTCGATGCTCGGCAAGGTGAAGTCGCAGGTCGCGAAGGACACCGGGTTCCCCGAGCCCGACGAGCACCTCCCGTACCTCGTGAACCAGCTGCTCACGATGCTCTTCCACAGCAACAACGTCGCCGAGGTCTTCGCCGAGGACGCGGACCTGCGAAAGAAGATCGTGAAGGTCCTGCGCACGCACACCGCGTCGGGCAACGAGCTCGACCGCGAGGTGCGCTCGAAGATCAAGAACCTCGAAGAGGGCACCGCCGCCTTCGAGATCGAGTACGAGCGCGTGATGGCGCAGCTGAAGTCGCGCAAGGGCCTGCAGTGACGCGCTGAGGGCGACTCGGCCCGGGCCGAAGCACGAGCGGCGCGACGGCGCCTACAGGATGTTCTGCACCTGCTCGCGCAGGCGCTCGATGTCCGCCTTCAGCTCGACGACGATCCGGGTGATCTCGATCTCGGGCGTCTTGGCGCCGAGCGTGTTCACCTCGCGCGCCAGCTCCTGCAAGAGGAAGTCGAGCTTGCGCCCGTGGGCCGGACCCGTGGCGTGCATCAGCTCGTCGAACTGATCGCAGTGGGCGCCGATGCGCGCGACCTCCTCGGCGACGTCGGTACGCTCGGCGAAGAGGGCGACCTCGTGCTCGAGGCGCACCTCGTCGAGCGGGGCGTCGACGTCGCCGAGCACGCGCGCCACGCGGTCGCGCAGGCGCGTCCGCTGCGAGGCGACCACGCCGGGCGCGAGGTGTCGGATCTGCGCGAGCTTCGCGCGCATCGACTCGAGCCGGGTCGAGAGGTCCTCCGCCAGCGCGCTGCCTTCGCGCAGGCGCATCGTGTCGACCGCCTCACACGCTCGGCCCAGCACGTCCGCGAGCGCCTCGCGGAGGGCGCCGCCTTCCTCGGGGACGCCGGGGACGAAGAGGCCGGGGACCGACGAGAGCAACCCGAAGGGCATCGGCTCGCCGGGCGCGAGCTCGTCGCGGAGCGCGCGGAGCTGCTCGAACGCGGCCCGCGCCACGCCGACGTCGAGGACCGGCGCGGGCTCGAGCCGACCGTCGACGCGCACGCCGATCTCGATGCGCCCACGCCGCAGTCGCTTGCCCGCGAGCTCTTCGAGCGCGGCGACGTGCTCGGTCAGCGCCGGCGGGATCCGCGTGCGGACGTCGAGGAAGCGATGGTTGACGGCGCGGACGTCGACGCGGACGCGCAGATCTCGCCCCGCGAGCGGGACGCGCGCCTCGGCCGCGCCGTAGCCGGTCATGCTCCTCACGCAGAATGGTGTAACACGAGCGCGAGGAGAGTGGTGGCACCGAGTGCCGGTCAGTCCACGTATCCGAGCGCGCGCAGGCGGGCCTCGACCGCGGCCTCGTCGCCTCGCGCTCGGAGCGCCTCGGCCTCGGGGAGCGGGCGCGGCTCGCCGCCGCCCTCGCGGAGGGCCTCCCAGAGGACGCGGCCCGAGGCCTCCGGCGGTACCGCGACGTCGAGGCGCGCGAGGAGGGTCGCGCTGGCGTCGGCGATGCGGGCGTCGATCTCGCCGACGGGCTGCACGCGCGGTCCCGTGGCGACGAAGAGGCCCCGCTCGCGGTGGCTCCCCGGCAGGCTCCGGCCCTTGCGGCCGAGGTGCTCGGCGGCTGGCAGCCGCGCGAAGACGGGGCCGGGCCCCGCAGACGGCCGCAGGTTCCACGAGTACCCGCGCGAGCCAGGGGGGTCGTGGCGGAGCGCGAGGCGGAGCAAGAGGTCGGGCGCGCGATCGACGAAGGGCCCCGCGAAGAGCTCCTCCCGTCGCCACACCTCCTCGACGACGGGCTCGTGTGTCCACGGGTCGCGGAGCGCGCGGAGGGCCTCGGTGACGCGGCGGAGCGTGCGCTCGCGCAGGCGCGGCGGGACGAAGCCTCGAGGCTCGCGGCCGACCTGGTTGAGCGAGATTCCCGGGAAGTAGTTGAGCTCGTCGCTGAACGCGAGCGTGCGCGAGAAGTCGATCGCGCCGAAGCGCGTGCGGCTCTCGAGCCAGCTCGGCAGCCGCGCGTCCGCGGCGCGAAAGAGGCGCTCCTTCAGGCGCGGGGGCAGGCGCGTCAGCGCGAGGTCCTTCATCCGCCCGAGCGCGAGCGCCTCGAGCCGGGCGCGCGACGCGCTGCGGCTCTCCTCGCGGAAGCGCAGCAGGTCGGCCTCGGCGAGGGCGCGGTTGAGGTGCAAGACCGCGTCGCTCGAGCCCCCCGAGCCGTGATCGCTGACGATCGTGAGCTCGACGTCTTCGCCGGAGGCCTCGAGTAGGGCGCCGACCGCAGCGTCCAGGGCCCCGTAGACCTCGGCGAGGCCGCCTCCGCCCGCGCCGCTCGCGAGCGCGCCGGGGTGGCGGGGAGATCCAGGGTCGTGGTGCGCCCAGAGGTGATGCGCGGCGGTGTCGCTCTCGCCGAAGTAGATCGCGAAGACGTCCCAGTCGCGCCCCGCGAGGAGGTAACGCGCGAGCTCGGTCTTCTGTTGAACGCGCCGCGCGAGCGCGTCGGGGAGGGCGGCGTACCAGCCGGGGCGATCCACCCCGAACTCGTCGACGTCGTCGAAGACGAGCGGGCCGAAGCGCTGGCCGAGCTCGGCGTGCAGCTCGCGAGGCCATACGAAGGAGGCGTCGCCCTCGAAGGCGACCGGGGCGTCCCAGCCGCTGATGAAGACGCCGTGCGCGAGCGGCTCGGGTGGCCACGTGGCGGGGAACCCGACGCACGCGCAGCGGAGGCCGAGGCGGTCGAGGCGCGCGAAGAGCGTCGGCGCCTCGCGGACGGTGCCGGCGGTGAAGCGGACGTCGTATCCCGCGCGGGTCGTGAAGTCGAAGACGCCGTGCCTTCCCGGATCGACGCCCGTGAGGAAGGTCGTCCAGTTGGGCAGCGTGGCGGGCGGCTGCACGGACTCGAGCCGAGCCCAGGCGCCCTCGCGCATCAGGCGGTGCAAGGTGGGGAGTCGGGCTTCGCCGAGCTCGAGGACGACGTCGGGATCGGCGCCGTCGAGGCCGAGGACCAGCGCGCGGGCGGGCATCGGTTGGCTCTAGTACACCCGCCCGGAAATTCGAGCCGGGTCGGATGGTGCACGACTGGACCGCAGAACCGGACGCGGAACCGGAGCGCACGTTCGACACACTCGAGATCGTCGGCGGACGACGTCTCGATCTGCGCGGCGTCGCTCCCCACGGGCCCAATGAGGTGCTGATCGGAGTCGGCGCCTTCCCTCGGATCCGCCTGTCGTGCCAAGTCCGCGCACCGGCGTCAGATCCTTTACGTCCGTCGAAGACGCGAGATCACGAGGAAAACGGGTGTGACTTCCCGCAACGAGCCGTTCGTCGGTGGACACGAACGGGCCTCCGCCCCGGAAGAGGGCGCGTGAGGCAACGCAAAAGCTCGTCATGTCGATGGTTTGGAGACGTCGACACGCATGGCACGTCGCATGCTTCTGCCCCCGGCGCGGACTCCTCCGCCCGGCCGAAGCGTGCGAGGCCTGACGACGGGGTTCGTTGACATCCCTGGGGCATCTGACAGACAACGCCCCTCGCTTTGCTTGGTGGGGTGACCCGCGTTGGCGGCCACCGCGGTGGAGCTGCTCGAGTGTGTAGGAGCCGTGTGGGGCTCATTGGTGGAGAGACTCCCTTGAAGAACGCATCCTTGATGATCGCGCTCGCGCTGGCGATCGCCGCTCCTGCGGCTGCGCAGACCGACGAGCTTGACTCTCCGGTGACCGACGCGGCTCCGCCCGACGCGGCTCAGCCCGAGCCCGAGGTCTCGCAGCCCGAGCCCGAGGTCTCCCGACCGGCGGAGTCGAGCGACGCGCTCGGCACGGCCGCGCCGGCCACGACGCCGACCACGACGCCGACCATCGCCGAGGACCTGAACGAGGCGACGGGCAGCACGACGGCCGCGGCGGCTCCTACCGGGGACGGCGACGAGCCCGAGATGCCGCCTTCGATGGCCGAGCGTATGGCGCAGGCGGTGCCCCAGGCGGGCGTGCCGTGGACGTTCCCCATCACGTCCAACAACACCATCAGCTTCCGCACCTTCCGTCGGAACGCCCAGCAGACCTACGACCCGTTCTTCCAGCACTCGATCACGGTCGCGCCGCGGTGGAATTTCAGCTCGGCGCTCTCGGTCGGCGTCATCCAGACGGGTAACTTCGAGGCGACCTCGAACGACTCGACCTGGCTCGCGGACGTCTTCAACCAGACGTTCAAGCGCGAGTGGACCTGGTCGGATACCCGCCTCGACGTCCTCTACACGCTCCCCTGGCGTCCGGGCGGCATCTCGCTCGCCATCCAGGGCACGGCGTTCCTCCCGACCTCGCGTGGCAGCCGCGCCGCTGGCCGAATCCTCGGCCTCGGTGGCTTCGCGATGGCCATCAAGTCGTTCCCCGTGCTCAACGGCCTCATCCTCATTGGCGGTCTGCGCTACACGGGCAACATCCAGCAGAACGCGAGCACGCCGGCCCCGAGCGAGAACTACGTCTGCACCGACCCGTCGGGCAACAACATGATCTGCCACTCGGGCGTGCAGTCGATCCGCCACACGACGACGGCGACGGTCTTCGCCAACCTCCTGCCGATGGACCGCTTCGCGCTCACGCTCTCCTACTCGGGCGTCTACGCCCGCCGCGTGCCGACCGAGGACGCGACCTTCGACCCGAACGACGTCGTGACGGCGGACGGGACTGCGTTCGTGCTCGAGGGGGGTCAGCAGACGAACCGCCTCATCTTCCAGACCCTCTCGATCGCGGTCGGCTTCGACATCACCTCCTACATCACGGCGAGCCTCAGCTACTTCGCCTTCGGCGGGTGGTTCAACGCCTCGGGCGGCGCGGAGAACCCGCTCCGCAACCGCAACTCGGCGGTGACGCTCAGCCTCCAGGTGCGCCCGGACTTCCTCGCCACCGAGCTCCGCGCGAACCGCGCGCGGGCCGCGCAAGAGGCCCAGGCCCAGCGTTCGGTCGCCTCGGCGTTCTGAGGATCGCGATCACGTGAACGAACGGCCCGCTTCGGCGGGCCGTTCGCGTTCCGTCCGGCCGCCACGGCCACGTCAGCCGATGTGCTCGAGCTCGTAGAGCACCGCGCCCGCGTCTCGGTGGAAGAACACCCCACCGCCGCCGTTCACGAAGCTCGGGCGCAAGCGCTCGAGGTACCAGCGGCCCTCGCGGAGGTAGACGTCGCCGTCCGTGCGGTGCTGGGAGACGTTCTGCTCCCAATCGGCGCGCGTGAGCACCTCGAGGTAGAGCGCACCCTGGCAGAGGCGCCCGAGGTTCTTCAAGGCGCGAGCGGCCTCTTTGGCGTCGAGATATTGGAGCACACCCTGGCAGATCACGAGGTCCGCGGGGGGCGCCTTGAAATCCGCGATCGATCCACGGGTCCAGCCGTAGCGCTCGCAGAGGTACTCGCTCACCTCCACGCCTTCGTAGCGGGCGTCCGGGAAATAGCGCTCGATGACGGGCTTCCAGAACCCGAGGCCGCACCCCAGATCGAGCACGCGCTCGACCTTCACGTCGAGGTGCTCGAGGTAGGCGCGCACGAACGCGCCGGTGCGCGCGATCGCCTCACCGTCGTAGACCCGGGTCTCCGGATCCTCGTAGTGCCTCTGGTAGTAGGCCTGCCCGAACTCTCTCTCGACCACGAGGGCGGCGGTGTAGCAGCCTCGGGCGAGAACGTGGTGCGGACGATCACGGTGGCGCCGCCGTCAGCGCGGGCAGATGTCGACGGTGACCCGCCCGTCGAGGGCGTCGAGCTCGGCGCAGGTGCTCGGGCAGAGCTCGACCCGGTCGGCGCGATCGACGAACCACCAGCCGTCGCCACAGGAGGCCTCGGCGACGCGCGGGAGGAAGCGAGGCTCGGGCTCACCGGGCACCTGCACCCGCACCGAGAAGTCCCGAGGATCGTAGTCGATGCCGACCGGAGGCGGCTGCGGCAGGGAGTACGCGCAGGGCAGCGGGATCCGCACGGCGACCCGCTCCGAGAGCGGCTCCATCAGCCGCGACCAATCCTCTTCGCAGACCGACATGAAGAGGCCTCCGGTCATCTCCGTGAGCGCGATGTACTCGAGGCCGGGGCCGTAGGCTTGGTTGCTCTCGGAGTAGCAGGCGCCGCTCGGGTTGAGGACGGTCGGGGGAAATTGCTCGGACGCGATCGCGTGGGCGGTGTAGCCACGCCCGAGGAGCGCCCGGAACTCCTCGTCGAAGCTGACGGCGTCAATCGCGCGTGACTCGTCATCGGTGACCGCCACGACATGCACGACCGAGTTGGGGCGCAGGAAGGGCTCGTACATCGGGAAATTCGAGAGCACTTTGAGCAGCGGATCCCAGGAGCCGACCCGGTCGTCGATCGACATGAAGCGCCTCGCGAAGCCGGCTGGGGGTCCGGGGATGTAGCCGCGTTGCGCGATGAAGATCACGTGACTGTCCACGTTCGCTTCGGTGATGGCGTCCCAGAAGATCTGGATGTTCGTCTGCAGGCGGGTGTTCTCGTCGACCATGCTCAGCGAGCTGTCGAAGACCCAGATGATGTCGACCGGGATGCTCGCCTCGCCGGGGGCCACGGTCCGAGGGTTCGGGCACATCGGCACGAACGCGTCGGGGACGAACGAGTCGACGACGTCCGGGCCGACGTCCGACGGCGCGTCGACGCCAGCGTCCACCGTGGCGTCGAAGGTGGCGTCGGTGGATGCGTCGAGGGCTGGTACATCGGAGTAGGGCAGCAACAGGCCGGTCCGCGAGCCGCAGCCAGCGAGAAGGACGAGGCAAGCAAGAAGGGTGAAGCTACGCATCGGTGCGCTCCTCCGTAGCAAGGCTGGTGCCACGAAAGTTCGGAGAAAACGAGGACTCCGCTCACGGAGGGTCGGATCTTCGTGCATTTCGTGACGCGTACGCGAATCTCCACCGGCGGGGCGCCGCGGTGTAGGCTCGGCGTCTTCGACAGGGTGAAGGTCTTTCAGGCGATGCGCGAGCCACGCGCCACGCTTGCAGGTCGTGGCCCAGCCCTCGACCATGCGGCTGTCGGGTGTTGGGGGTGGTTTCGGGTCTGGGGTTTTGGGTTTGGGGTTTCGGGTCTTGGGGGCGGCGAGGTGCGGACGATGCGGACGTTGGCTTGGTTTGGGTGCGGGTTGCTCATTTCGACGGGCGTAGTGGGGTGCGGCGACGACGACGCCGGGCCGACGGACGCCGAGACCGGCGACGCGATGGTCGACGCCGGGCCGCCACCTCCGCTCCGGCCCGAGTGCGAGAACCTCGAGCCGACGCATTGCGCGATGCCCTATCCGTCGAGCCACTTCCTGCGCGCGGATCCGACCACCGAGACGGGCTTCCGCGTGGCGGTCCCCGACTCGGTCTTCCCGCTGAACAACCGCCGCGATCCTCACGCCGCGTCGGATCCGTGGAACCGCTTCGACGGCTTCAGCCCGCTGACGAGCCTCGTCGTGGGCTTCCGCGGCGAGATCGACCCCGCGAACCTTCCCTCGTTCGAGCGCATCGGCGAGAGCCTGGCGACCGACAGCCCGACCGTGCTCCTCGACGCCGAGACGGGTGAGCGCGTTCCGCACTTCTCCGAGATCGACGAGTGGGTCAACCGCGATCCGGGCTTCACCACCTTCTACATCCGCCCGGCGATTCGGCTCGAGGAGAACCGGCGCTACGTCGCGGCGATCCGCGGCCTCTCGCTCGTGGGTGGCGAGGCGGTCGAGGCGAGCGAGTACTTCGCTGCGCTCCGTGACGGCACGCCGAGCGAGCTCGAGGGGCTCGAGGATCGGCGCGAGGCGCTCGAGGACGTCTTCACCGTGCTCGGCGCGGCGGGCGTGGCCCGAAACGATCTGATCCTCGCGTGGGACTTCCACACCGCGTCCGGATCCTCGCTCCGGGGAGACATGCTCGCGATGCGCGCGGACGGCTTCGCCCGCTACGACGCGGGAACCGATGGCATCGGGACCTGCACCGTCGAGGCGGTTCAAGAGAACGTGGGTGACCGGATCTGGCGGCGCATCCGCGGGACCTTCACCGTGCCGCTCTACATGACGACTCCCTTCGAGGGCGCGCTCGCCAACCGCGACGCCGAAGGAAACATCGCCTACAACGGCACCGCCGAGGCACCCTTCGAGGTGGTCATCCCGCCGAGCGTCCGTGACCGCGTGCTCGCCGGCGAGGGGCCGGGTCGCATGTTGATGTACGGGCACGGCCTGCTCGGTCGGGCCGACCAGGTGTCGAGTAGCGGCACGACCTACGCCCTGCAGCGCTCGGCGATGGTCGGCTTCGGTACGGACTATTGGGGTCTCTCGAGCGACGACACCGCGCAGATCATCAGCCAAGTCGTCACGAACTTCGGCAACGTCGCGCAGCTGGGCGAGCGGCTCATGCAGGGCACGCTCAACTCGCTCATCCTACAGAAGACCTTCATCGATGGCCCCTGCAGCCGGATCCCAGAGCTCTTCCTCGAGCCCGAAGAAGAGGGGGGGGAGCCCCGGCCGCTCCACGACGTGACCGAGACCTACTACTACGGCATCAGCCAGGGCGGCATCATGGGCGCGACGGTCGCCGCGCTCAGCGACAAGATCGACGCCTACGTGCTGCAGGTCGGCGCGATCAACTACAGCATCATGCTGCGGCGCTCGCGGAACTTCACGCCCTACGAGGCGGCGTTCAAGATCTACTACGACCGCAAGCTCGACCGAGACTGGTACGTGGTCACGATGCAGTCGATGTGGGATCTCGCCGAGCCGGGCACCTACGCGCCGTCACTGATCGGGCGCCAGCCGATTGAGGGCATCGACGCCTCGAACCGGCGCATCCTCTACCAGGTCGCGCGCTACGACACCCAGGTCCCGACCATCGCGGCCGACATCGCCGCGCGCACCATCGGGCTGCCCTTCTTCCCCTCGAGCGTCTACGAGCCGTGGGGGGTGGGAGAGTACATGGAGCGGGCCGACGGACCGCGGTCGAGCGGATATTTCATCTACCAGCTCGAGGGTGTCGAGCCGATCTACGAGGGATCGGTCGCGCCGCCGCGCGACAACGTCGCCCACGACGACCTCCGCTTCACCGAGCCGATGCTGGAGCAGCTCGAGCGCTTCTGCCGCCCGGACGGGATGGCGGAGGACACTTGCCCGGACGGAAGCTGCCGCATCCCGAACGAACGCGCGACGCTTTGAACTTCGGAGCGGACGGGGTAGACCCGCGGCCATGACGAAGGGACGAGAGGCGGACGCGGGGCAGCCGAGCGGTGCGGAGGACGGCGTCCTCCAAGACGACGTGCCGTACTCGCTGCTCGGGGTTCGCGCGGCGATCGGCGGCACCCTCATGGGCCTGGCCAACCTGGTGCCAGGCATCAGCGGCGGCACGATGTTGCTCGCCTCGGGCGTCTACCCACGCTTCATCGCGGCGATCGCGGAGCTGAGCACGCTGCGCTTCCGCAAGCGCTCGATCTTCGTGCTCGCCGCGGTCGTCCTCTGCGCGCTCGTGGCGATCGTGGCGTTCGCAGGACCGGTCAAGAACCTCGTCGTCGATCACCGCTGGGTGATGTACTCGCTCTTCATCGGCCTCACCCTCGGGGGCGTCCCGGTCGTGTGGAAGCTGGCCCGCCCGGCCGCGCCCTCGCTCTGGGTCGGGGCGGTGCTCGGCTTCGTGCCGATGGCCATCCTCGCCTACTTCCAGATGCATGGCGGGGACAGCGGCGCCGACAACGACGGGTGGCTGATGATGTTCCTCGCTGGCGTCGCGGGCGCGAGCGCGATGATCCTCCCGGGCGTGAGCGGCGGCTACCTGCTGCTCGTGATGGGCGTCTACGTCACGATTCTGGGGGCCGTCGACGCGGCCAAGGTGGCGGTGAAGGCGAAGGATTGGGGCGCGCTCTCGGAGCCGATGCTGGACGTCGTCGTCCCGGTCGGCGTCGGCGTGCTCGTCGGCGTGCTCGTCGTCAGCAACGTGCTCAAGCTCTTGCTCGAGCGGGCCGAGAAGCCGACGCTCGGCTTCCTGCTCGGCCTGCTCGGCGGGTCGGTCTTCGGGCTGTGGCCCTTTCAGGAGGGGGTCGCGCCCGCGCTCGGCAGCGTCTTCAAGGGGCGCGTGGTGACCGAGGAGACCCTCGCGGCCCTCACGCCCGACAAATACCCGACGCAGTTCTTCGGCCCCGAGCCGCTGCAGATGCTCGGGGCGCTCGGGCTCGTCGCGGTCGGCTTCGCGGCGACCGCGCTCGTCGCGCGGCTCGGCGCGGGCAAGGACGAGGCGAAGGCGGCGGCCAAGCCTGCGTAGGCTCGACGGCGCAGTACCGGAAGGCGGCGTCGCCTAACACCGGTTGCGCCAACGCGAACGTCCGTTGCTCGGGCCTGGTCCGTGTGCGACGTTATCGTGACCCGGATGTCAGGAATGTACGCCGCCGTGACGTCAGGCCCGCTCGAGACGGCTCCCGAGGCCAGCGGATTTCCTAGGCCGGTTCGTGGGTTCGCGGGCCGCCGAGCGGAGCTCGACCGCGTGCTGCAGCTCTTGGACGACGAGGTGCTCTTCCTCGTCTACGGGGTCGGGGGCATCGGGAAGTCGGAGTTCATCTACCAGCTGATGTCCGAGGCTCGCGCGACGCCTCAGTGGCGAGACGCGGTGCCCGTCCACCTCGAGGTCCGGGCGGGGAGCAGCGGCACCCGCGCGCTCGCCGAGTTGCTCGCGATCGCGGGCGCGCCCCCCGAGCCCCGTCGCGGCCAAGCGACGGAGGTCGAGCACCTGAACGAGCAGCTCGCGGCGCTCGCGCAGCTCCTCGACGCGCGCCCTCACCTGGTCTTCCTCGACGACGTTCACCACCTCCACCCCGAGGCGGTCAGCGAGGCGCTGAGCTTCCTGTCGCGGCGCGTGCGGCGCAGCCGGATCTTCGTCGCGTCGCGACAGGAGATCCGCATCCACGCCGACGCGGCGCTGCCGGTGGTGACCACGCTCGGGCCGCTCGATCCCGAGGCTGTCGAGCAGATGATGGACGCGCTCGTCGAGCGCTTGCAGGTCGCCCGGCCCGGCGTCGGCGCGGTGATGCGCGCGAGCCACGGCAGCCCCTTCCACATCCGCCGCCTCTTGGCGCGCGACTCGGGCGGCGAGGACTCGCTCGAGCGCTCTCTGCAGGAGCTGTCGGGGGCCGCGCGGCGCGTGCTCCTCGCGGCGGCGCTCTCGCCCCATCGACCGTCGCTTCAAGTGCTCCAGAGCGCGTGGGGGACGAACGACTCTCTCGACGGCATCGTGCGCGAGCTCGAGCGCCGCTTCTTGCTCGACGTCGAGGACGACCGGCTGATCGTGCACGATCTCGTCCGCGAGGCGCTCTTGCGCGTCGCGGGCGAGCAGGAGCTCGAGGTCGCGCGTCGGGACTGCGCCGGGCTCTGCCTCGGAGAGCTCGAGCGCAGCGATCCGCCGGCGCTGATCCACGCGGTGGACGCCATCCACCTCCACCTCTCCGGCCAGCAATGGCTCGAGGCGTGGCAGCTCGTCGAGCGTTGGCACTCTCCGCTCGCGTCGGCGGGGAGCGATCACCTCCTGCTCGAGCCGCTCGAGCGCCTCCGCGACGTGCTGCCCGAGCGACGGACCGCGATCGATCTGCTGATCGCGCGGAGCCTCGTGCGGGCTTCGCTCATCGAGCGCGCCGACGGAGTGCTTGGAGGGATCGGCGAGCCGACGGACGACGCCGACGCGGCGCGCTACTTCGCGCTCTCGGGCGAGATCGCTCAGCGAAAGGGGGACCTCGCGCGGGCCGAGGCGCTCTTCGGCGCGGCGGTGGAGCGCGCCCCCCACGAGGGCGCCAGGTTCCAAGCGCGCCTTCAGACGGCGATCGTCGCGGCCTATCGAGGCGAAGGAGAGCGCGCGCGCCAGATCCTCGACACGACGCTCGGCGAGGTCGCCTCGCCCACCGCCGCCCAGGTCGCGCGCTGTCGGTGGGCCCGCACGCTGAGCTGGCTCCTCGACGAGCGCTACGAGCTCGCGACGGAGGAGGCGCGGCAGGCGCGCGAGGATCTCACCGAGCGTGGGCACCGCGACCTCCGCAACCAGCTCGCGATGTTCGAGACGCTCGCCGGGATCGGCCGCGAGGACATGACGCTCGCGCGCGACGCGATGCGGCACATCGACGAGTCGGGCCTGCGGCGTCGCGTCGCGTCGCTCTACCGCGCGATCGTGATGTACTCGGACGGCGAGGCGAAGCACGCTTGGGAGGAGCTGCTCGAGGCGCACGACTACCTCCGAGCCCACGGCGACACCGCCAACGCCTACCTCGCGGGTTATTACGGCAGCGCAGCGCTCGCGGAGCTCGGGCGCCTCACGAAGGCGCGCGAGCTCGCGGCGCGGGCGACCGAGCTCGCGCGCGCGGCGGGGCTCCGAGGGTTCGTCGCGCGCTCACTCGCGCAAGAGGCGATCCACGCGGCCGAGGCGATCCAGACCCAGGACGCGCACCGGTTCGCCGACGAGGCGCTCGGGAGCGAGCACATCGGGCCCCGCTCGGTCGCGACGGCGCACCGCGCGCACGCGCACGCCTACGCGGTCGAGGGTGACATCGCCCGCTCGCTCGAGCACCTCGCGGCGGCGCGCAAGGCGCTCGAGGGGCTCGACGTCGCGAGCTCCCCCATCGACCTCGAGCACGCGGGCATCGAGCTGGTCGGCGGGAGGTTCGACCGCGCCGTCGAGCGCGCCGAGTCGACCACGACCCTCACGCGGCCCTACGACATCGCGCGGGCTCAGGTCGTGCTCGCCGCGGCGTACGTGGCGCGCGGCCGCCGGACCGACCTCGTGCTCGCCGAGGGGGCGCTCGCGCGCGCCAAGGAGCTCGCGGAGCGTGGCGAGCTGCGATCGGTCCGCGTCGGCTGCGCGATCGTCTCCGCGGGCCTCGCGCGGCGGGCGAACCGAGTGCGCGCGGCGGACGAGGTGCTGACCGACGCGCTCCGCCAGATCGATCCGGAGCACGGCAGCGTCTATGCGAACGCGCTCCGGGCGGCGATCGACGGCGGTCAGGCCGCGAGGGTGGTGCCGGGCGCGGTCGCGTTGCTCGCACACCTCGGGCTGAGCGAGATGGTCGACTGCTATCTCGTCGACCGGACCGGGCGTCGCGCTGCGACCAGGAAGGACATCGAGCGCGAGCGGGCTCAACGGGAGCTGGTCGTCGACGAGCTCGAGGGCGTGATCGTCGCGCGCCGCGGGGAGATCGAGATCACCGGTCGGCCCTTGCAGTGCGCGCTCCTCTCGGTGCTGGTCTGCGGGCGCGGCGAGGCGGTGTCGGCGGAGGCGATCTACGAGAAGGTCTGGGGCGTGGCCGAGTACCACCCCCTCCAACACCGCAACACCCTCTACGTGGCGATCAACCGGCTGCGCAAGACCTTGCGCGAGGCGTTCCCGGACCGCGAGATCGTCGAGCGGACGAGCAGCGGCTGGCGCCTCGGCGCCGTGGACGCCTGCGTGGCGATCGCCGCCACGGAGGGCTCGGGCGACCGAGGTTGAGCGTGACGGTGCGCTGACCGACGACCCGCGGTGTGAGCGCCGGATCGACTGCGACGTCCTCGAGGACAGACGATGTAAGACGGACAGCGGGGGCGGGTGAGTACCTTTCGCGGGCGAAAGGGGCCTCAACCGATGTTTGACCGACGCCCGTCGACGAGCGTGATCTGGATCCTCGCCTGCGCAGCCGCGCTGGCGGCGTGCGCCTCCAACGGCCGCACGCGCGGAACCCCGCCCGGGGCAGACGCCGAGCCGAGGCCGGACGTGATGCAGGACGGAGGCGGCGTGGTCGGGGCCGACGGCGCCGTCCCTGCCATCGACGGCGGAGGCATCGTCGGCATCGACGGTGGCGGAGGCGTCGTCGTCGACGGCGGCGACGGACCGATGAGCGACGGCGGCTCGGGCATGTCGTTCGACGCAGGCGTCGACGCGGGCTTCGACGCGGGCTCCGACGCGGGCCCTCGCCCCGAGTGCACGGGGGACGCCGAGTGCAGCGGCAGCCGGCGCTGCCTCGCAGGCATCTGCCGTGACCCGTGCTCGTTCGGGTTCTTGTGCTCGGGCACGGCGTCGGGCTCTCGCTGCCAGGGTGGCCTGTGCGTGCAGTGCACGAGCGACTCGCACTGCGGCGGTCGCCAGCGCTGCGATACGAGCCGATACATCTGCGTCGACCAGCCGGTCGCGCCGCCGACGACGCAGTTCGGGATGTTCTACAGCACGTGGCATTGCCCGATCGCGAACGCGCGACCCATCCACGACATCTCCGAGGTCCTCGCCGGCCGACAGAACTGGGGCCCCTACGAGGCGTTCCACTACTGGGACGAGCCCGCCGAGGGCTATTACTGCCTGAGCCAGAACGATGGGCTGCTGCGGCGGCACGCTGAGCAGCTCCGCGACGCGGGCATCGACTTCATCTTCATCGACGCCACGAACCACCCCTGGCGGCACAACGCCGATCGCACGCTCCAGATGATCCTCGAGCCGCTCGATCGCCTCCTGGCCGTCTGGAGCACCGTCCCCGGCGCGCCGAAGGTCGTGCCGTGGGTGCCGATCACGACGCCGGTGCCAGCGGGCGATCAGTTCACGATCGACATCATGCTCGCGCGCCTCGCGGCCTATCCGGGGATGCACTTCGAATACCTCGGGCGACCGCTGATCCTCATCACCGAGAACGAGCAGTGGCCCGTGAACACCGCGCGCGAGTCGGAGCTCTCGGCGCGCTACACCCTTCGGCGCATGTGGGGCGCGCTCGCCGACAGCGGACCTCGGTGGAGCTTCATGCAGCGCTGCGAGCGTTCGCCGACGGACTCGCGGCCCTGCAACCAGCGCGTCTCGATGCGAGACGGTCGCATCGAGCACATCCCGGTCGCGGTCGCGTACCAGCAGAACTTCATGAACGACACGCGGACGGCGACGCCGAAGCACCGCGGGCTCACGTTCCGCAAGCAGTTCCAGCGGGTCTTCGACGCGCCCGAGACCCCGATCGTGACGATCACGGGGTGGAACGAGTGGATCGCGCAGCGCCAGCGCTGCGGTCAGGCCTGGCAGGCGGGCACGTGCCCCTGTGATCGCTTCCCCGACGGCTGCTTCCTCGACAAATGGGACGTCGAGTACAACCGCGACATCGAGCCGGGGAGGAACGAGATGGGCGACTACTACGTACGGCTCATGGGGGCGTGCATCTCGCTCTATCGCTCGGGCGCGAGCTGCGACGCGGCGCACGCGGACAACCTCTGCTGCCGCGCGTACTCACCTTGAGTCGGGGCTGACCTGCGCGCGCTCGCCTCGGCGTCGAGCAGCCCGTCCGCGACCGTGTAGCGGCCTGCGCGCAGGGCGCGCCAGGTCTCGGTCGGCGTCACGGGCTGACGCGCGCACCAGCGCAGATACGCCGCGAAGAGGATGTCCGGATCGTCCTTCTGGCTCGCGGGGACCTCGAGCGCGCCGTCGAGGAAGGCGTCGACCGCGGCCAGGAGGTTCTCGTGGTAGCGCTCGTACACGACGAGGTCGCGGAGCCACTCGCCGCGCGGGTGATCGCCGTCGACGATGGCCCGCGCCTCCTCACGCACCTCGCGTAGGCGCTCGGGCTCGAGGCAGAGCAGCTCGAGGTCGTAGTGGAACTGGACGCCGTCGTGGTGCGCGCCCAGCAGGTGGCGGACGACGCGCTCGGGGTGGCTCGCGAGGCCGCTGAAGTCGAGCGGGTGGACCGCGCGCTCGGCGAGCAAGAAAGGGAAGCGCAGCGGGCGGAAGCGGAGGAGCCGAGCGCGCCATGTGCGACGGGTCGGATGCTCGGCGCAGGTGCCGATCGACTCCGGGCGGTAGAAGACGCGGTGCCACATCCGAAAGACGCCGAGCTGGATCTGCCAGAGGTTCGGGACCTCGTCCGGCGCGACGAGCCCGCTCGCGCGGACGCGGTCGAGGTTCGCCTGGATCGTGCGGGGGAAAAGCAGGAGGTGGGCGTGGAGCGGAGGAGTCACGAGGGCACCGTGGGGTTGGAGTGGCGGAGGCGCTCGAGCGTGGCCGCGTCGCGCGCGGCGAGGAGCGCGACGAGCTCGCTCGGAGGCGGGGGCGCGCCACCGCGCGCGGCGGCGTCGAGGCGCGCGAGGAGCGCGCGGTACGCGACGACGTTGGTCTCGGGGCGCGCGTAGATCGCCTCGCAGAGCGCGGGGAGCGCGGCGAGCACGCTCGCGACCGGGTTGAAGCAGAGCTGCAGCACCGCGCTGCCCGTGAGCTCGAGGAGCGACGCGATGACGTCGAGGTCTGCCTGCGCGAGCTCCGCCGTCGTCGCGCCGTCCTCGGCGGCGCGCTCGAAGGCGTCGATCGCGTCTCGGACCGGTCTGAACGGGTCGTGGTCGGCGCGGAGCGCCGGGGCGGCCAAGCGCTCGGCGACGAGTGCGGCGAGCTGGCGGCGGATCGCCAGGAGGTCGCGCGCCGTCTGCTCGAGGTCTTCGGTCGACGAGGCGACGAGCGTGGGGATGAGGTCGAGGGTGCCGTGGCGCCGGAAGTCGCGGACGACGTAGCCGCTGCCCTGGCGGGCGCGGACGAGGCCCTCGGAGGCGAGGCGTCCGAGGGCGGAGCGGATGGTCACGCGGTTGACGCCGAAGCGCTCAGCGAGCTGGCGCTCGGGGGGAAGGCGCTGACCAACGGGGTGCTCGCCGCTCAGGAGGCTGCTGCGCAGGGCGTCCGCGATCTCGTCGACGCGGCCTTCGGTCGTGGGCTCCATCTGGGTTCATGGTGATTGGTCGGACCAATTTGCGCAAGGGTGGGGTGTGAGATTGGTCCGACCAATGGTGTAACGATGATTCATCGTTGCGCTGCCTTGACGGCGGCTGCCCAGCTGCCGAACTGCCTGCGGCCCGCCATGTAGAGGTTCTCGTCCCGACGCCTCATCTCGTTCGAAGTCACGGCGAGCTCCTTGGCGAGGTGCTCTCGGATCGCGGCCACGACAGCGTGCTTCGTCCACCGAGTCCCCTGCCTGTGGCCCAACGCAGCCAACGCTTCTTTCCATGAGCCAAAGTGCCGGACGGCAGCCTCACGCAGCTTGGGGTGGTCCTTGGCCAGGACGGGCTCCCCGGTCTGGATCAGCTCCCGAAGGCGGCGTCGCACCTCGATCTTGGAGAGCGGCCGGCCCTTGATCTCGCGATACGCCAATCCCGCAGCGTCGATTGCTCGGCCCCAAGAGCGGAACTCACGGACGGCGGCTGCGTAGAGCCAGTCGCCTCGGTTACTGCCCGACTTGAGGGAATGCCCCGCCGCAGCGCGTCGCCGGATCTCTTCGATGACCAGTTCTTTCTTCGTCGCCATGATGCTCGAGCGGCCTTGAACGATGACTCGCTGCCGTCAACCGAACTCACCCACGCCTCGGAGCTCGCGTCCCTCGACGACGAGGATCGGCTCACGGCCGATCTCCCAGCGAAGCTCGGGCGCGCGGCCCTGGACGCGGAGGCGGCCGCCGTGAACGCCGTCGAGGTGGCAGAACTCGCAGGGGCTCGTGAGGTTCTCGAGCTCTTCGCCGCCCTGGTGCGCACGGAAGACGACGTGGTGGCACGTGACGTTTCGGCTGTCGCACACCGGGCTCGAACAGCGCAGTCGGTCGCGGAGGTGGACGTCGCGGTACTTGCCGCCGCCCGTGGAGACCAGCGGCAGCATGACGTGGCAGAGCGCGGTGACCGCAAAGCGGAGGAAGTCGCCTGGGAGGGCCGAGCGCTCGTAACTTGCCTCGAGCTGACGGTAGTGGAGCGCGGCGTCCTCACGGCAGCGGATCTCGACCGTCGTGTAGCCGACGCGACGAGCAGGGGCCGAGAAGCGCTCTGACATCCGATCCAAAGCCGAAACGCCCGGACAAAGTGGGGCGTGCTCGGGGGGCGAGGGGTCGGAGGGGTGGGCTCCGTCTTCGGCGGTGGCACGAGGAGCAGGAGCGGGGGACTCTTCGGTGGCGACGGCGTGTTCGGGCGACTCGTGAGCGGTCGAGGAGTGGTCGGATATCCGATCGAAAGCCGAAATTCGCGGGGAAAGTGGGGCTGTTTCGAGGGGTGAGAGGTCGGATGCAGGAGCCGCCGACGTCTCGACCGCTGCACATCTCGCCTGCTCCACCCCCACCATGACGGCCACGACCGCCTCGCGGTGCGGTGCGTCCGCGAGGCGGCCGATGAGCGCCTGCAACGACGCCCCCGAGAGCGTGTCGCGCTCCACCTGCCACGCGGCCTCCAGGGCCTCACGGTCGGGCGGCAGCGGCGAGCGCGTCGAGCCGGTCAGCCGCATCGTGAGCTCCGCCGCCTGCACCTCCTCGCGTAGGTGCTCATACGTGCGCCGCTGCGCGCGCTCGATCCAGGCGGGCGCCGTCGTGCGGCTCGCGATGCGCGCGACGAGCAGCGCCGCTTCCATGCCGACCTTCCCGCTGCGCACGGCGTCGCCCAGCGCGGGAAGCCGCCGCGCCTCGCGCGCCAGGCGGATCCGCGAGCGCACGAGCCCGGCTGAGAGGCCGAGCCGCTCGCGGCAGTATTGCTCCTCGCTCGCGTAGTCGAGGGATGCCCAGCCGCGCCGATAGAACACCCGCTCGGCCAGCTCGCCGAAGTAGAGCTCGCGCGCATCCAACGTGGCGGCGAGCGTACGCAGCACGGCGTCGATCGCCTTGGGGCTGCGCGGCAGCGGTGGCAGCTCCGGCGCGTCGCCTGCCTCCGTTGGCAGCGAAGCGAGCCGCGCCGCCGCGGCTTCTTCGCGGCGCCGTTGCTCCTCGCGCCCACGCGCTTGGGCCGCGAGCCAGCGCGCCTGTTCTTCGACGACGTCCTCGGGCGTGTTGTGCCAACCGGGGACGTCGCGCATCACCTCGAGCAGCGACATGTCGCCTTCGGCGAGCAGCAGCTCGAACCACTCGCGCGCGCCGACGCCCTCCACGCCCTGCAAGAGCCAGCGGCCGCGCTCGAGCCATGCTGCGTCCTCGACCGGCAGCGAGAGCCGCAAGGTCACGTAGCGCTCCTCGGGCGCGTCGGGGTCGTGCCCGCGCTCCCTCAGCACCTCGCGCGCCTCGCGCACCGTCATCCCGGCGGTCGCTTCGAGGAGCTCCGCCTCGTCGTTCGCCGTCGCGAAGCGGCTCAGCAGCGCGACCATCGTCCACGACAGCCGCCCCTCCCAGAACGTCGTGAGCATCAAGGGCAGCTCCACGAGCCGCGACGCCACCGCCCGTGACTCGCCAGCCCACCCCTTGCTGCGCGAGAGCCGCTGCCGCGCGTACGCCCCCAGGGATCGAAAGCCGAGCTCACGATGGTCGCGGCCGAGGGCGACGAGCGCGAGGCCCACTTGCAGCCGGACCCGCCCGAGCCCGCGCGCCAAGACGAAGAGCTCCGCGTCGGCCGCCGCGCGCTCGGCGGGGCCGAAGTCCGCGCGCCAGTCGAAGCGCGGTGCGGGCGGGGACGAGGCCGCCACACCGCCGACCGCTGACGCCCGCGATGATGCGGGCGGACTCGTCATGGCGAGCGCGTCGAGCATGACCCGCAGGCTACGGGAGGGGTGTGACACTTCGCGGTCGAGTGACCCGTGCGCGGGGCGAGATGTCGTGTATCGCGATCGACGCGGTCGCCCGGCCCGGCACCCGCCCGGGCACTGCGTAAGGCGCCGGAACAACGTCGGTTTTAGGCCTGGCCGCCGGTATTCCGACACCCCGGGCGGGTGTCGGGGCGGGTGTCGGGCCTCAGCGCACGTTGATGATCAGCGTGCCCTGGCCGGGCGGGATGACCGGGTCGCCTGGGCGGGTGACGATGACCGCCGTGGCGACGGCTGCGCCGACGACGACCGCGCCGACGATGGTCCAGAACCACCACTTGCCGAAGACCGAGCCTCCACCCTCCACGGCGATTCGGAGCGGAGCGGCGACGTCTCCGCGGGCGGCCACGGGGAGGCCGGCGCCGTCGAGGGCCTCGAAGTAGTACTCGACGAGCGGGGGGCCGACGTCCTCTCCGGGGATGGTGGCCGAGTACGTGCCGTCCGCGCCGAGCTCACAGTCGAGGCGGCGGAAGACGTCGCTCGTCCCTTGGCGGTAGGCGACGACGACGCGCTCGACCCGGCCGGAGGGGTCGTCGAGGGTCGCGCTGAGCGGCACCTCGGTCCCGGGGTCGGCCTGCGCGGGCGAGACGTGCGCGATCGTGACGGGGGGCGGGGGCGCGGTGGCGACCCCGGGCTGTCCGTCCGCCTCCCATTGCTGGCGGGACTGGTCGAAGAACTCGCGGAAGCGCGGCGAGAGGTCGGTCGGCGTCGCGTACTCCGGCCGGATGGCGAGGAGGCTCCGGAACGCGCCGTCGGCCTCCTCGCGTCGCCCGAGGGCGAGGTAGGTGAAGGCGAGGACCTGGTAGATCGTGACCCGATCCTGCTCGGAGTTGCCGGCGCGCACGAGCGCGGCCGAGAGCACCTGGAGCGCCTCTTCGTAGCGGAGCTCGTCGTAGAGCTCTTGTCCCTGGCGGATGAGCGGGTTGTTCCGCTGCGCCTCGGCCGTGGGCACCACGAACGTCAAGAGCAGGACGGCGACGAGCGCGCGAATCATGCGCGCAGCCTACCGCACGCGCGCCCTCCTCTGGAACCGGGTTCGATGTCGTTTCGGCGCCGTCCGTGCTCGATGGACCGCTGGGGGCACCCGCTAGTGGTGCTCGGCGGATTGGCCTAGGCAGGGTGGTCCTGGGCAGAGCGGCCGGTCCGCGCGCCAGACGTCGAGCGTCGCGCGCGAGGGCGCGACCCGAGCACGCGCGTCGCCGCGGTGTCCGTGGCGCGTCGAGCGTCGCGCGCGAGGGCGCGACCCATCGTGTCGAGCGTCGCGCGCGAGGCCCGCCTCTGTTCGACCTCGGCCCGTCCTCCGCCAAGCGCCGAGCGTCGCGCTCGAGGGCGCGACGGGCACGACGTGCAGGGTCAGTAGGAGCCATAGAAGGCGTCGTAGGAGTCGCGCTCCACGGCCTCGCCGTCGAGGTAGGGCGCGAGGTGGGGCGCTGCGAAGACCGCCGCGCCCGCCATCGCGATCGCGAGCGGCGAGCGGGCGAGCTGCGCGCCTGGAGCGCGCGGTTCGCCGCGGTTGAAGCGGTCACAGGCGCGCAGGCTGCCCACGAAGTCGTACGCGAGCACCACCGGGACCGCCGCGAGGAACGCTGGCGCGAAGGTCACCCCCAGCGCGAGCGCGCTCACCTGCAGCCCGAGCAGGACCCACCCCGTGGTCGACTCGCGCGCATAGAAGTGCGCGGTGCCGGGGAGGACCAGCGCGCAGAAGGCGGCGACGCGCTTGAGGCGTTGGTCGCGATAGCTGCTGTCGACCGCCTCTCCGCCGCGGTAGGGGCCCTCTCCCGCGGGCGGGACGGGGTCGCCGACGGGGGCCTCGAGCAGCGCGTCGGGGTCCTCGAGGCCCTCGAGGATCTCTCGCGCGTGCGCGGCGTCTTCGCGGCGGACCCGCAGCGGGAGCGGCACGTACGCGCCGAGCACGCCGAGCATCTGGCGGTGCTCGAGCCCGGGCACCTCGGCGTCGATCCCGGCGCTGCGCAAGATCTCGACGCGCATCTCGGCCTCGATCGGATCGTGCAGGGTCTCGAGGGTGACGATGTCGTCGGGGCGCGCCATGGCGCAAGGGTAGGGGTCTTGCGGCGCGACGGCCACCGCGGCTCGCGAGATACGAGGTACCGAATACCGAGACGAGACACCGAATACCGAGACACCGCGGACGCCGCTGAGGCGGCGCCGCTCACTCCTCGGGCGTCATCGGGCCGAGGCCGCCGTAGGTCTCCCGGTGCGCGCGCGTCATCCGGCGGGCGCCCGCGATCTCGCCGAGCACGACGGCGCCCTCGGTCGCGGCGCGGGCGTAGGTGTCGAGGTTCACGCGGTAGAGGCCGAAGCGGGGCTCGTAGCCCTCCGCCCACTCGAAGTTGTCCATGAGCGACCAGTGGTAGTAGCCGCGCACGTCGACGCCCTCCTCGCGGGCGCGCGCGATCTGCTCGAGGCTGCGCACGACGTGCTCGGCGCGGCGCCGGCCGACCTCGGCCGCGATGCCCGACTCGGTGACCGAGAGAGGCAGGTTCGGCCAGCGGGTCGAGAAGTCCACCAGGATCTCGTAGATGCCCGGCTCCCAGAACTCGTAGTGCATCGTCGGCACCCACTTCGTCTCGTCCTCGGGCGGGATGCACGCGCCGAAGTCGAACTCGCCGAAGCAAGGCGTCGCTCCGACGCGCGGGATGAGGCCGGGCGAGCCGGTCACGCCCGCGCGGAAGTAGTACTGCACCCCGAGGAAGTCGAGCTTGCCCGTCCAGTCCGGGTGGGTCTCCTCGGGGTCACCGTCGAGGTCGGCGTCGAAGGTCCCGTTCAGAATCGATTCGACGAAGAAGCGATGGTAGACGTACTCGACCGCCTCGGTCGCCGCGACGTCCTGCGGCCGCGTCGTGCGGGCGTTGCGGAACGCGGGGATCCACGACGCGACCGAGAGCGTGAGGCCGACGTGCGCCGCCACGCCGTCGCCGTCCGCGTCGACCGTGTCGTTCGCCATGATCGCGTCGTAGATGGCGGCGTGGGCGCGGATGTAGTTGCGGAAGGCGTCCACGAGCTGATCGAAGTCGCCGAGGAGGAGGTTGCGGCCGGGCGGGAAGACGTCGAGGCCGTAGGAGGCGAGGAGGTAGTTCACGGGCTCGTTGAGCGAGCACCACTCGTCGACGCGGTCGCCGTAGGTGCGCGCGAGCAGCCCCGCGAACTCGGCGATCTCGGCGATGATCTCGTCGGCGCCCGTCGGGTGGTGCCAGCCGCAGAGGTCGGTGTCGCTCGGGTCGCCCGCGCAGGGCCCCACCCGCCGCGGGTCGTCGACCCAGATCGGGCTCGAGAAGTGGTGGACCGTGAGCATCGGCTTGATGCCCCGCGCGACGAGGTCGTCGATGACCTCGCCGTAGTGGGCGAGGGCCTCCTCGTCGATCTGGTCGCGCTGGGGCTCGATGCGCGCCCAGCTCGGGTTGAAGCGGTAGGCGTCGAGGTTCATCTCCGCCACGAGGCCGTTGTCGGCCACCTGCCGCGTGTAGCCCTGCACGGCCTCCCCGACGTGCTCGCCGTTGCCGAGGCCGCCCTCGGCCTGTGGGAGGGTCCACACGTACCAATCCGAGTCGACGTTCAGGTCCTCGATCTGCGCGGCGGCCGTCGCCGCCCCGAAGGTGAAGCTGGACGCGCCCGCAGCGCCGCCGACCGGGCCGGCGGCGGGGAAGTCGATCGGGTCGGAGGCGTCGTCGCCGCCGCAGCCGAGCAGCGCGAACGAGGCGAAGGAGAGGAAGAGCAAGCGGCGCATGTCGGGAACGAAAGCGCGTCACGCGCGCCGCGGCAAGCAGACGCGAGCCCGTTTCGCACCAAATGAAATGCGAGCAGCGTTCGCTGTCTGGGCGTTCGAGAGCTTCGTCGCGAAGGCTCAGCGCGCCAACAGCACGGGCTCGCGGGCCTCGAGCGCGAGCGTGACGACGCCACCGGGTTGGACCGTCCAGCGGCGCGCATCGTTCGGCTCGAGCAGGTTGCGCAGCTCGGCGCCCACGGGGAACCCCGTCGGGACGTCCGCGACGCTCGCCTTCAGCGCGTGGACGTTGAAGGCGACGAGCAAGCGCTCGCCGTCGAAGGCTCGCTCGTACGCCAGCATGCCCGCGTCGTCCTCGTCGCTGCGTCCGTCGTTCTCGCTGGCGTAGCGCACGCGCTGCGTGCCGCGTTGCAGCGCCAGGTGCGCGCGTCGGAGGGCGATGAGGTGCTGCAGCCACCGGAACGTCGGCGTGTCGGTGCGGTAGCCTGTGTCCCAGAGCCGCTCGCGGCTGCCACCTCCACCCTGACCGCGCAGCTCCTGCTCGGTGCCGTAGTAGAGGCAGGGGATGCCCTCGCTCGTCAGTACCACGAGGAGCGCCAGCTTCGCGGTGTCGAGCCGGTCGAGCTCGCCGCGCAGGCGCCACGTGTCGTGGTTGTCGGCCATGACGGCGCGGGCCTCCCAGGGCGAGGCGCCGATCCCGCTCGGTTGCTCGAAGGGGCGGTAGGCCGCGCGCTCGGTCTCGAGGGGGCCGACCGCCATCGAGGGCGGGCCGCCGTCCAGGATGACGGCGTCGATGACGAGGAACTTCGTGCGAAAGTCGAAGACGCTGTCGAGCGCCCCTGTCTCGCCCGTGTAACGAGCGAGCGAGAACGTGTCTCCCATGAAGACCTCGCCGAGGAGCAAGAAGCGGTGCTTGCCGTGCGCGGCGAGGCGGGCGCGGAGCCGCGCGCCGAACTCGGGCCAGAACTCGTCCTCGACGTGGGGGACGACGTCGATCCGGAAGCCGTCGACGTCGGTCTCGAGCACCCAGCGCGTATAGGTCTCGACGAGCGCGTCGACGATGTCGCCTCGGCTCGCGTCGAGGTCGCGCAGGCCGGTCGGGAAGTCACCGAAGATCTTCTCCTCGAAGACGTTGAGGTTGCCGAGGCCGCGCCGCCGGAAGTGCTCGTCGCCAAGCACGAAGGGCGCGCCGTCCGCGCCCCACAGCCGCGTCTCGTGCGTGTAGATCAGCGGCACGTCGTAACCCTCGGCGCGGTAGGGCGGCTCGATCTCGTTCGGCTCGATGGTGCCGCTCCGGTCGAGGTCGTACGAGAAGACGCGACCGCTGTGGTTCGTCACGATGTCGACGATGACGCGCAGGTCTTCCTCGTGGGCGCGACGCACCAGGCGTCGCAGCGCGCGGAGGTCGCCGAAGCGAGGGTTTGGCTGGGTGAAGTCGGTGCCCCAATAGCCGTGGTAGCCGTCCTCGGTGTCGGTTCGGTCCACGTTCGCGACCAGCGGCGAGATCCAGATCGCGGTCGCGCCGAGGGTCTTGATGTAGCCGAGGCGGTCGACGACCCCGGCCCAGTCGCCGCCCTGGTGGCGGGTGAGGTCGTCGGGGGTCGGCCCGATCCCGTCGAGCACGTCGTTGCTGGTGTCGCCGTTGGCGAAGCGGTCGGTGACGAGCTGGTAGATGACCTCGTCGCGCCAGTCGCCGACGTGGGTCGCGATCGGCGGCGGCTCGGCGTCGAGGTCGTCGGCGGTGCACGCGACGAGGAGCGTGAGGACCAAGAGGAAGCGAGACACGGCGGTCCACAACTTCGAACGTCGACGAGGTTCGCGCAAACGCCTTTTTCGTGCGCTTCCTTCGGTTCGCTTTCAGAGGCCCCTCGGCGAGCGTCAGGGCGGGATGGAGCAGCCCGCCCTCGCTACACGAGTCAGCGCGGCACCATCGTTCGGCGGCTCCTCTGCGTGCGTCAGGGCGGGATGGAGCAGCCCGCCCTCGCTACATGAGTCAGCGCGGCACCATGAACGAGAGCTCCGAGGCGCCGTAGCGGACCAGGTAGCCGCCAGGGGCGAGCGGGCCGAGGGGCATCCAGGCGTCGAGCTGCGCGGGCGGACCGGCGCAGCGGCACGGCGGCGTGCAGTCGCGGAGCTGTACCCGCCACTCGTTCGCGCCCGAGGACGTGACGTCGACGCCAGCGCTCGGGCCGCAGCAGTCCGCGTAGGGGCTCTCGCCGCGCAGCCGCAGCCACCAGATCGCGGGGCCGTCGCGGAGGACGGACTCGTCGGGAGGGACGAGCTCGAGGCGCGCCTCCACGGGTGGGCAGCTGTCGGCAGAGCGTCGGTCGATGTCGTAGCGTGCGCCGTCGAGCACCAGCGCGCCGCCCGGCGGCGCCCCGAAGTACGAGACCTCGTAGGGGGGATCGATGCAGTCACAGAGCTCGCAGCAGTCGCAGAGCTCCGCCGCGTAGCCGAGCGGTCCGCTCGTCAGCCGCGGGTTGCACGAGCAACCGCTCGTGTTGCTGCGGCCCGTGAAGCCGAAGGTGCTCCGCGGGAAGAGCACGCGCGGCATCCGCAGGTCGTCGACGCCCATCGGTGCGCACTCGCCCGCGTCGACGACCTCGATCACGCAGCTCGCGTCGCCTGCGCGGACCGTCGTCCGGCCGACCGGGAGATCGTGGAGCGTGACGTCACGCTCGAGGATTGGGCCGAGGCAGAGGCACTCGGCGCAGCACTCGCACACGTAGCCGTCGAGCGCGATGGACCGCGTGAAAGGAGTGGGGGACGTGACGCGCGGGATGAGCTCGCCGCCTCGGCAACAGCCACCGTGCGTCGCCGTGACCTGCACGGTGACGGGCTCGCCGACCGTCGCCTGTGAGGGGCACGCGAGCGCGCTGGAGACGACCCGGATTGGTTCGCAACCGGGGCCCGCGTCGATGGGCCACGGAGCGTCGGGGGTGGGCCCCCCGTCGATGGCCGCGTCCGGTCCGGTGTCGCGGTGGAGGTAGCAGCCGAAGAGCAGCAGCGAAGCGAGGAAGGCGGCGCGCATGGTGTTCGTAGTGTGCCGTAAGCAACGTTCATGCACACGCCGGGCGCCATGGGCCCCTCGAAGATCCACGCGAACACGTCACACGAACATCAGGACGGGGCGTGCCAGAGCGTGCCGGGCCGCGACCTGTCGGCGCGATTCGTGCGCGGAACGTGGAAGCCAGCGCGCCGTGACGCTCGTGATGCGACGCGGTCGTGGTCGTCGATCTCGTCGACCCGGAACCTCGACCGATGTTCGATCGCGCACGCGCACGCGCACACGGACGTGGACGTGGACGCGCACGCGCACGCGCACGCGCACGTGGACGTGGACGTCGTGGACGTGGACGTGGACGTGGACGTGGACGTGGACGTGGACGTGGACGTGGACGTCGTGGACGTGGACGTCGTGGACGTGGACGTGGACGATCTCAGGCCGGCCGCGGTCGTCGCGGTCGTCGGACGCCGTGACGGGACGTGCGGGCCGGTCCGTCACGGGACGTGGAAGGCGAGCGCCATGACCTCGTCACGGAGCGCGTAGCCGCCGGGTCCGAGGGGCCCGAGCGGGGCCCACGCGTCGAGCCGACTCCGCGGGCCCTCGCATCCACAGGGGGGCGTGCAATCGCGCAAGCCGACGTGCCACTCGTGGCCCGCCGTCGGGTTCAGGTCGACGCCGGCCTGCGGCGTGCAGCACGCCGGCTGCTCGCCGACGCCTACGGCGTGCACCCACCAGATCGGAGGGCCGAAGCGCCGCGCGCTCCAGTCCGGGGGCACGATCTCGAAGCGGGCCGAGACGAGCGCACAGCTCTCCGGCTGACGCTGCGAGACGGGGTGGACCGCGCCGTCGATGGCGAGCGCGTTCGAGAGCGGCGGCCCGAAATAGGCCATCTCGTAGCGCGTCGCTTCGTCCTCGCACTCACCGCAGCCACAGAGCGCGGCGCCGTAGCCGAGCGCGTTCGCGCTGAGCCGAGGTGTACATCCGCACGCCGAGAGCTCGCTGCGTAGGGTGAAGCCGAAGGGGCTGTGCGGGAAGAGCACGCGCGGGATACGGAGCTCGGCGGCGGCCACGGCGACGCACTCGGCCTCCTCGACGACGTCGACGACGCACGAGGTCGAGCCCGCGCGGAAGACGTTGCGACCGCGCGGGAGGTCCTCGACCGTCAAGGTCGTCGTGAGCAGCGGCCCGATGCATGGGCAGCCCGTGCAGCACTCGCACACGCGCCCCTCGACGAAGACGTCGTGCACGCCGAGCGAGGTGTGGCGCGCGCGCGCGATGAGCTCACCCCCGGCGCAGCAACCTCGGTAGGTCGTGCCGACCTCGATCGTCACGGGTGCCCCGTACGCCGCGCGCGATGGGCAGCGCACCACCGGGTCGGCCAAGAACGTCGCGCAATGCTCCGTTCCGGCGTCTCCGTGCTCGGCGTCGAAGCGCGCCGCGTCATCGTCGAGGAAGAGGTAACAACCCGCGACGAGCGCGAGCCAAGCGAGCTGAAACGTCCCGCGCATCGACCTGACCCCCCTGCGCTCCACGTAGCAACGCCCGTGCGAGCTGAGAAAACTCATGGATTCGCGTCGGGGCGTGCAAAGCGTGCGTGCGCGCGCGCCGTGTCACGACGTGCTTGCGCGGCGAGCACGCCACATACGCGCGCCCGCCGTGGCCCGCCGCCACGTGTCTCACGACATGACGCCCATCGGCCTTGGCGTGGCGCTCGGCCTGAGTGCGTCGCGGCGGTTGGGCGGCTCGGCGCGTCGCCGTCGAGCCCCAGCGCGCGTCGCGGTCGGTTGCCATCAAGCGTCGCGGTCGGTTGCCATCAAGCGTCGCGGTCGGGCGCCATCGCGCGTCGCGGTCGGGCGCCATCAAGCGGCGCGGTTGGGCGCCATCGCGCGTCGCGGTCGGG